>JBBEBN010000265.1:0-19608 GCA_040882305.1 Cyclobacteriaceae bacterium
CCTCGCCGGCATTATCACGGGAACTCCGGCAAAAGCTGAAAAATGGAAGCAACAGTTCAACATTCCCGACAAGAACATCTACAACTATGATAATTTCTCGTCGCTGGCAAACAACCCTGCCATCGACGTCGTTTACATCGTCCTTCCACCGTCCATGCATGCTGAGTACGCCATCAAAGCTGCCAATGCCGGAAAACAGGTATGGTGCGAGAAGCCCATGGCCATGACGGCAGCCGAATGCCAGAGTATGATCGATGCGGCGAGCAAAAACAAAGTTCAGCTCACCATTGGTTACAGAATGCACCATGAACCGAATACCCAAAAAATTATGAAGTTCGCCAAAGAACTTCCTTACGGTAAATTACAAAACCTCACCGCCTCCGCTGGCTACCGCGAGTCGCGCACCACTCACTGGAAACAAAAGAAGGCGATGGGTGGCGGCGCCATGTACGATATGGGGGTATATCCCTTAAACGCCGCCAGGTACAGCGCAGGAATGGAACCGACTGCCGTGACGGCCCGGGCATCGGTTACCCGTCCGGAAATATATCACGAAGTTGAAGAGACCATGGAATTTGACCTGGAGTTTCCTGGCGGTTCCACAGCAAAATGTGAAACAAGTTTTGCGAAAGGGCTGAACGACCTACAGGTGAACTTTAAAAACGGATGGTATAAGCTTTCTCCCTTCCAGGCTTACAGCGGTATTAACGGTGTCACCAGCGATGGAATTAAATTGAACGAAAAGATCCCCAACCAGCAAGCAAAACAAATGGATGACGACGCCATCGCGATCACCAAAAAAGCCAAACCGCGCGCCCCGGGAGAAGAAGGACTGCGCGATATCAGGATCGTGGAAGCGATCTATCGCTCTGTGAAGGAAAAGAAGCGGATTTCACTGACGTAGGCAATTGCTTCCACCCTGCCTGCCGGCGCACAGACCCATGCCTGGCTGGCAGGCTTTAGGTGGTGGACATGCGCGGCTGGTTTGTGTTATGGACCAATTACTTCCCCCTCAAATAATTCTCAATAATCACCTCCGCCTCCTGAAAGGTAAAGCCAAGCTTGTGTGCAACGGATTTGATCAATTCTCTTTCAGAGGGGGAAAAATTTCCGTCCACCAGGGCGATGTCGATCATCTGCACCAGCTGTTGTTCGCGGTTCCGGTTATTTTGGGGGACGAGGTAAACATATTCATGCGCATGCGTGAGCATAACTTCAAGTCGGTCTGAAGGAATGCCCAGTGAGGTTGCAATTCTGGCAAGGGATTTTCTTTCGGCCACCTCAATTTTTCCGTCCGCCGCCGAAAGAGAAATAAGATTTCGGAAATGTTCGAGCTTTACTGGATCTAACATAGCGGGTTTTTTGATTTAATAAAGATAAGAATTACTTTAAAGTAATTTTAAGATGGACGATTTAAGATCGATGATCAGGCCCGCGCCTCCACATCATGGATCCAAATCTTAATTCAAACAACCTAAAACTGAACCGAGTTGAACTCCAAATCATTCCTCATCATTCTGATCATCCTCGTCACGCTCCTGGTGGTGCTGTATTTTTATAACCCTTCCTATTCTGACGACGAAGAATGGAAAGAATACCTGGGCGGACCAGATCGGAATCATTATTCCACGCTGACACAAATCGACCTTACAAATGTAAACCAGCTGGAGAAAGCGTGGGAATACCACACTGGAGACAGTGGTCAGGTGCAATGCAACGCAATTATTACAGATGGCAGACTTTATGGTGTCACTGCCAGCGCCGAACCTTTTGCCCTGAACGCGGCTACCGGGCAGGAGATATGGCGCATCAGGAACCCTGCCCGGAGCAATGTTATCATGCGCGGACTTTCCTATTGGGAGGATGGAGATGACAAACGCATTCTTTACTCCAGAGAATCATGGCTTCACGCAGCCCACGCCATAACCGGAGAACCGATCTTGTCTTTTGGCGACAGTGGTCGGGTAAGTTTAAAATCCGGGTTGGGCAGCACGACGGAAAAAAAATATGTAGTATCCAGGACCCCCGGCTCAGTCTATGAAGATCTCATCATCATGCCCCTGGCCCTTTCGGAAGGGTCCGATGCGGCGCCGGGACACATTCAGGCGTTTAATATCCGGACAGGAAAATTGGAATGGGTTTTCAAAACCATTCCGGAACCCGGTGAGTTTGGTTATGACACATGGCCCGCTGACGTATATAAAAACACCAATGTCGGTGCGGCAAATAACTGGTCCGGGATGTCCGTTGACCGAAAACGCGGGATCGTGTATGTGCCCACAGGTTCCGCAGGATTCGATTTCTATGGAGGACCAAGAAAGGGCAGCAATCTTTTTGCGAACACCTTATTGGCATTGAATGCAAGAACAGGGGAAAGAATATGGCACTTTCAGTTTGTCCATCACGACATATTTGATCGCGACGCGCCCGCCCCACCCAACCTGCTCACCGTGACACAAAACGGAAAAAAGATCGATGCGGTTGCACAGGTGACAAAGCAGGGATTTGTTTATGTTTTTAACCGTGAAACCGGCGAGCCTCTCTTTCCCATTGAAGAAGTTCCCGCACCACCTTCTGATATACCAGGTGAGGAAGCATGGCCCACGCAACCCCTTCCCACGAAACCCCTGCCCTATGCGCGACAAACCATTACAGAAAATGATCTTAATCCCTATTCTTCGAATAAGGATTCTGTACTGATCGGTTTCAGACAGAGTCGTTTTGAAGGACCGTACACACCCTTATCGAAAAAAGGGAGCATCATTTATCCCGGACTGGACGGAGGTGCGGAGTGGGGTGGCGCTGCCGTTGACCCCGATGGGATCATGTACCTCAACAGCAATGAGATGGGATGGCACATTTCTCTAAATGAAAGGCAATCCCAGGCTGAGAACCTCCTCAGTCCCGGCCAGCAGGTTTATGCCAGACACTGTTCTTCGTGCCATGGCGCCGAACGCAACGGCAACCCTGCCAGCGGTTACCCTTCGATTGTCAATTTAATCGACCGGTTTGAAAGGGAAAACGTATTGGACGTCATCACAAAAGGCAAGGGCAGAATGCCCGGAAATACACGCCTCACAGACAATGAGAAAAAGATGCTCGTAGCATTCCTTTACGGAGACAAGGTGAAGGTCCTCGACAACCTCGCTACGC
Organism: Cyclobacteriaceae bacterium; assembly: GCA_040882305.1. Taxonomy (GTDB): domain Bacteria; phylum Bacteroidota; class Bacteroidia; order Cytophagales; family Cyclobacteriaceae; genus Chryseosolibacter. Next base: position 3,154 of record JBBEBN010000265.1, read on the forward strand.
GTGTGGAGAAAAAAGAAGTCATCAACGAGCCTCCCGACTACAGCATTTCCGGTTACACAAAATTTCTGGACAAGGATGGCTACCCTGCTATTCGTCCGCCTTGGGGAACGCTGAACGCCATTGACCTGAATACCGGTGAGTATGTCTGGACCAAAGTCTTTGGGACTTATCCTGAACTGGAAGCCAAAGGAATTCCTCAGACGGGATCAGAAAGTTATGGTGGGCCCGTGACCACCGCCAGTGGTTTGCTGTTCATTGCCGGAACGAAAGACAAAAAATTCCGGGTATACAACAAGGCTAATGGTGACCTTGTCTGGGAAACCACCCTGCCTGCTGCAGGGTTTGCCACGCCCAGTACCTATCAGGTCGACGGGAAACAATACGTCGTCGTTGCCTGCGGCGGCACGAAGCTTGGCGCAGAAAAGGGGGACAGTTATGTTGCGTTTGCGTTACGGGATAACTGAGTTACTGGCTACCAGATGCCAGTTACCGGCCAGTGGAATGCCGCGAACAGCGGCGGAACGCATACATACTATTAATTCCCTATCTTCACGTGACTGTCACAATTTCTCTAAAACAAGCATAGTTTCCTTATCTTAGTTGGTGATTTACGCAGTAGAAATGGAAGAGCAAAAACCCCAATCCATTAGATCCGTTGGATCAATTGTTGCAATTTTCTCAGGATTCATCATTTTCAGTAATGCCATGGGAATCCTGGCCTTTGCGCTGACCGGGACGGATGAAGTCATCCGCGACGCACGTCGGTCGGAGGAAACGAACAGCGTGGAACTCGTCGAATTCATTCTTGATCATTATGCTGAAATATGCGTATTCATGGTTGGCGTGGGTATTGTCTATCTATTAGGAGCGGTAAATATCAGAAAATACCAACGATGGGCTGGCAAACTAGTATCGGCAATATCCGTATTTCTTATTATTTTCATTTCGACTACCATGCTTGCACTGTTCAGTGCAGCGGAAGGAAGTTATTCACTGGGCTTCTTTCGGGTTACGGTAATTACCACAGCATTAATATGGTTAACAGTCCTTGGACTTTTGATATGGTTCTTAAACCGGGAAAAGATAAAGAAGCATTTTGTTTAGCTGACCCTTTTTTTAGCAGGAGGCAAAGAGTATCTGGTTCCTTCGCAACGTTTGGTGCTACACGCGCGCACGCTTGCATCCCTATTTCCCAGCCCAGCGAGCCTTGTAGACCTTCATTCCAGGAAAAACAAACCTCCGCGAAGGCCTGGAGAAACTGACGTGATACGTCCACCAGCTTTCTTCAGGAATAGTATAAATAAACTGGCCGGCTTTATCCTGGCCGAGGCTTTTGATATTGCGCGCATCCGGAAAGCCATCAATTTTTCTGAATTGATGGCTTTTCAAATCAAACAGCCAGCATCCGTTATGTTCGGTAACAAAAAGACTTCTACGGTCCGGCGAAAGCTGGAGATCATGACCTCCGATACCGGGTATTGTCCATTGATTTATCAGTTGCAGATTGTGGTGTTCGGCCAGTTTGTATTCGCGGAGTACATCATAGCCCAGGGCAAACAAACTTTTGTTTTGTCTATGCCAGACCAGTCCGTGAGCGGAATACAGACTGTCAGTATGTAAAGGGATCTCCGGATTTTTGATCTGAAATAAAATGATCTTGTTTCCTGCCGGGGCGGTAGACGCTGCTGCTACCACCCGATTTCCCGGAACGAGTTCTATTGAATGAGCATTAGGCACATTTGCATGGAAAAGCACCTTTCCGTTCTTCCTCTTCAGCAACGCCACGGCACCGGAGGAAGCTGAGACCAGTATTTGCCTTCCCCCTTTTACCGATTTGCAATCATCCACCGATCCAAACTTTCTGAGTCGGTAATCTTCCGGAAGGTCTTTCGCCTGCTGCGCATCCCATGTCCAGATGATCGCGGGAACACTGTCGCGAGAGTTGGTGTAGTCGACCAACAGCACCTTGCTGTCTCCGCATACGAGGAAGTGCTTTTCTTTTTTGGAGGACTGGGCATGGGACGACACCACCACAACGAATATCCAGCAGTACAAGCAAATGCCTCTTAAATTCCCTGCCGTGGACGGTGGACAATGGACCATGGACTCATGCGTCAAACGTCACAGATCTCAACACCCTGTTTGAGTGAAGCGATTTTATCCTCCCGTTTTGGAATGAACTCCTGCGCGACATACCCTTTGAAGCCGGTGTCGACAATTGCCTTCATGATGGCAGGATAGTTAAGCTCCTGAGTTTCGTCAATCTCATTTCTTTCCGGTACACCGCCTGTGTGATAATGAGAAATATATGGGTGATACTTACGGATCGTAGCAATGACGTCACCCTCCATGATCTGCATGTGATAAATATCGTACAGTAATTTGAAACGTTCCGATCCAACCTTTTCGCACAACGCTACACCCCAGAGTGTCTTATCGCATTGATAATCTTTATGGTTAACTTTGCTGTTGAGCAATTCCATCACGACCGTAACTTTGTATTTTTCTGCGACAGGCATCAGACGTTTCAGGCCGATCACGCAGTTCTCAATGCCTTTTTCGTCATCGAGGCCATTGCGGTTTCCCGAGAAACATATGATCTGATTCAGCCCCGCGTTGGCAGCTTTAGGGATGACGGCCTCAAAACTTGCCACCAACTCATCGTGGTACTGGGGATCATTGAATCCCTTTTCAATGCCCTTTCCTGCACCGTTTGGCATGGCTGAAGTAAGACCGTATTTTTTCAACACCTGCCAGTCATCAGGCCCGGTCAGCTCAATGGAAGTGAGTCCGATATTTTTTGCGGCCTTGCAAAGGTCTTCCAGGGGAATACTGTTATAGCACCAGCGGCATACGGAATGGTTTACTTTTCCTTTCAGGTTTACTGAAAGTGCTGCTTCCGCGGCTTCTATCCGGTGAGACAGGGAAAGGCCAGCCGCCACTCCGGAAGTTGCCACCAATTTTTTAATCGCGTTTCTGCGGGATTGCATAGAGTTGAGAGTTTGAAGTTAAAAATTTGAAATTTGAAGTTATTCTCCCCCTCCCATGGCGTATTCAATTCCGCCAAGGAGGTGCTGCATGAAAACTGGATCTGAGAAACTTTCCTCCGTATGCCCGCCGCCTGTGTAAAAGGCGCGGCCACCATCGTATTCATGATACCAGATGATGGGATGGTTGTCAGCGTTTTCGCCGCCTTCATAGCTTTTTTCATCAAGCTTCGCCAGCACCTTCAGCGCTGGATTAATGTCCTTGTAATTATACCACTCATCGCTTCTTTCCCATTTCTCGGGGAGGCTTGCTGTTGCACGGTGATTCTTATCGACGACGTTGATGACCGCTTTCCGGACATTCGGATTGTTCGGATGACTTTTAAAATACGCACCCACCAGTTTGTTGTACCAAGGCCATTCGTATTCCGTATCCGCGGCAGCGTGAACGCCCACAAAGCCGCCTCCACCTTTTATATACCCCTCCATTGCCGCCTGCTGTTCTTCATTTAACACATCCTGAGTGGTACTGAGAAATATAATCGCCCTGTATTGCTTCAAATTATCAGCCGTAAATTTCGACGCGTCCTTGGTGGTATCCACCTGAAAAGAATTTTCCGCTCCCAGTTTCTGGATCGCGGCAATACCGGAAGGAATTGACTGATGGTAATATCCCTTGGTTTTGGAAAAAACCAAAACACGGAGACCATCTGTGTTTTCCGCCGAAGAAGCATCACTAGTCTGGTCCACGGATGCGTTCGTACTTTGGCCACAACTCCAAAATAGCACGCCGCCGGTTACCAAAGCTGTCACCAGGAGTAAAGTTTTAGTGAAAAATAAATGTTTCATATTTAATGTGTTGATGTGTTGATGTTTCTGACTCATCGCTAGTGCGTCGTTTTTAATGTTTCTTGTATGCCCGATGCCACGTACATCCCGCGTGCCATCGCGCAATTCTTCAATGCTGTGCCATGCCACAATGCCGCAATAGGGGACAGTCTGCGTAGCGTACTACTTAAATTTGCCTAATGACTAATGCCTGCTCACAACCATCTTGTCATTTCCCGCAGCAACAATGGAGTAAAGGCTTGCGCTGTCGTTGTTTCGGGAAACTAAAATACGCTTTATTCCGGACTTAAAATCTAGTTGCTGAATGTCGCGTATGTCACCGTTTAGCCAGAGGTTGGAAAGCACTCCGTTCGCGGTCTTTACACCGTTGTCAAAGCGTAACTCCACACCATGTGAGGCGTCACTCCTCCCCAATTGAGGTTTGAATGGGTAAAAATTACCGGCAGCGATGACTTCCTTCTCCCCATCCCCGGTAAAATCATCATAGACGAACCCATTGATGCTGGACAATTGCGCCAGGTCCGGCAAGGGGTGAACGTTGAACCCAATGCCCCCCAGGTTTTCAATCCAGCAGGACTCAAGGACATACGCATTGAATTCATAGGCTTTTTCCATTTGACCATCCGAAGCAATATCCTGCATTGTCGCGCCGGCGTAATCTTCATACTTGATGAATTTCTTCCTCAGCGTGCTCACCTGGTCGAGCAATTCATCCCGGCTCGGCATCGGATAGCTTTTGCCCTGTATATAATAATTCACAATCGGATCAAGGACACCGTCCTGGTTAAAATCCCCGGCGTATAGCTGCACGGGCTTTTCCGCCGAGGCCTTGAATTGCATGTTCGTCCCTGCATTTCCCAGAAAATAATCCATGTCTCCGTCACGGTCGATATCTGCCGGAAAAATGCTGCACCACCATCCATTGCTTTTTTCCAGGGAAGTGATATCTTTTCTTTCTACGAGTTTCCCTTTTTGATTCTCAAAGAGTCTTATCGGCATCCATTCCCCGGCGATGATGAGGTCCGGCCATGTATCATTGTTATGATCAGTCCAGAGCGCGCAGGTAACCATTCCAGGAGTCGAGAGAACTTCATTCTCTTCAGCGGTCACCTCAGTGAATTTAATACCCTCCTTATCTGAATCATTTCGCAACAACAGACTTCTCGGAATAAATCCGTAATTGCCGGGAACAAGTCTTCCTCCCACAAACAGGTCGAGGTCACCGTCCTTGTCATAATCTGCTGCCGCGGCCACACTGCCACTGCTTGATTCATGCGGTAATGCATCGTCAGATTTCGCAAATGATCCCTGTCCATCGTTCACATAAAGACGGTCCTGATAGAGGGAGGCGCTGGAAACGAATTCACTTCCGCCGCTGACCACATAAAGGTCTTCATCTCCATCGGAGTCAGCGTCGACGAAGAGGGCATGTGTATCTTCCGAAAGCGAGTCAAGGGCCCAGGGCTGACTTGAAGACCGTTGAAAGTTTCCATCGCTCCCGCTGAGAAAAAGCACTCCTGGCTGGCCAACCGCGCCGCCGAAGAAAACATCATCATTCCCGTCCTTGTTCACATCGCCTTTGGCAAATTTTCCCCCGAGTCTTGACACCTGATAATAAAGCAATCTTTGAACTTTGAAATCAATGAATTTATTTTCCCTGTGCTTGAAAATCAATCCCGACGAGGCTGTCACTTCTTGTAAAATGGCTGGATTGGTGGAGGGCTTTATCGCTTGTCCTTCTCCGGAATCCTTATGCGATATTGTTATCAGCTTATTTGGCGCAACGTTTGGAAGAATGGATTCGCGTCCATCGGGCCACTGTACTTTTAGTTCCGTAATGGTTGTGGAATTTCCAATTCCAACGTTTAGTACCGGCTCCACGCTGGATTGATATCCGCGGGTGAAAAAGGCTTCCTGGAATATCTTTCTATCCCCGGTGGTCACCCAAATCTTCGCACCCACGCCAAAGGTGTTCAATGGAGAACCAACAAGCCTTATTTTCAGGTAATTATTTTTTTGCAGGGTTTCCGTGTTATTGCGATAAAGAAATGCATCCCCGTTCAGATTGTTGGTGATCAGGTCAAGGTCGCCGTCGTTGTCGAGATCTGCATAGGCAGCTCCATTGGAAATAGACGGCTGATCGATCCCCCAGAGCTTCGATACATCATTAAAACGGATGCCGTTCTCGTTCCTGAAAACATAATTAGACAGTTTGGTTGACGGGAGTTGTTGCACCAATGCAAGGTAATCAATGCTTCTTCTCGCCGACCGCGCTTCCGCATAGGCGTTTGCATTGTACTTAATGAAGTCAAGGTTGTTAAAGTCGCGCAGGAATCCATTCGTGACAAAGAGATCTTTCAATCCATCGTTGTCAAAGTCGGCGGAGAGCGGTGCCCAGCTCCAGTCGGTGTTGGAAATTCCAGCGAACTGTCCTATCTCGCTGAAGCGCGGTAAGGTGTCAGCCGCAAAACCCCTGTTCAGCTGAAGGGTATTGCGCATATACTGATGGTGATAACCACTGTCGACAGCGAGGCTGTACCTGTCATATTCATCGGGACCCTTTAATAACTTCTGACGGCGGTTGTCTTCCGGCAGCATATCCAGGACAATGACGTCCTGGTACCCATCGTTGTTGATGTCGGCAATGTCAGAACCCATTCCATATTTGGAGAGGTGTCCGAAGAGTGTTTTGGAAACTTCATTAAATGTGCCATCGCCGTTATTGATGTAACAGAAATCCTGTTCCTCATAATCATTTGTTACATAGATATCAGGATAGCGGTCCCCATTCAGATCACTGACGGAAGCGCTGAGCCCGAAGTTCAGACCGCTGCCGTGTATGCCCGTCTCACCGCTTACTTCTGTAAATACCGGCGTCCCTCCTCCCGATGAGGAAGCCTCGTTGCGATAGAGTTTATTGCCGAAATATGGGTGCCTTAAATTTCGCAATCTTCTCGTATTCAGGAAGGCGGAGTAAAACATGTTAGCATGGTTCAGCAGGAACATGTCCAGGTCGCCATCGAGGTCGTAGTCAAGGAAGTATGCCTGCGTTGAAAAAGTGCCCGGTGCATCGAGTCCATAGGCTTTTGCGCTTTCTGTAAAGGTCGGTTTGCCCCCAGGCTCACATCCGCTGTTGATAAAAAGCTGGTTTGATCTTTTCGGGTGGTTTCTGATGACTGGCTTTTCGTATCCCTCTTCAGATGTATTGCCGGAATAGCAGACATAGATGTCGAGCCACCCGTCGCCGTTCACATCCGCCATGGTGACGCCGGTTTTCCAATCCTGCCTCCCCCCCGTTCCTGAGAGCTCGGTGATATCTTCGAAACGAAAGTCGCCATTATTGATAAAAAGTTTGTTAGGGACAGAATTGCCACTAAAATACACATCTGCAAATCCGTCGCCATTCATATCGCCTACGGCAACACCTCCCCCATTATAACTGTATTCGTAAGTCATAATGTTATTGTGCTGTGTCTCGGTCAGCTCGTTCCGAAAGTCCAGACCGGATTCCTCAGGGGGTATCACTGAAAAGTGCTGAGGGGCTTGATCGCAGGCAATCATCACCAGCATCAGAAAAACAAAAACGATATTTTTAAATTCCTTATTCGACATTCATCATTTAATTTCATCCCTAATGTCTTTTGGCCGTTGGCTAGCGAGTGCCTGAAAATCGATGACCCTGCTTTTTCCGGAATAATCATGAACCACCATTTCCATTACGTCCGATGGAATTTCAAAATTGCGGGTGGACTGTGACAGGTAGCCGGAGCCATGATAAAATTCCACCTTTTGTTTTTTTCCGTCATTGAACTGCAGCACGGCATGGCTATCCGTTACCAGCGGCATGAAATCTTTCCTCGCCGGAAATTCCATTGCTGATCTGAAGACGCGAAGGCTGTCTCCATTTTGAGTAGCGAGAATTAATTCCGCCGAAGCAGTCTTTATTTTTGCCAGCGCTTTGCCGTCGCCCTCTACGAAAAATCCGGTAGCCGGGCTTTTTAAATGCTCGAAATTTCCTTTTCCATCACCGAGTAACATAATGCCCGTACACGCATCATACCTGCCGGAGAACACTTCATTGCCGTAATCATTTCCGGTCATCAGCACATCCAGGTTCCCGTCATCATTTACATCCTGTACTACCACGCCGTTGATGGGTGCTACCTGAACAAGGGCGGGTAACGCCTTCGTCGTGAAGGTACCATCACCATTATTGCTCAGGTAGCTTGAATAAGGGTAAACTGCTTTCAGCAACAGCATTCCCGCGGTGTCATATGGTTTCAGCAAATCGCGCATGGTTGCCTTACCATACTGTTTGTAACTGCTGAATTGGTTCCGGAATTTGGGACTCTGACTGAACAACTCATCCCAAAAGTGCGCGGGGTATTCGTCCATCGTTCCTTCTTCGGATTTGAAATAGCAACTCAGGATTGCGTCTGTGCTGCCGTTGTCATCGAAATCCTTTGCGTATACCCTCAACGGGTGTTCTTCTGAAAACTGGTAGTAGTTGTTTCTTCCAAGGTTTCCCGCGATATAATCAGTGTCGCCGTCTTTATCAAAGTCGCCGGCGGCCAGTCCATTCCACCAACCTGAAAGACTTTCAAGACCGGTGCCTTCCTGCTTTTCAAATTCTGTCCCGGCATTTTTGAAAAGCAGGGGCGCCATGAATTCGCCCACTACAATAAGGTCCGTCCTTCCGTCGTTGTCGTAATCGGTCCACAGCGCATCCGTGATCATGCCGGCAAACTGCAGATCCGGCGCGATGTTTTGTGTGACGTTCACAAATCTCCCCCCATCATTTCGGAGGATGTAACTTTCTGCGGGAAGAGGATAGGACCCTGCAACCACTCTTCCACCTACGAAGAGATCGAGGTCTTCATCGCCATCAATGTCGGTAGCCCTCACGCACGATCCGCTGGAGGAAGTATTTGGCAGCGCGTCCGGCGCAAGTTTGAAGGTCCCTTTTCCATCATTCAGGTATAGCCTGTCCTGATAATGTGGTTCCGTTGCTTCTCCCTCATAACTTCCGCTGACGCAATAGAGATCAAGGTCGCCGTCTTTGTCAGCGTCGAACAGCAGCAAGCCTTCATCTTCTGATTTTTTATCTACTGTTTTAGGAAGCGGTGAATTAGTAAAGGACCCGTCGCTTTTTTGGATAAAGATATTGGCATCGTACAGGGAAGACCCACCTGTGATAAAATCTTCCCTGCCATCTCCGTTGACATCTCCAACGGCAAGGCCTGGTCCCGCCTGGGAAAACTTGTGGGGCAAAGTGCGCTGCCTGTAAAAGTCCACTTTATCCCATTCCTTGTGCTTGTAGAGGATGCCCAGCGATGCGGAGACTTCTTCCAATAATACCGGCCTCGATGGCGCGGGCCTTTGCTTTTCCGCTTTGGCCTGGTCATAACGGACTGTCAACACCTGGTCAGCGCTGATATCGATGAGGTGATTCACTTTTCCGTCCGGCCATGTTACGGTAAGGCTGTCCACTTTGGTATGCTCACCCAACCCGAAATGAATTACGTCCTCGATCGTGGAGAGATAACCGCGGTAAATGGAGTGCTCGTGATATTGGGCTTTTCCTGATCCGTAATAGAGGCTGACCTTTGCGCCAAACCCTGACCCTGCGGGCCCAGGGTCTTCTGCCAGCTTTAGCCGCAAGAAATGCGTTGTTCTTTCTTTACCAGAATACAATTTATTCTCATAGAGGAAGGCTGGGTCGTTTATGTTGTTGGTCACATAGTCCAGGTCGCCGTCCTGATCCAGGTCTGCAAAAGCTGCGCCGTTGGAAAAAGATGGCTGATCCAAACCCCACTGGCTGGTCATGTCTGTGAAGGTGAGGTCGCCATTATTCCTGAATCCGTAATTGGCGATCTTCAGAACCGGGATGGAATCGAGAAGGGAGCGCATATGTTGGAAGGCCGCTACTTCTCTTTTGAAGATGACGTAGTCGCGGTCTGTTACATCCTTCGGAAAACCGTTCGTGACCAGCAGGTCGCGATACCCGTCATTGTCGACATCCACTAACAGGGAGGACCAGCTCCATTCCGTCTGGTGGATCCCTGCCATCTGACCGATCTCACTGAATTTGCCATTTCCCTGGTTGATATGCAGCATGTTGCGCATATACTGGAATTCGTAATTGTATTCCTTGTTGTTGATGTAGTTGTAGTACGTTGCCCCTGCTCCGGATATGGTTTTTCGTCGCAGGTTATTTTCCGGAAGCATGTCGAGGGTGATGATATCGGGCGCGAGGTCATTGTTGATATCGGCCACATCGATCCCCATGGTGAAGAGTGACTGATGTTTCAACCTGTCTTTGATCTCATTGGAGAAAGTGCCATCCTGGTTGTTGATGTAGAGTACATCGTTGGATACATAGTCGTTTCCAATATAGATGTCGGGCCAGCTGTCTCCGTTGATGTCGGCGATCGCAATACCCAGACCATAGCCTTCGATCAGTATTCCCGCTTCCTTTGTCACGTCCGTAAAAGTGCCATTACCGTTGTTGCGGTATAACCGATCGTTGTTCAGTGCTGATCCATCCAATATCCTGCGGCGGTAGACACTGGGTATTTTATCACTTTCGAGGTTTTGTAGTACGTAAAGGTCCAGGTCTCCATCCCTGTCATAATCGAGGAAGGCGGCGTTCTGGCTATAGCCCATGTCTGCCACGCCATAGCTATGGGCTTGATCTTCAAAGACAGGGATACCGTTTGGGTCAAGTCCCCGGTGGATGAAGAGCATATTGGCGCGTTGAAGAGAATCCTTTTTGATGGTGGCGCACACGTAAATATCCAGCCATCCATCATTGTTGATGTCGGCCACGGCCACTCCGGATTTCCATTTATCGGCCGCGCCTATTCCAGCCGTGGCGCTGACATCCTGGAATCTTAGACCGCCTTTGTTCAGGTATAATCTGTTGGGGACAATATTTCCGGTAAAGAAAATATCACTGAGGCCATCATTGTTAAAATCACCGATGGCCACGCCGCCGCCGTGGTACATATACTCTATGGTGAGGATATTGATGGAGTCAGTTTCTTCCACGGTATTTTGGAAATCAATTCCGGAGCGATCCGGCGGGACAAGGTGAAAAAGGTGATTGTTTTCCTTTGAGCATTTGGAAAATAATGCAAGGATCAGAAAAAATAGAAGCCATCTACCTGCCATACCTTGCGCTGCGTATAAGTGAAAAACTGACTTAATAAAGAAAGTAATTTCATTAAAAACCGGGGATTAACCAATCCTGAGAATGCATTTAGCTGATCCATGGAATCTGAAAAACCTTAATCAGGTTAAAAAATTTTCATTTTTTTTTTGTAAATGCAAAACACACTGTGTGAAGCTGAGGGCTTTAATTACGGGATGGTACCCGGAAAATTGCTCAAATCCTTTCAATCACGTGAATCAGTCCCGTAATCCTTGAATCCTGTAAATTCAAATCAAAGAAGCCATCCGGTTTCTGAACAAAAACCGAATGGCTTCAAATTGTTACCTGACTAGTATATCGGGTTCTGAACTAGGTTTTCATTTCTGTTAATCTCATCCTGAATAATCGGCAGTAAATACATTTTGTCATTCCATGCACGGTCCTGGATTTTGTTGATGGAATATTCAACGGGTCCAGACAACGGGTCCTCGATGACAATGCCATTTGCATTAACCATGACATCAGGAGCAATCATCCACCGGCGGATATCAAAATAACGGTGTTGCTCAAATGCCAATTCTATCCTTCTTTCATTTTGATAGCGGTCGATGAGCGTCTGACCAGTGTCAGTAATATCCGGCATACCAGCCCTTTGTCGGACCATATTGATATAGATTTTCGCTTCGTCTTCCTGACCCAATCCCAGGGATGCTTCCGCATAGTTCAGAAGAATCTCCCCGTAGCGGAAATAGTGCCATGGGGCCTCCTGGTTTCCGCCGGCTGCGGCATATTCATGCTCAATATTCGGATCAATAAATTTCCGCAAATAATACCCTGAATAGCCGCCATTCCAGTCTTCAATGGGCCCATCACGAGTGTCGAGACCCGGCGTCCAAACGCCTGCCGGGCCTTCAACTGATCGGATAAGAATTTTTCCTTCAGGATCAATATCCTTGGTATCACTGGGGCGTGGTCTCCAGATTGCATGATCATAGAGGATCGTCGCCGCAAGGCGAGGATCTCTGTTCTCGTATGGGGCTGCAGCATGTGCAGGATTTGACCAGTCAAACGCAGCGCCATCCGTCATTTCATAATCATCAACTAATTCCTGAATAGGTGTGTTTCCACCCCAGTTGTGATAGCCGTTAGGTCCATTGGCGAGCCCAGGAAGCGCACCATCTTCCCAACCGCGGCTTTTAATAAAATAGCGGCTGAAAATTGCTTCTTTGCTATCCTTCAATAAAAACAGATCGGTATAATCCTGAATCGGATCATCGGTGTCCTGCAGGCTGTAAACCCCCAAATCAATCACTTCTTTTGCTGCATCTTTTGCGGCCTGCCATTTGGCGGTTCTGCTACCGGATGAAGAAATTAATTCAGGATTTGAATAACCACCTGCCCAACTGGGATCATTATACAGATCACTCGCAGCATAAAGCAATATCCGGGATTTTAAAGCCAGCGCAGCGCCTTTTGTTGCCCTGCCAATATCGTCAGGACTTGTACTGTAATCCTCGGGTAAAAGTGACGCTGCTAAATTGCTCTCGTCTACAATGTATTGTATACTTTCATCAAGCGAACTCCTGGGAATAAAAAAGTCATCTTCCAGTTGAAAGGTTCTCTTTACCAACGGGACGCCGCCATATAATCTGACCAGATTGTGATAGAAATATGCATTAAGGAAATGGACCTCGCCGATCATTCTGTCTTTCCAGAGTTGATCAGCTTCAGTAAACGGTACCTTTTCAATGTTCTCTAAGAAAAGGTTGATCTGTCTGATCCGGCCATACAAAACATTCCAGTTGAACTCCTCAAAATCTCCTCGTGAAAATGATCCTACGTCAGCAGGGGTGAGGTTTGATTGAACAATCTGTGTTGATCCGTAATTATGGATAAATTGTGATTCATCGGCAAGGGATCCCAACATGAGTTCCCTGATCCCGTGGTTCAGCCCGCGATACATTTCATTCACAAAAGACTCCACCAATGCCGGATCTTCCCATACGGCAACATCGCCAAAGCGGTCTTCCGGTGGTGGGTTGAGAAAGTCGGTATTACAGGAACTCGCACACAGGAAAATCGCGGTTGTAAAAATATATTTTATGAAATTTTTCATACTTGTGAGCAGGTTAGAAAGTTACATTAACACCAACGTTGAACGTCTTCTTTTGCGGGTATGATGTCAAGGACTGATCGTCCGCTTCAGGATCGTTGATCTTATACTCGTCAATGGTGAACAGGTTTATGGCATTGACATAAATACGGGCCGTCTTCATGCTGACCCTTTCCACAAGGGAGGAAGGAAATGTATAACCCAGCTGCACATTTTTCAAACGGAGGTAATCCGTATCTCTAAACCAGAATGTGTTGGCTTGTGAAATCCAGTATTCATCTTCGCGGTTGAAGGTTCTCGGCTTATCAGCATTAGGATTTTCTGTTGTCCAGCGGCCCTCTGCAAAGTCTAAAGGGAAATTTCCAAAGTCCCCGGATTGCGTGCGGAGATATGTTCTAGCGCCCGTGGCTCCCTGGAAAAGAAGGTTAAAATCGAATCCCATATACTGCATATCAAGGGTGATACCTCCCTGAAATCTGGGGATGGTATTTTCCTCCAGCCGGATCCGGTCGTCGGAATCAATTTCATCATCGCCGTCCACATCTTCAAAAATGATATCGCCTGGTCTTGCTCCTGGCCAATGCGGATAATCATCAACGGCTGCCTGGTCTCTGAAGACCCCAATAGCATTGTACATGATGCGGGTATCGTATGGCCTGCCAGTAACAGTTTGCCATGGCAGAACGTTGGGTGGTTCATCCAGATTGATAACGTCATTTTTTGAGTATCCGCCATTAATACCAATTTGAAAATTAAGTTCGCCTACTTGGGAACCATAATTCACCAGGAAATCAAATCCCCTGTTCTGGAGTTTTCCGATGTTTTGACGGGGAGGGCTGAATCCTGCGGTTCTGGGTATGGAGGCATTGCGGAAGATCAGCATTTGTGATCTGATATTGTTGAAATAATCAAACTCAAAGTTAACTTTTCCGCCAAAGACGGTTCCCTCTAATCCGATATTGCTGTTGTTGGCCACCTCCCAGGTGATATCCGGATTAGCAATCGGGAAACTTGATGGAGTAATGGTTGTATTAAGGGTGTTATAATTAAAGATGTAACCTCCGCCAAAACCAAAATTATTCCCAAACTGGAATTCATCTGCCCGAAGATTACTACTCAATCTGTCATTTCCAAGCTGACCCCATGACGCCCTTAATTTCAGACGGTCAATGGCGGTGATTCCCTGCATAAAATCTTCTTCAGACACCACCCATCCCGCAGAGAAACCCGGGAAAAATCCCCAACGGGAGTCCTCCGGAAAAATGTATGAAGCATCATATCGCCATACCATTTCCAGTAGATATTTTTCACTGAATCCATAATTGATACGGCCAAAATAATTTAAACGGGTTCTGTTATATAATCTATTTAAATCATTGTCAGCATTTGTGCTGGTATTCCTTGTTCCGGCAAATAATTCATCAACAGCCGTGGAGATATAGGCATTGCGGAACGCGCTAAAATGACTTCCTTTCAGTACCTGTTTTTCCGTTCCGGCCATGAACGCAAAAGCATGTTGACCGAAGTCTTTTGTATAGTTTATGTACGCGTTGCTTGTTTGCCCGGAAGTTTTTTCAAATTCCTCGACCAGCTCGGGTGTACTCAAACCGCGCTTGGATCTGACCGGTACCGGCGTGCCACTGGCATCTACAGAATCACCATCCCAGGTATAAAGGTACCACGGTGTTCTGAATCGCTTAACGGGTCTGAAAGACTCATCGAAGGCAGCATTGAGTATTATATTGAGACCTTTTACGCCAGGAATATCAATTTGAGCCCTGAGGTTGCTGTTAAAGACATAATTATTGTCCTGCACATATCCGGTAGCCGGGGTGCTGATTACTACAGGATTATCCCCATTTTCAATATCCGGACCTGGTAAGCCATTGGGCCAGTAAGCTGGCAGGTTTGGTTTACCCCTGATCAATCCCCTGAAAATGGTTCCGGCTGCTCTGGTAGGAAAGACTCGATTTTCCTGCCTTCCTGCGAGATCAACTGAAACTTTAAGCCATTCAGTAACCCTGGCATCGATATTCGAACGGAAATTATATTGTTTGTACTTGGTGCCGCTATTTTTATAAACACCATCTTCAAACAATTTTCCCAGCGATAAATAGTAAGTCACGCCATCAGTAGAACCTCCGGAAAGCGACAGCGTTGCCATATCCTGCAAGGAAACTGGTTTGATAACGGCGTCGTACCAGTCAGTATTGGGATGCGTCCAGGGGCTGGAGCCATCTCTGTATTTCTGAATATCATCGGCAGAATAACGCGGCGCATTTCCCCGGTATTCATCGATCTCATTCAGCATGATTGCGTAGGTGGCGGCATCAGCAACTTCGGGCAAGCGGGTTGGTGTATTGAAACCATAATTGTAGTTAAACCCGATTTCGGGTTTACCAGACTTACCTCTTTTAGTAGTTACCAGGATCACACCATTGGCTGCCTGGGCACCATAAATAGCGGCTGAACCGTCTTTTAAGATAGTGATACTTTCAATATCTGCAGGGTTCAGGCGTTCAAGTCCACCAGTTCGGTTGGCTATGCCATCGATTACGATCAACGCGGAAGGGTTTCCACTCGTATTGGTGCCCCTGACTCTGATTTGAGATCCATCATAACCAGGTTCACCTGAACGGTTAATAAAAATAGTGCCGGGCAAACGTCCTACCAAAGCGTTGGAAAGGTTTGTGACGGGAGCTTTTAAGATATCTTCGCTCTTTACCGAAGTTACGGCACCAGTAATGGTAGCTTTTTTCTTCTCGCCGTAGCCGACAACCACTACTTCCTGAAGAGTTTGTGTATCGGGTGCCATGGAAATATCCAGAGAAGTCTGCCCGTTCACGGCCACTTCCTGTGTGGTGAATCCGATAAATGAAAATACCAGGGTAGCGCTGCTGGAACTCACATTCAGCGCATACCGTCCATCGGTATCGGTAGCAGTGCCGTTAGTTGTTCCCTTTTCGATCACGTTCACCCCCGGGATCGGCGTTCCGGTGTCATCCCGGATAACTCCGGAGACGGGAAGACCCTGGAAGACAGCATGGGCGACCAACGTCCCCTTTAGCGCAATAGGTGTTTCCTTTAAAATGATCTGCTTACCGATCACTTCATAGTCAACCCCATCATGAAACACCCGGGCCAGGATTTCTTCCAGCCGCACATCGGAAACATTAAGAGTGACGTTGCGGATACTTTTGATAAGTCTTGACCGGTACGTGAAACTCACACCGGCTTTTGTTTCGATTTCAGCTAAAACATCTTTCACTTTTGTGTTTTCGAGCTGCAGACTCACTTTGCGGTCCAGTATACCCTGACCATGAGTATCCAACGCGTATGAAAACACGATGGAT
>JBBEBN010000266.1:0-17063 GCA_040882305.1 Cyclobacteriaceae bacterium
ATGAGCCATGAGCTTGACTTCATGAATCTGAGGAAAGCGTTTGACAAAAAGGATAGCATCAATCAATTTATAGTTAAAAGATTTTTACCCGATCATCTTTCCCTTTTCGTCTATGAAGTAAAAAGAGGAAATCTGAAATTCAAGACCGTCAATGAAGTGAAGTTTCACTTCTTTCAGATCGATGGTTGGTATTTTGGAATCTCCGAATTTAACAGACCAGGATACAATACGGGGTGGCTGATCTCTAACCTCGTGCGGGTCAACAACCCCTCCGATAAAGATCTTTTACGAAAGTTCCTGTATTATGAAACACAATAAACTGTGGGTAATCACAGTTTCTTTGGTTTTCATGTTGGCTTTTGGTGCGCTGGCCCAAAAAACAAAGCCTCAGAAATCAACAAAGAAACCTGCTGCTCAAAAGGTTGAACAGGCCGGGAGCGGGAACCAGGAAAAAGTAAAAGACCTCGTCGCCTTCTTTCAGCTTTTGCTCAATACACTGGGTAGCAACGGCACCTCTGCGCGCGACAAAGAAATAGTCATCACGGAAAGTTACGCGAAGGTCTTTCGCGACGCAAAAGTTCAGGTGGAGGACGACCTCGATGAAAACCGGTCGGTCATCACCAATAAAGACGTCGTGGCTTACCTGAAAGATGTCGACTTCTTTTACGAAAATGCCAAATTTGAGTTTATTACCGAGGATATCAAGGAAGGGGTCAATGCCAACGGCCAGGTTTTTTATAAGGTTTCTCTTCGCAGGAATCTGACCGGTACGACCCTCGGTGGAAAAGCAATCAATAATACCATTCCGCGTTTTATCGAGGTAAATTATGATCCGCAAAAGGAAGACCTGAAGATCGTCAGTATTTACACAAATGAATTTGATGAAAGGGAAGCGTTGACAAGCTGGTGGAATCAGCTGTCATTGGAATGGAAAGAGATATTCAAGAAAAGGTTCAACATCATTGATTCGGTTGACCTGAATACCATCAAGGATATGACTGTCCTGAGTGAGTTGGACCTCGGTGGCAATCGATATATTCAGACTCTTGAACCTTTGGCTCAACTCAAGAGTCTCAAATTGCTCAACCTTTCGGGAACGAATGTCGGCGACCTTACTCCCATCCGCAACCTCACCGACCTGACTGAACTTGATCTGTCGCGCACTGAAATCTTTGACCTGACACCATTAAAGTATTCCAACAAACTGGAGCGGTTAAATATCAATTATACTGATATCAGGTCAATAGCGGTGCTTGAAAAGATGACTGTCATGCAAAGTTTCGAGATGCAGGGCACCCACGTCATCGACTTCAAACCCCTGGCCGGCCTGACCGGGCTTTTAAGCCTCGACCTGAAGGCCACGCAGATCGCCAGCCTCTCGCCTCTCGCAAATCTGAATCAGCTCGCGGAGTTGAATATTTCGAAAACTCCTATACAGGATCTCACTCCCCTGCATGGATTCACCAGCCTGGTAACCCTGAACCTTGACAGCACTTTGATCCGCGACATAAAACCCCTCGCTGGCCTTGGAAAACTGGAGGTGCTTCATGCCAATCATACTTTTATTTCGGATCTGACGCCATTGCAGAAACTTCCCAACTTGCAAAGGGTGTATTGCGATCAGACGTCTGTCAACAAGACAATCGCCGACAGGTTCATGGCCGCAAACCCTAATGTGCTTATCATCTATGATTCCAAAGACCTTCAGGTCTGGTGGAATTCCATATCCCCCGTTTGGAAGCGGGTTCTAAGCAAGACTTCAAAGATCAGTCTCACACCATCCAAGGAGGATCTGGCAAGGGTCACGAACATAGATTCTATCAGCTTAAGCAACGATCGCTCCATCACCTCCCTTGAACCCCTCCGGAAACTTCTGAAACTGGAAGTGATCCAGGCCAATAACACGGCAGTTGTAGACCTGTCTCCTTTGCAGGAGCACCGGGAAATCCAAATGCTCGACATCAGCGATACGGACGTGCAGGATCTTGCGCCACTGGGCAAATTGTCAAAGTTAAGGGTGCTAAGGGCTGACAGAAGTAAGATTGAAAAACTTGATCCTGTTTTTAATTTAGAGACGCTGAAGGAAGTATATGTTGACCGCACTACCATTCACGACATTACGGCCCGCGAATTTCTGGAGAGGAATCCAGAATGCCTGATCGTTTACAAGACCATTCACCTGGATCGGTGGTGGAAAAGCCTTCCGGAAGGCTGGAAGGAAGTCTTTTATTCTCAGATGGGTTCAGATACCACATCAACAAGGGAAAACCTTCACCGGCTTGTTGAGAAAGAAACTTTTCAGTTTAAAGAGGCACGAGTGCGTGACCTGTCAGCGCTCAGCGAATTTGTACGCCTGAGGGAACTTCATTTCTCCGCCACGGGTATTACAGAGATCCCGCCCCTGGAAACACTGCGATC
Organism: Cyclobacteriaceae bacterium; assembly: GCA_040882305.1. Lineage (GTDB taxonomy): Bacteria > Bacteroidota > Bacteroidia > Cytophagales > Cyclobacteriaceae > Chryseosolibacter. Next base: position 2,419 of record JBBEBN010000266.1, read on the forward strand.
ACTGAGATCTCTGCGCGCCACCAGTTGCCCGCTTCGGGGTATCGGATTCATCAGGGAGCTCAGTACACTGCAGGACCTCGATATTTCTGATACACCAATCGACGACTTAAGAGGATTGGAAGGTTTGGTAAACCTCAAATCCATGAATTGTGCAGGAACACAGGTGAAGAAACTTGACCCACTGCAACCGCTGCACCAACTCGAGGCCATGGATTGTTCCAATACACGAGTGACAAAACTGGGTCCGGTGATGTACCTCTCCCTGCGAACCCTGAAATGTTTCAACACCAGGGTCACTAGCCGGGAAGTGGAAGAGTTCAAGGAAAATAATCCGGACTGTAATGTGGTGTATTACCGGTAAATTCAATGTTTGTGCCACAGGCATGGCCATACCATAGTTGAGCACTTCTTCAATTAGTGGTGTCCGGGGAAAAAATGAACTTCTGAAACCCCTCGGCATGCCGGTTGCGTCATGTCGGAGGGTGAGACTCCGGTCCCTGCTCGCCGTGAGCTTGCCGAAGGGCGCCAGTGTTGGAATTTTCCAGCGAACTTCTTATATTAATATTGGTGGTGATCTTCCGTGCAAATGGATTTAAAATCTGAATCTTCTGTTGGCGCCATATCCATTGATCCAAAAGAACCGTACCGATTCTCCAGCATTAAACAAGTACTATGAAACCCCAAACCTTCCTGCGTATCTTACCTTTGCTCGGCTCTTTTGCCCTCTTCTTTTCCTGCGCAGAAAAACCCGCATCCGATCCGTGCTGCACTTTCACAGACTTGCCCCCCATTGCCAATCTGGAGGACGGACAGGGTGCGCTGCAGGTAGAAGGAAGCACCTCTGCCTATTTCTACGTTATGGATGAAGGCGGAAAACAGATCGGTTATCAATCGCTGAACCAGACCATCCCGCTGGATCCCGGAAAATATCAGATCAAGGTCAACAACGCTCTTTATCCTTTGGAAGTGCGCGCCGGACGATTGGCCAAATGTTCAACCGGTACTTTAATGGTTACAGGTAATACCACTGAGTACTTTTATGTTATGGATTCGGCTGACCACCAATTTGGCTACGAATCCCTTGGCAGAGCCATGTCTTTTTTTCCTGGTCCCTATAAGATAAAAGTGAATAATACCGAGACGGTGGTCGACATAAAACTCAAGGAGCTGACGCAGCTCAGGACAGGAACGCTGATCGTTCATGGAAATACCGCCGAATATTATTATGTGCTGGATGAGTCAAATGAGCAATTGAATTACAACATGCTTGAAAAACCACTGGCCTTTTTGCCGGGTACTTATCCCGTTAAGGTTAACAAGACGACCATGAATGCGGAGATCCTTCCGGGAAAGTTAACAGAGCTTGTGACCGGGAGCGTTTCGGTAAAGGGCTTGACAGAAGAATATTATTATGTGACCGATACGCTTGGCAATGCTTTGAATTATCAGGCCCTGAACAAATCGCTCGCGTTCTTTCCCGGCGCTGTTCAGATCAAAATAAACAATACCATCATGAAGGGTGTGGTTTCTCCGGGGCAGACGACTGAATTTGTCACCGGGAGTCTTATGCTGACAGGAGGCGGCACTGAATATTACTATGTACTCGACAATGACGGAAATTCACTCAACTATAATTCACTCAATAAATCACTTTCTTTTTTTCCATCGGAATATGTCGTTAAGATTGGAGCGAGTACACGGCGGGCAACTGTCAACCCCGGCCAGCTGACCTCAATAAATGCATTTAAATAGAGGAATTTACGGAGTACCAATCCTGACACAACTGAATTTGAGCCCATGCGTTTGCTTACAGATGGCATTGACTTTCATCGTGCCGCTGTTATGACAGCCAGTAGCCCATGCATTGTTGCAGGTCGTTGAAGAAGCAGAACAGTATACTGAACATTTCCTTTCTGATCCTTTATTGGAAGAGCTGCCCAGCTGTGACAAACAGGAACTGCACCTTGCGTTCTATATATTAGTTCCATATCTTTATCAATGTGTATAAGAACCGAGCTGGCCTCATTCAGGTAAATTTTCCAATTAATTCACAAATCTTCAAAAGCCATGTCTAATAAGAAAAGATTTCTACGCCTGGAATCCATTGCTTCATACCTTCAAACCGAAAGGGATGGAGACGAGATTTTCATCAAGCACAAGGATAAAATAGTAGCGCCGGCCGACGGGAAGTTCATCAAAATGTCAAAAGACCCAGTTCGCCTCGAGATTGAAATAGAACTCGACAAAAATGAAAAATGGGTGGAGCTTGAACTTTGGGATTATGACCATTTTTCACCTAACGACAGCCTCGGTATGTTCAAATTACTGGTAGACCAGACATCGGATGGTTTCACTGCGGAACTGGTGCGCAATAAAGATTCAGACGCACGCTACGTGTTGAACTGGTCTGTGATCGATCGGATCAACCCTAAACGCAAGACGGCCCGTACCACTCCTAAACTGTAAACCGCGGGCATGAGATAAGCAACCGGCAAATAACGATAACGTAGTTTTTCTCCACCTGAAAGTTGATCCGACCTTCGAACTTCTCAGACCTCTAAAACTTTTCAAACTACTTCCTCCTGCTGTTCCACGTGTCCATTTTTATTTTTTCTATAAGGAGGGAATTTTTGAATTCATGGATCAGCTTGTCCATTTCCTCTTCCCGCATCTGAAGGTCGTTATAATCCTGGTCATGGGCATCGATGACCGGTTTCAGCTTGTCCAGGTTTGCCTGCATACTTGAAATGGTGGCCAGGGCTTCCTGTTTCCCTTCTTCCGAGAGCGGTTCACTTTCTTTTTTCGTCCGCAATGTCTGGAGGACCTCCTGGATGTAGGCAATCATGTCCCAGGGATTATTCGGCACATTCCATGTAAATGCGATGTTGCATTTGCGGCATTTATAGCGATTACTCTTCCATCCTTTTTCATTTTTCTCGCTGCCGATCAGCTTCAGCATGTCCCTGGATTGACATTGGGGACATTGCGCATTATCCTTCACAAGCTTTTCTAAGTATTCCCGTTGTTCCAGGATGAATGCACGCGTGTTGGCATGATGGTTCATATGCTCGATAAACCGGTCTACTGCCTCTTCCACCTTCTTGTTTTCCTCCCCTAACTTTCCCTCGGCAATGAGCTTTTTACTCTGTTTCTTGAAAAAGGTCGCCACCTTTACCAACTCCCGTTCATTCGGTTTAAGATGTTTATTCATGCCCCGGATCATTTTCAAAAATAGGAAAATGATCTGGTAATCAATGAGTAAACCTCCTTTTAAGCCATCGTTGAAGTCGGTTGCATAGAACGGGAATACTTGTAGTTTCCAGCTCACACGGTCGAACGAGCGGCACGGACTATTTTTCCTCTCCTTCAGGAGAGGCTGATAAAGAGAAGGAATTAAAATGCCCATGCAGAAGGGTGAGGTAGATCTGAGCATGAGCGTTCAAGGAATTGGAAATGAATTGAGGGTGGAGATTATGATTAACAAAAAAGAGGCGCCGGATTGGTTTTCTAAAATAACAAGAGGGCAATTTCGAAACTGTTCAGTCCCTATTGGGCTTCTGCGACTTCTACCTCACCCCAACCCTCTCCTGAAGGAGAGGGCTTTTTCATCGAAGCGATGGTTGCTTTCGAACAAAGGGTTGGTGTAAACGGAAATTTTGGTTTTTATAGGGCAAGAATTCAATGAATGTGATAAAAAAAGCCAGGAATGTGCGCGTAATAAAACCTATTTCCCTATCTCCCCATTTCCCTATATCTTTCTGCCGAACAAAAAAACATCAAATGCGATTTACAAGACTTCTCCCGCTACTTGCCCTGTTTATCCAAGGTTGCGCTCTCCAGTCATCTGAGAGGAGAGAAACACCATCCGGCGAGGCTTACCGATCATTTACACAGGATGGCGCATGGTGCTGGTTCTCCGATCCGAGGGCGATCTATCACGAAGGTGATCACAAGCGAACCTATTCGGGATGGGTCGACAGCACTGGAAATATTGTTGTGGGCTATTATGACCACCTTGACGGAAATGTAAAAACAGAGATACTTCACCCGGGATTTGAAAAGGATGACCACGACAACCCGAGTTTCTTCATGGATGGTGAGGGAAAGCTGATGATCTTTTACTCAAAGCATGCCACAGGGAATTCACCCATCTTTCTCGTGCGTGCAAAAAGAGCCGAAGACATCTCCGCGTGGGATACCGTCCGAAAATTGCGTTTGAATGACACGATCGCCTACGCAGGATTTTCCAATACCTATACTTACACAAACGTTGTGCAATTATCCGATGAACAGCAAAAGATGTTCCTGTTTTGGCGCGGTGCTGATTTCAAGCCTAACTTTTCTGTTTCCCGCGATGGCGGAAAAAACTGGGATGCGGGAAAAATTCTCATTCTTCCGGAAAGGATATACAGGAACCGCCGGCCGTATATGAAAGTTGCCTCCAACAACAAAGATGTTATTCATTTCGCTTTTACGGATGGGCATCCCAACGTGGAACCAACAAACTCCATTTATTACATGAAGTATCGCCAGGATGCATTATACAAAGCCAACGACGAGAAGATCATGGATTGGTCGGCCCTTCCAGTCGATCCGATGCAGGCGGATGTGGTGTATGACGCAGCAGCATCGAAGGAGAAAGCCTGGATCTGGGATGTTGCTGAAAACAAAGAGGGGAATCCGGTGGCGGTATACGCCAAATTCCCCACTGATACCACTCATGTTTATTATTACGCGATCTATGACGAGGGCCGCTGGAATAACTACCGGTTGACGGATGCGGGTCCATGGTTCCCCCATACCCGCGAGGGCGCCCTGGAGCGCGAGCCGAATTACTCCGGTGGAATTGTCCTGGATCACAACGATCCCTCTCACGTCTATCTGTCAAAAGAAAGAAATGGTGTATTTGAAATTGAACACTGGACCACAAACGACAAGGGCAAAGACTGGCAAGTTGAAGATCTCACCAGAAATTCTCAATTCGACAATGTGCGACCCTTCGTCATCCGAAACCAGCCAGGTGACTCCCTGAAAGTGCTGTGGATGAATATTCGGAAATACGGGCACTATACGGATTATAGAGGTGAGATTAAGATGTCGGTCGTGGGCGGCCTGCAGAATAGATAATTTAGTAGAGACAAGGCATGCCTTGTCTCTACATGAATTATTCAAAATACGCCAGGAATCTTCCGCAGGTGACCACGCCAGTCCAGAGTAAAAGGGATATAACGCCCGCAGCCTTTGCCGACGCGGGTGTCGGTTGAAGATGGTCCCAGCTGAAAACCGTTTTGAACGTGTACCGGTGAAAGTATCCGGCATTGGTAAGGGCAAGAAGGATACGGTTATAATGATCCCTGGGCCCTGGGATAGTCTGCCGGTTTTCTGAAACCCTTCCATCCCTGATACTGAAAAAATATTCCTCCGAGAAGAAAGGCCTCTCCCAACGAGAAAATTCCCCAGCTGAAACTGGTAGGCATGTATTCGCTGGCAACCCGAATAAAGTCCTCATTCCTGAGAATGCTCGCATAGCCGCTGAGCAATCCATTCCTGATCAAAAGCCCTCCGTAATCCTCCATGAAGGTGTATAAAATGAAGGCGCTGCCGGTCAATAATAAGATCCAAAGCGCGGGGGTCACACGCCTGGAATTCAGAATCAATACCATGGCAAGTAAGATCATGGTCAGTGAACAAATGATCGGTGCCAGCACAGGTCCGAGCCAGGCAATGGGGATCAGGAACAGGATATCCCAATCAAATATTGAAGCTGGCCAGTCAATAAAGACTTTCAGCCACGCGTAGTAAAAGATATCCCACACGCCAAAAGTGAGCAGGAAATAGGCGATCCGCGCTCTAAGGTTCTTTCCTGCCAGATAGCCGACGGACAGTAGCATGGTGAGAGTGGCGGCTTCACGCATGATCTCAACTCCCAGAATTTTTTCATCGATCAATTTGAAGGCGACGGAAAATCCATCCGGGTAGTATAAGGCGCGCAGGTAAACGACCACTGCGCTTTCCAGCGCTGCCATGGCGATGCTGAAGATGCAAATCGCCCCCATCGTTCTTGTTGTTGTGTTCATGCGTTTACATTTACCAGGTTTGACCGGCTCTCTATTGGGAAAGCTGTTACTCCGCTTAAGATAAGGGATATGATAAAAAAAAGCACGAATTTCTTATCCGTTGCGGGATTTTTTTTTGGATTGTTTTCAGTCGGGCTCATCTTTACTGAAGGTTAATTGCGAAAGGTTGAGTAGTTTTACTGGGCGCACTTTGGTCATCATGGTGATCAATAGCAGACTCCTGTTTATCGTCCGCGCTCAAATTTTTCTCTTTTGTTTCCGGATTTACCCTTGCCAAAATTGATTCTAATACAGGAAGCATATTGCTCAGGTTTTTTGTCTTGATAATGAAGTTCCAGACAGCCTCGAATTTTTTCCAACCTCCTGCGTAGAAAAAATGTTTCAGTTTATGTTTATGTGATTCATGACGCAAGCTTGACCTGAATATGTTGTGCCAGCTGTAAAACTCCTTGTAAGCCCAATCATACCCGTTCTTTAGTTCGTTTGCCTTCAGCTGGGTGGTTCGATAAACTACGTTTCTGGTATCGTACAGATCCCAGTTACGTGTCAGGATTCGGCCATCTGCTTCCATGTCTTTAAAGAGATTTGTGCCTGGATAAGGTGTCAGGATGTGATACGTTGCAGTGGTGATGGAATTTTTTACTCCCCATTCAACTGTCCTTTTGAATACATCCGTGCCGTCGTCGTCAAGCCCGAACACAAAACTTCCGTTGATCATAATCCCCAAAGAGTGAAGCCTGTTTACAGCTTTTACATAGTCTTTTTCGAGATTCTGTTTCTTGTTACTTTGTTTCAGATTGAGGGGGGAGAATGTCTCGAAACCCACAAATAAACTCCGCAATCCTGCTTCCGCTGCTTTTTCGATGAGGTTTCCGCGAAGTACAGCGTCGACGGTGGAAGCCCCTTGAAAAACGCGGTTCATGCCTTTCATTCCTTCAAACAGTTCACCGGCAAACTTTGCATTTCCGAGAAGGTGGTCGTCGAGAAAATACAGGTGTCTGCCGTGGAGCCGATCAATTTCCGCTAAGGCATCATCGACCGTTTGTGTATAGAAAGTTTTGCCGCCCTCGAAAAAGGCGTCTTTATAACAGAAGTTGCAATGGTGCGGGCAACCCCTTGTCACCACGATTGAGTTGGGAACCAGATAGCGGTTTCTCTTGATAAGATCCCGCCTGATGGGGGGAATTTTTTCCAGCGTCCTGAAGGAGGAGCTGTAGATCTTTTTCGGTTGTTTGCTCCTGAAATCCCTCAGGAATTGGGGGAAAGTTTCTTCACCCGGGCCAAGAAAGATGGTGTCGGCATGTTGTGCGCCTTCGTCTGGCAGGGAAGTTACATGCAGTCCCCCTAATAAAACATACGCACCCGTTTGTCTGTAATGGTCAGCAATTTTGTAAGACCTGTAGGCATTCGTGATATAAACCTGAATGATGACCAGGTCGGGATTGTCGTTAAGGTTTAATTCTTCAACGTGTTGGTCCTGCAGATCGATTTCATCATCGGGTGAAAGATAGGCGGCCAGCGTGGCGAGCCCCAGCGGTGGAAACAAAGAGTATTTTATCGGTCGCCAGAACGGGCTCTCGGCTTCTGTAAGCGCGGGCAATATCATTTTGACTTTCATGTTACTTTAGATGTTTTTTTTGAAAAATGATTTTCCTGACCTTGGTCTTGCCAAATAGGTTCATCAGGAAAGACGCTCCGATGACGATTGTCTTGTTTTCATATTCTGTTTTCTACTTTAGAAAGTACTTTGTAATTCAAAGTAAAAGTTCAAAAAAAAACTATACTGCCTGTCCACGGATAAGGGTTTCCAGCTCCTTCAAGTGTGCGTGAAAGGCTTTTTTTCCTTCTTTGGAAGCGCTGTATGTCGTATTGGGTTTGCGTCCGATGAATTGTTTATTCACTGTAATGTACCGGACCTCTTCCAGCGCGCGGATGTGGCTGGCGAGATTTCCATCCGACAGGATCAATAGTTCTTTGAGGGTGTTGAAGTCGACGGATTGATTGACCATCAGCACCGACATGATTCCCAGGCGGACCCGGCTTTCAAAAGCCTTGTTAAAGTTTACCAGGAGTTTTTTCACTTCTCGTATTTGTTATACATGTAGGCTCCATAAGCGATATGGAGCGCGCCGAAGCCGATAGCCCAGAAAAGCAACCCATATCCCGGCATGAACAGGGAAATTAATCCCATGGCGATCTCTGCCATTCCCAGCGATCGCACATCGTCGCGGGTATATTTGCTGGCGTGCACGAGTGCCAGGCCATAGAAGATCAGCATGGCGGGGGCGACATAGAATGTGTTTCCGTGATAGACGAGGGCGATGCAGAAAACTCCACCTGTCAGGAGTGGTATGGCCAGGTTGATGATCAGTTTCTTCGCCGCCGCGTCCAGGAGTGAGTTGCCGTCTTTCTTTGCTCTCCTTGTTGTGAGGAAGATCCCTGTTCCGATGGCCAGGATGAGAACGATGAGGGCATCCCCTGCCAGGAAGAGCAACTGGTCGTATTCAGGAACACCTGGCGGGTATGCGTCTTTTCCATCTGCGTTCCCATGGGCATTCAGGTAATAGTAGGCTGCCAGTGCTCCCACCAGGGCGTAGATTCCTGCGAATATCCCGGAAAATCCGCTTAAAGAGATGAAGCGGGAGGATCGCTCCATCAGGTGCCTGATCTCAGTCAGGGTTTCCTCAGGAGATGTATATTTTTCCATATATAGAAAGTACTTTGCATTTCAAAGTAAACGCAAAGGTTGCAGAAATGCAAACATTGTAGTAAAAAAATTATTTGGATATTTTTCTTTGAAGTAAGGAGGCAGCATCCTGATCGAGCATGACCAATCCTTTTTCGTGTTTTCGCACAACACTGGCGGGAACCTGGGTTGTTATGGGTTCTTCAAGAGCTTTCCGGATTATTTCAGCCTTTTTGGACCCGCTGGCAATCATGATGGCAGTCCTGCTATCGAGCAAATGCTGCAGTCCCAGGGTAACGCCTTTTTGCAATTTTGTCGACTCGGTGAAATATTTCTGTCCAACGGTCTGCGTAGTCTCGTCCAGCGAAATGACATGGGCATACTGATTGAGGGCCGCTCCTGGCTCATTGAAACCGATATGTCCGTTCATGCCTACGCCGACGAGCATCAGGTCAATACCCTGTTTTTCTCTAATAGTCTGGTCCATCTTCCGGCATTCGGATGCAAGGTCTGGCGATAACGCATCAAACAGGTGGATCTGTGATGGATGTATACCGATAGGTGTGAACAGATGGGTTTGTAAAAAGTAGCGGCAGCTGCCCGGATTGGTCGGCGCGATCCCGATCCATTCATCGAGTCCGATAAATGTGCATTTTGAAAAATCGATTTCTCCGGCGCGCGCTTTTTCTATCAAAAGCGAATAGGCAAGGCGTGGTGTATCTCCTGCGGCAAGGCACAATATAGCCCGTGGTTGCTCCTTTACCAGGTGAATGATATTGCTGGCCACTTCCTGTGAAAGCGTGTCGTAGTCCTTAAAGATCTTTACCTGCATCCTGCGCTTTACCTGCATCCTGCGGCAGTTCTGTGTTGTTATTTCCGAAAGTACATTTTTTGCCGGTTCGGTGCGGCCGATTATTCATAAGAAATAGGTCCACCAAAAGGGTCCTGACGAGGCCCCTTTTTTCATTTTGCCTGTGCTATAGTATTATAGTTGGGACACGCGTGCATTTGAATGCATCAGTCTGTACACTTTTCCGTCCTGCTTGCTGAAGAAATAGACGTCTCCGTTTTGGTCCTTGCCGAAACGCAAGTCTACGCGCTTGCTGCCGCAAAGTTCTGCCGTGGTCGTGGGCTGGCCATTCAGCGTGACTTTCCATTCTTTGATGGTCGCTATTTTTTCCGGTTGTACCTCTTCCAGGTCCAGATAGTAAAGTCGTCCGTTGTTCATATCGGCAAAAAGATATTTATCCTTGAGTTCCGGAATGGTTGATCCGGTGTATTCAAAACCTCCGCTGATGGCCAATCCCTCGTCATGGTCGTATTGCGCCGCCGGATAAGTGATATTGAAGTCTGCGTCATCCGGGGGAAGGGGATATACTTTGGTAATGTCGCCGAGGGGATCCACAAGGAACGTGCCTTCGCGTATAGCCCATCCGTAGTTGTGCCCGGGTAAGATCAGGTTTACGGATTCGATCTGCGCCTGCCCGATGTTGCTCGCCAGCATCTGGCCTGATTTTGTCCACGTAATGCGATGCGGATTCCTGAAACCATAGGCATACATCTCTCCCAGGGCCTGACCCTTAGCGCTGTTTACAAAGGGGTTCGTCGACGGAATTCCGTATTGCTTGTTGGCACTGTTGTTTCCGCGCGGATCGATGCGCAGAATGCTGCCCCAGGGCTCTTGAATACGCTGCACCAGAAATGGATAGCCCGATTCTACGCAAGCCCCATCGCCGATGCCCACGTACAATAATCCGAAATCTTGGTCACCGGGTTTGGCGTTGGGATTGAAGGTAATTTCCTGTACTCCATGCATTCCTGTAACCATGTTGATCCTGAACAATTCGCGACTTTTGCCTTTAAAAGGAAAAGCGCCGGGTTGTTCCGTCGTCCATTCGGAAACTACCCATTGCAGCGTAACCGGGATAGAATCGGCATAGTGAAAATCTGCCTTTGCACTTTCCGGTGACTCCGTATGACTGGTGTAAAGCAGCCCGTTCTTTGAAAATTCCGGGTGGAATGCAAAACTTCCAAAACCAGTAGCAAGTCCGGGAGCATCTATGAATTCGGGTTTCAGCCGGGTCATATCCATATAGACCCTGGGCTCATTGTTCTTGAGCTCATACAATTTACCCCGAATGTCAACAATAAATAAGCGGTTCGTATTCGGGATATAGTCAAGTTTTGTGATCCTGGTCTTAAAGCCTTTGTTGCTCGAAGCGGGAACCTGTGTCACAAATTCCAATGCCACCACAAGGTCTGATTGTTGTATTGGAAGGGGTATAGGATCCGCCAATGCTGCGGCTGCGCCTCTTGCTGTGACGGTATCGGGCGCATTCTGGGTGTGCAGATATGCGACAATCTCATTAAGTTCATTCTCGGAATAATGTCCAAAGCAGGGCATGAGCGTTTTGTAGTGGGCGAACAATTTACTGCTCCGTTCGTCACCGGCTTCTACCAGTCCTTTCGGATTTTTAATAAAATCTTTGATCCACCCAGAGGAGACCGTCCTGGTGATTCCTCCCAGCTGGGGGCCGATACCGTCCTGGCGGAAGTTGTGGCAGGCGCTGCAGTTCTGTGAAAAGGCAAGCTGGCCTTTTGCGATGGTGACCGAGTCGGTGGCGATCTCACTGTAATCTGATTTATTTGAATTGCAGCTGGCCGCGAGCAATAAAACAACGACTGTGAAAATTGGAGGAGTTGTCAGCGCGCTATTCTTCATTCTATTCTTGGAGGGTATAATTATCAAATCTAAAGCTTAAATCGCTCTGTAAAAAATCGATGCATGATGAAATGGTCAGAGATTGGTTGCAGTCTGTGCGTCGGTAAGCCTGTAAACCTTTCCATCCGGCATGGTGGAAATATAGATCTCGCCGAGATGATCGCGACCAAAACGCATGCTTAAGCGCGCATCATCGCAGAGGGATTTGAACGATGTGCGTTTGCCGTTCAGGGAGACCTGGAATTCTTTCATCTGTGCTCGCTTTCCGGGATGGATGTCGGCAACGTCTACATAAAACAGCCGGCCGTTCACCATATCTCCGAAAAGGTATTTTCCCTCAAGCTCCGGAATCGTGGAGCCCCAGTATTCATAACCGCCGATGATGGCGTTCCCTTCATCATGGTCGTATTCGGCCACAGGATAATCCATTTCGGTGCCCTCGCCATCAGGTAGCGGGTAAAGCTTGCGGGTACTTTCGCGCAAATTGATCACAAAGCTCCCTTCGCGTGTAGGCCAGCCGTAATTATGCCCCGGCTGAATGAGATTCAGTTCTTCAATGTTGTGTTGCCCGATATTGGAGGCGAGCATCTTTCCCGCCTTTGTCCACGTGATCCTGTGGGGATTACGGAAGCCATACGCATACACCTCTCCGAGGGCATTCGGATTACTGCTTTTCACAAAAGGATTGCCCGCAGGGATACCGTATTTTCCATTGGCGCTGTTTCGTCCCGCGGGATTGATCCGGATAATGGAACTCCAGATATTTTCAGGACCTTTGTTGATGTGCAGGATGCCCCTTTCGGCGCTTCCGCCATCGCCGATGCCGATGTACAACAGGCCGTAATCCTCATCCCCTGCTTCGGCCAGCGGATTGAAAGTGATCTCCTGAACGCCGTGTGACTGCCCTACCATGTTTACCCTGAAGAGTTCGCGCCGCTTCCCTTTAAAGGGGAAGCCTCCCGGCTGGTCGGTTTTCCATTCCGACAGAACCCACTGCAACTTCACGCCCAGCGAGTCTTCGTAGAAAAAATCAGCTTTCGCGGCCCCGGCGGGTTCTGTATGCGTCGTATACAACAGGCCGTTCCTGGCGAACTCGGGGTGAAATTCAAAGCTGCCAAAACCTGTAGCGTGGCCGGGTTTGCTGATGAAGTCAGGTATGTGTTCGGAGATGTCCAGGTAGATTTCTGTCTTGCCGTTCTTCAGCCTGTAAAGGTTTCCGCGCAGATCCAGAACAAAGAATTCCTTTGTGTCGGGCCGCGAATAAAATTTTGTTATTCTGGTCAGCGGTTTTTCTTTGCTGGTGGCGGGCATCCGGGTTACCAGCTCCATTTCAACAACCAGGTCCGACATCGTTATTCCTGACGTAATGGGATCCTGCAATGCATTCCCATCCCCTACTGCCACCAGTTTTTTGGCAGGAGCATCGTGTGTGTTCAGGTACGCAACGATCCCTTCTATCTCATCTTCTTTATAGTAAGCGAAAGCCGGCATCACAGACTTGTATCGCTCAAACATCTTCTTTGCGCGGGCATCGCCTGATTCGATGATGTTCTTAGGATCCTTTATAAAGTTTTTCAGCCATTCTGCGGAGACCTCCTTTGTAATGCCGCCTAACGCGGGGCCGATGCCATCCTGCTCCATGGTATGACAGGCAATACAATTCTGGTTGAAAATGTTTTCACCCTTTGCAATGGCCGCGGGATCTGTGGAAAAATCTCCGTGCTCCGATGTTTTGGAATTACAGGAAGCGAAAAAGGCGGTTGATCCTGCCAGAAAAAGGATGGAATAAAGCAAAATTCGAGGGCTCATCAGCAAAGAATCTGGTTATAGTGGCTGCAAAGGTAAATTTTTTCACGATACGGTGTAATGATTAATGTGCCCGGATTCCATCATTTTCCAGGATTGAGCGATCCATCATGGATAAATTGGCTTCAGATCGCAGGGGCTACGAACTCCCGGTCCAGGGATCTGACGAATCCCCATCCAAAAAATCCAAAATCCGACGAATCCTAATCCTAATCCGAATTATCTTTGCCCTCTTATTTTAGAACCAATGATTTCAGTTGACAACGTGACGGTGGAGTTTAACGGATCCGCTCTCTTCAGTAATATTACCTTTAACATCAATTCAAACGACCGGATTGCGCTCATGGGCAAGAATGGGGCAGGAAAATCTACCCTGCTAAAGATCATTGCCGGTGTGCAAAAACCAACCCGGGGTAAGGTTTCCGCCCCAAAGGATTCCATCATCGCTTACCTTCCCCAACATCTGCTCACGCAAGACACTGCAACGGTTTTCGAAGAGGCTTCCAGGGCTTTTTCGAAAATACTCAACATGAAAGGTCAGATCGACGATCTCAACCACCAGCTGGAAACGCGCACTGACCATGAATCTGACGAGTATGCCAGGATAATAGAAGGGGTATCTGAGCTCAGTGAGAAATATTACTCCATTGAAGAGATCAACTTTGACGCGGAGGTTGAAAAAACACTCATGGGACTTGGCTTTCTCCGTTCGGATCTCACGCGTCCCACAGGTGAGTTCAGCGGCGGATGGCGCATGCGCATAGAGCTGGCAAAAATACTTCTTCAAAAACCTGATCTTATCCTGCTCGATGAGCCCACCAACCACATGGATATTGAATCCATCCAGTGGCTGGAAGATTTTCTCATCAACAATGCAAAGGCGGTGATTGTCATCAGCCACGACAAAACGTTTGTTGACAACCTGACCAATCGCACCATAGAAGTGACCATGGGTCGTATCTACGATTACAAGACCAACTACACCCATTACCTTCAATTGAGGAAAGAGAGGCGCGAACAGCAGCAAAAACAGTTTGATGACCAGGCGAAACAGATTGCCGAGACCGAACAATTCATCGAGCGCTTCAAAGGAACGTATTCCAAAACGCTCCAGGTGCAATCGCGCGTAAAGATGCTGGAGAAAATGAAGATCGTGGAAGTGGATGAGGTGGATTCATCTGCGCTGAATCTCAAGTTCCCTCCTGCTCCCCGTTCCGGAAATTATCCCGTTATCCTTTCTGGCGTTACCAAAAAATACGGTAACCATACCGTATTCAATGACGTGTCGCTTACGATTGCCCGTGGCGAACGCATTGCCTTTGTCGGGAAGAATGGGGAAGGAAAATCCACGCTG
>JBBEBN010000266.1:17073-19534 GCA_040882305.1 Cyclobacteriaceae bacterium
CGCTGGTAAAAGCCATCATGGGTGAGATCGACTATGACGGAAAACTTCAGATCGGCCACAATTCTCTCATCGGATATTTTGCTCAGAATCAGGCTTCAATGCTGGATGGAGAGCTCACGGTATTCCAAACCATCGACTATATCGCCGTAGGTGATATCCGCACTAAAATCCGTGACATCCTGGGAGCCTTTATGTTCGGTGGCGACGCCACAGACAAAAAAGTGAAGATGCTTTCCGGGGGAGAACGAACGCGGCTTGCCATGATCAAATTATTGCTCCAGCCAGTTAATCTGTTAATTTTAGATGAACCCACTAACCACCTGGATATCAAGACGAAAGAGATCCTAAAAGAAGCGCTGAAAGCCTTTGATGGAACCATGATTCTGGTCTCCCACGACCGTGATTTTCTCGCCGGCCTGGCCACGAAGGTCTTTGAATTTGGCAACAAACGGGTGAAGGAACATTTTGAAGATATCAATGGGTTTTTGAGGAACAAGAAGCTGGCCAACCTGAGGGAAGTGGAACGGAAAACGTAAGTGGTGAGTGGTGCCAGCGTTTGCACGGTTTTTCGCTCTATTCGTATCTTTGTGGGGGAGTTAATGGTGAATCGTGAGTGGAGGTGCAGCTCGCTCCGGAATAGCAGATGTAGAGACGCAAAATCTTGCGCCTCTACATCTTCCCGGCGCACCGCCTACCGTCGCCTCACGATTGACGATTGACGAAAAATAAACGCACTAACTTAAGCGATCGAACGCAAGAGAATCGACCGCACGCACTGACTCACAACTGACCACTCGCCCCCTATGCAACCAACATCCGATCGTTTCACCAGAGCCATCGCCGCCTTTGATGCGTACCATGAGAAGGATCCACATACGGAGTCGGAAGATGGCCGTGTCTATCCAAAAGAATTGTTGTATGCCCGCCGGATGACCGAGCGCCTTTCCCGTTTTGCGCCTGATGCGGATGAAGCTGTGAGACTTGCTGCGCGGTGTCAGCATATTGGCAGGTGGGAAATTTCCAGAGAAAAATATCCAATGGATCGCAAAGGGTATCTTCAGTGGCGTAATGAAGAAAAGATCCGGCACGCCCAAATGGCAGAAAAAATTCTTTCCGAATGCGGATATGACTCTGAAACAATTGAAAAAGTCAAGGTGGTTCTGCTGAAAAAAGAGTTGTACACCAATCCGTCAACGCAAATGCTTGAGGATGTGGTGTGTCTTGTCTTTGTTGAATATTACCTCGAAGAGTTTGCTTCGCGGCACGAGGATGAAAAAATTGTCGACATCCTTCGAAAAACGTTAAAGAAAATGAGTGAGGCGGGCAAACAGGCGCTGGGTGCCATCAGGGTATCCGATAAGATCCGTTCATTGACGGAACGCGCCCTTCTTGCCTCGTGACCTTTCCTTTGACTTTATGATTGCCTTCCCTCTTCTGAAGCCGCAATTTGGACAGGCGCCCTGTCCAGTTTTTCGAAGAGATCTTCTACTTTGAGATAACGGGATGCATTCAGATAATGCCTATCAGGATAATAGGTGAAGATGGCAGTCTTGTTTTTAATAACATCAATCACTTCTTTGGAGATCTTTGGCGGCAATGCGGGGCAACCCTGACTCCGACCCAACCTTCCATAGCATTTGATCCATGATTCTGTCGCATAATCTGCTGCATGCATTACAACGGTACGGCTACGTATCTTGTCATTGAAAGATTTTTCCTTCCCATCGAGCCTCAGACTGTATCCTTTACTGCCTACATATGTTTCCGCTGTAACATAAAATCCAAGACTGCTCTGGTTCGAGTGCGGAATATTTGAGAATTCCGATGCCATGTTCGCACCGGTGTTTCTTCCGTGGGCCACATAAGTGTGGTATTTCAGGATCTGATTTTTAAGGTCTATCGTGTAGAATCTTTTTTCTGTACTGGGCTTCGAAAAATCAATGATGGAGATCAGGCCTTTATCACTTAAAGACCCCTCCTTCTCGAGAGAATAATAACCGATCATTCCCAGGCGGAAAATGTCATACGGAAGGTTATACGCAGACAAATTAATCTTGTCATACAATTGCTTAAGAGAGTCTTCAAAATTTACCCGGGTCAGTAATTTTGCTTTATGACGTTTTCCAACCAATAGCGATACCGGTTTGACCTCGGATCCAGCGGGTTTTTTGTCAACAGCGGTGAGTTTGGAATTTGAAAAAGCGAGGAATGCCAATGCAAAAAGTGCAATCAATAATGTTCTAGGCATAAGGCCGGGTAAATCTATATGAAACGATCTTTAAAAAATGCCGGGAATCTTTAGACCAGCGGTTTAATTAACCAACAATGATCATTAAAAATTCCAACGCGTAAATTATCGCGTTATTTTGCATTTAGTATCCTTTAACGGAGAAAAAGAGGGGTCAGATGGGAAACCGGGATTCTCCACATTAGCCATGCCCGCAGGGCAGCGGCTTAATTT
>JBBEBN010000267.1:0-19213 GCA_040882305.1 Cyclobacteriaceae bacterium
TTCATGGGATCCATGCGCGCATCATTGTCCAGGAGTTTATCAAGGAAGCCAAAGGTGCTGAC
Organism: Cyclobacteriaceae bacterium; assembly: GCA_040882305.1. GTDB lineage: Bacteria > Bacteroidota > Bacteroidia > Cytophagales > Cyclobacteriaceae > Chryseosolibacter. Next base: position 63 of record JBBEBN010000267.1, read on the forward strand.
TTCCGCGCTTTTGTTGTCAACGGTGAAGTTGTGGGCGCGATGAAGAGACAGGCAAGGGAGGGTGAATTCAGATCCAACCTGCACCGCGGTGGTACCGCTACGTTTATAAGACTTTCCCGCCAGGAAAAAAATGCCGCGATCACGGCAGCTAAAAAAATGGGACTGGGCGTGGCAGGTGTTGACATGCTTCCCTCTAACCGTGGGCCCCTGATACTTGAAGTGAACTCCTCTCCCGGGCTGGAAGGGATTGAGGGTGCTACGAAAGTTGATATTGCCGGGAAAATCTTTGAATTTGTCGAAAAATTTGCTGGAAAACATCAAATCCAGAAGGATAAGGTCAACGCATAATCTTTCTTAACTATTCGTTAAGGGTTTCAAAGGGCGTTCCGCCGGAATAGCGGACGATTTCTCTTGCCTGATGGGCCAATATCCTTTCTTTCTCCTGAAATCTTACGGCGCCATTTCATAACTTTAAAAAATGAGCGTTGACTTTAACTCACGGGAATTGAAACCTATCAAGATCGCAAACCAGGAAATCCAGCCGGGCGAATTCAAAGAGATCAACATCAACATCGCACGGCTTCCATCCCATACCCTTATCGACACACCCATTTATGTTTCCCGCTCCCTGGAGGAAGGGCCTGTGCTGGCCTTAATTGCAGGCATGCATGGTGACGAACTGAACGGCATGGAGATCGTACGTCGCATCCTGGACCGCGGCCTGCATAAAGTGAAGCGCGGAACGGTCATCTGCATGCCCATCATCAATGTCTATGGTTTTTTGAATTACTCGCGCGATGTTCCGGACGGCAAAGATGTGAATCGCTCTTTTCCGGGAAGGAAAAACGGTTCCCTTGCCAGCCGCGTTGCCTATTACCTCATGCAGGAAGTGATCCCTTATATAGATTGTGGAATTGACTTCCATACCGGCGGGGCTATGCGGGCTAATTATCCTCAGGTGCGGGCGCTGCTCCGCGACCAGACGAACATGGGTCTTGCCAATGCTTTTTATGCTCCCTTCACCATCGATGCGGCCTTTCGCCCGAATTCGCTCAGGAGAGAAGCGTCGCGGAAGGGCAAAAAAATAATTGTGTATGAAGGCGGGGAGTCCCTGCGTTTTGATCCTCAGGCCATTGAAGAAGGCGTGGCGGGCACATTGCGGCTGATGAAATACCTCAACATGATCGATAGCGCACCCGAACCAAAAGAGGAGAACCGCGTGATCTGGAGCACATCGTGGATACGCGCAAAACATGCGGGCCTTTTTCAGCCCAACATTCAATGCGGACAATTGGTACATCGCGGTGAATGGGTGGGAACGATCACGGATCCCTTTGGCGAATTCAAGGAAAAAGTCAAGGCCACACAAGCCGGATATGTCATCGGCATTAACAATGGTCCCGTCATCAATGCCGGGGATGCGCTGATGCATCTTGGAATGGATAATTTCTGCAGGCTGGATAATAAGAGGGAATAGGCCTGTAGGGCATTAAGGAAATAAGGCATTAGGTTCGTATGGCGGGAATACAAACCAAACGGCTAACAACGAAAAGCCAACAGCCAATTCAAACTTTGTTGCTGCGTGCGGTAGCCCTGTCGCTCAGTTGCGCGATTGGGCCCTGCGGCGATAATTTGGGTTCAACTTCCCATCTCTTCTTGCTGTCGAAGTTGCCAGTGGCGGCATCAGGCAAAAGATGATTGGCAATGCTCATCAAAAGACTGACCCAGCGGGGAGCCAATCCCTGGATCAGCGTTGCGATTTTTCCGTTCAGGGAAAGGGTCACCTCCGATTCTCCATATTCGATTGCCTCGATAATTCTTTCTGCTGTATTATTAGGATCCTGACTGAGCAGTGGATTTGAATCGGCATGTTTAAACCACGCATACTCCTTTTCATAATCCCCTTTGATATCGGCGTGAACGGGGCTTCCCGTTCGCATTAGATTCGGCACAACAGTTGTAACATATATGTTGTGCTTCTTCAGTTCCGCGTGCATTCCTTCCGAGAGTCCGACGGCTGTAGACTTGCTTGCTGCGTAAGGTAACAAATGGGGAAGGGCTATTTTACCACCTATGGAAGTGATGTTGACGATCCTTCCCCGTCCTTTTTTCACAAAGTGCGGGATGACTGCCAGCATCGCGTATAACTGCGCCCAGAAATTGGTTTGCATGGCCAGCTGATAATCGTCAATGGTCATGAGATGTTGCGGGCCCACCTGAATCACGCCGGCGTTGTTGACCAGTACATCCAGGCGGCCAAAATGATGGATCACATCGCGAACCATCGCTTTTACTTGCTCATTTTCCGTGACATCCACGGTCAGGGCAATCACCTGAGCACCGCGCGCCTCCAGATCCTGTCTGGCCAGTTCCAGATCGTCAGCAGTCCGCGCGGTGATGGCGAGTTTTGCACCTTTTGCTGCGAGATGACGGGCCAATACGAGGCCAAATCCGCGGGAACCACCCGTGATGAGCACTACTTTGTCTTGCAGATTAAGTTTTGAGAGTTCTTTTGCAACGGCATGGGCTACCAGGTAGATTCCGAAGCCTGTCGCGGCCCATCCCCAAATTTTTTTTAGTGGTATATCCACAGTGTTTGATTTCATACTTCAATTTAAAAAGTCAACGAGAGTAGAGTGTGTAGAGACCCAAGATTTTGCGTCTCTACACACTGCCGTCCGTTGCTCTTAATTTGTCTTAACTACGTCACTTCTTAAACAAGCTTGCGCCAAACAATATCGTAATGATAAAAAGCGCCAGAAATATAAAGAACAATATTTTGGCTATTGAAGCGGCACCTTCAGCGATTCCGCCGAAACCGAATATCGCCGCAACGATAGCAATAATAAAAAAGATAACTGACCAGCGTAACATAACTCAATATTTAAAATGAATAAAACCAAGAGGAACTAACCGGCTCCTCTACCTGCCGGTACGGTACAATCACCTACCAAGCCTAGGTTCAAATCTTTGTACCAGGGTTCAACAACTCATTAAGCCGCATAACTGTAGAGTGTTGTCCACGTAAAGGATGGGCGCCGCTAATCTTCCGGGATTTGCCTGCCCCTCTTATTCTCACTGGTTCGGGCACCTCTTCAGGTGTTATCCGCTGCCTGTCCTCAACTTGTCCATCCTGGGCGGAAGGTGGCGGACGATCTGATACTTAATAATTCCGTGCCGGAGTAAACGTTACTGAAGCGACAACGTTTATCCCACCTGTGAGGCAAGATTTTTTTACCTCCTTGTTGCAGTGGAAAAAAGAGCGATACCAGATCATCATGGTTGCTTGTTAAAAAAGCCCCTCTGAACAACTAAAACTATCAGCAGATGAAATCAAGAAAGAATAAATCCCCTGACGCCTCGACCGAAAATAGGAAAAGGAATGACCCATTGAACAGAACCGAAAAAGAGAACAAAAAACTTCCCGGTGAATATCCTCCGAAAGAGGATATCATGAACCGAATGAATACCCGCCGCGTGGGGATGGATGTAGAGAATTTTTCGCGCACTGTCGGCACGGAAAACCTGGACATCAACGAACCGGCAGAAACCGATCCCAACACCATTGAAGAAGATCCGCTGGGAAGGGAGGAGGATCTTGAAGAGCGCCGGAACCGCGCGGGCATGGAACATCCTATTCCTAAGAGCATGGCCGAAGATATTGAGGAAGGCAATGAATCTGACGTGACAGGGGAAGATCTGGAGGCGCTTGGTCCAAAAGATCTGAGCATGGATATGGGAGAGGATGAGCAGTTGTTAAAGAACCGCGTATGGCCGGTAGATATGGCCGGCGAGGATCTCGATATACCTGGTTCGGAACTTGATGATGAAAGCGAAGCGATCGGTTCGGAAGACGAAGAAAACAATTCGTACAGTATTGGTGGCGATGCCCACGAAGACAACATGGAAGGAAAATAAATTCCCTGCAGGTTTTTTATTCGTTACGCAACGTATCGGCTGGATTCGACGTGGCCGCTTTGATGGTTTGTGTGCTCACCGTGACCAATGCAATAAGAATCGCGGTGCCGGCAGAAAATAGGTATAAAAAGAAATTGTTATCGATCCGGTAGGCGAAACTGCTCAGCCATTGATCTGTGAAGTACCACGCCACCGGCCAGGCAATAAGATTGGCAAAGAAGATCAGTGCAATGATTTCTTTCGACAATAACTGCACGATGTTTGAGACGGAAGCGCCCAACACCTTTCTGATGCCGATTTCCTTGATGCGCTGCAGCGTATTGAAGGTGGCCAGTCCGAACAAGCCGAGACTGGCGATAAAGATTGCCAATCCTGAGAAGACGATGAACAGCTGCCCCTGCCTCTGTTCGGCGCTATATAATTGGGCATACTGCATGCTGAGGAAACTGTATTCGAAAGGGCGGTGCGGCAAAAATTCCTTCCAAACTTTTTCGATGTGTGCGAGCGCTTCCTGCATTTCATTTCCAGCCACCTGAATGGATATGTTGCCACCTCTACCCGGGTGGAATACGACGGGAACGATTGCCTCGTGGAGGGATTCAAAATGAAAGTCCTTCACTACGCCGATTACGCGACCGCGAACACCCCCATATTGAAAATCCGTTGTCAATATATTCTCCGGCGTGAGGCCAATCATGGCTACGGCGGATTCGTTCAGAATGAAAGCAAGGGGAATCATCGCTTTTGATCTCTTTCGAGAAGTTTCTTCCTGTAACCAAAGGAATGTGGTAGGTATCAAAAAACTCTTGATCAACGGCGACATTCTTTATTACTACATTCGTATTGACCATGGAGTCTGAAATCTGGACCTGGGCTGATCCCCGATGATCCAGTAATCGGTCCGTTGGAACAAGACTTGAGCGGCCTGCATTCCTGACAGTGGAATGATTTAACAACTCCTGGTAGAAAGCATCGTATTGACTGCTCAATTCACCATAGTTTCCCACGAGGATGATCTGATCCTTATTGTATCCGAGCGAGCGGCTATTCAGAAACTGAAGTTGCTGAAAGGTGATCATGGTGGCAATGATAAGAATGATGCTGATGGCGAATTGCGCCACAACCAACACCTTCCTCAGACTTGCCTTGCCTTTTGCTGATGAAGCCTGGCCGCTTTTAAGTATTGTCGCCGGCTTGAAGGAAGATATGACGAAGGCGGGATAGATCCCGGCGAAAATTCCAATCAGAAAAGCTGATCCGATGAGGGCGGCGAACAACATTACATTACCGCTCAGACGGAGTGATACTGCTTTTCCTGTAAAGGCATTCAGCCAATCAAGCGCTAAAAATGCAATGGCGAGTGAAAATACAAGCGCAAAGAACGCGATCAGAATCGATTCGCCGAGGTACTGGGTGATGAGCTGCGTTCTGAAGGCTCCCACCACTTTTCGCAATCCCACCTCCTTTGCGCGCTTCGTGGCTCGGGCTGTCGATAAGTTTACGAAATTGAAGCAGGCAATCAGGATGATGAATAAGCCAACGACACCCATCATATAAACTGTGTTGATGTCCCCGTTGGCTTCAATCTCCGAGTCCAGGTGGGAGTGAAGATGTATGTCGGTAAGTTTCTGTAAGAACAGGGTGGTCCAGGTCGAAGGCATGGGGGCATTCGGCTCACTCATGTTGGCGCCCATCCGTTTGTCCAGAAAGGCCGGGAACTGGCTCTCAATTTTTTTCTGATCGAATGGTTCCTTCACAAGGATATAGGATGCAAAGGCATTGTTCCCCCAGTTCTCTTCCAGGCGTCTTCTTCCATAAATGGTGCTGTCGTTCAGCGTGGAGAAAGAGAGCAGTATCTCGGGATGCAGGTGCGACTGGGGAGGGAAATCCTTGAAGACCCCGCTCACCACCACATCATAGCCGTTGCCTACTCTCAACGATTTACCCATCGCAGTTTCGTCTCCGAAGTATTTCCTGGCAGTCTTTTCAGAAAGCATCATCTGAAAGGGCTCATTCAGCGCTTTCTCGGGATTGCCTTGCGTTACAGGAATATCAAAGACTTTAAAGATCTCGGGCTCAGCAAAGAAGGCCCTGCCCTCGTTAAACAATTTCCCTTCTTCTGCCCCTGTCTCATGGGAGACCAGGATTTGTCGCTGCAACGTTCTGACTACTTCTTCAAAGTCTGGAAAATCGTTTTTCAGGAGAGGCCCGAAGGGGGGAGCCACATGGCCCAGGTGCAGGTTCACCGAGCCATCCGGTGAAAGGAAATTCCGCGTAACGCGATAGATGCGATCAGCTTTGCCGTGGTAACGGTCATAGGACCACTCGTCTTTGATGAACAAAGCAATGAGCAGACAGCACGCCATCGCCAGTGCCAGGCCGGCAATGTTAATGAACGCCATAAGCTTACTTCTGAAGATAGATCGCAGGGCTACTTTGAGATAGTTTCTGATCATAAGCAAGAGGATAGACTGACAAGATAACTCATTGAAACGCCTTTGGTAACAACAAAGAGCGTGCTTTTTTTACAGGAGTGCATTGTACCACATAACGTGGATCTTTTGTATTCTGCCGATGTTCAGATCTGAGCGTTCATTGTTCGATATCGGGCGTTTCAGGTAGTTGAATGACCTGTATTACGACTGTATTGGGTTCAAGAGAATTGAATTGCCAATAGCAATTTCAACGTTCCTGTATAAGATAGGGTATAATAAAAGAGCCAGCTTTCGCCGGCTTTTTCTATTTACCAAACAACACCTATTTACCGCCTAGTTCTATCAGGTTTTCAACGTCATTATTTACCGCGAGAATGAGCAAACAGGTCGCCGTGCAAAACACGGGGCTGGTAATGCAGTGGTGTCCCTGCCAGCTTCCGTCATTGTTTTGAATTTTCAAAATCCTGCCGCTCATGTTGTCGTACCAGGTTTGCCAGGTGTCGTCTTTGTTAATGATCATACTTTCCCCAGTTTGTAAATAACTCAGGAATTCTTCTCCTCCGTTGTTGCCAAACCCGCTCATCACATCCTCGCGCTGCGCTTCCACTTTTGCCGATTGATACACCTCATAGGCCGTGGCGTACTGAAGGGCATCGTCTCTGTCATAACCGATCTTCTGAAGGTTTTCAGCGGAAGGTGCTGCGTTTTGAGGCAGTTTCCCCTCGCGCTTGGCTTTTGTTACTACTTCTTCTACGCGCCTGGCTTCTTTCGCACTTGCGCGAACAGAGCCCGTAACAGAATACAAGACAATTCCGGCACCAAGGTCTGTCTTTACATCTCCCGTTTTAGTGTTGTAATTGTTCTTCTGGAATTCACGCGCCTTCTCCAGTCCCTTTTTGTCTATAGCCACACCGTTTGCCTCCGCGGCTTCCAACGCGTTGGTAGCAAAGGATGATTGCAATACTCCAGCCCAGCCTGATCCGGCCGTGCTGCCATCAACCTGTTGTGCGCGCTGGATCTTCTCCACGCAGATCTTTTGCGATCTTTTTACCCTTTCTCTTAATTCGGCGTCACCATCAACCAGCTCCAAAATGTTTGAAAGAAACTGGGAAGTGAGGATCACGTCGATGTTGTTTCCAAGTTTTGACTGGATCTGCGTGCCTGCCGGCGCGGTAATGTTGGCGCTGTTTGCCGGGGAAGTCTCCACAGCATTCAGCAGGTGCTCCAGGGCTATGCGGAGATTTTCGGAATAAGGTCCAGCCGACAAACCCGTTCCGCTTCGAAGCATGGCCATCGCCACCATCGCGGTTGTTGCAGGGTCGGTGGCTACCGCGTGTGGATCCCTGATGTCCTGCCGGGAGTGACTGCCAGCTCCCCATCCGCCATTGGAGTGTTGTGCTTCTATGATCCAGGACAGTCCCTGGTCAATGGAACGCTGTACTTTCTCCGGCGTTTTGTGCACGAAATAGTTTTCCGACGACTCTTCACCCATGATCGTCCGGAACACACAACCTTTTGGAGGAACAAAGGGAATTGTTTTCTTTTTGGCAGTCCCCGCCCTTCTAAAGGTAAATGCAAATAATATGGCGATGCTGGTCATCACCAACAGTACCGTAGTAGACATTTTCCAGGTCTTCATAACATTGAATTTTGTTTTGATATGACCTAGGATGTGACGGGAGAAAGGATTCCATAAAGGAATGCTTTATTTTTTTTATACCGAAATGCGCTCATCCTCAATAACCTCGTTTGAGGCATCGATGAACGGTGGTGCCGTGGTTTATTTACTTTTCGAATATTCCGGGGTTCCCGAAAACCAGGCGGCGGTTTATCTGGGCTCCGCCATCAACATAGATCTGTGGTTCACCGAATGCGTTGATTAGAACTTCTTCAGAGGAGTTTATTTTCAATGACCCCTCTCCGAAAATACTGGTCACAACATAATCGCTTCGCACGTCCTGTGCGTCGATAGTATTTTCACCATAAAGAACGTACTTCTGGTCAATGGTCCTTCCTTTTCCGATCCGGAGGCTATTTTCCCCATAAAGTTTTGCTTTGAAGTACTGGCTTTTCAGGGATGCAAGGGTAATTTCATTCTCTCCATAAGCACGCAACGTAAATCGCTCCGCTTCAATGGGACCTTTGCAGGTCAGCTCCTGATTACCCCGGATCTCCAGCATTTCCAACTCTCTATAGGTGACATATGCCGTAACAGATACGCCTTCATAATCACTTTTCCGTCCTCCACAACACGTAGTTTTTGGTTTCATACGTTCCAGTTTGCGGGCATCGTCCAGGTAGATCCGCAGGGTGCGGCCGTCGACGGTGAAGTTGATCTTGCCAGCGCTCACATTGTGATAAACCAGGCGTATCGATTCCGTGTCTCCCTTGTCCAGGACAACATGTATGCGGGGGGAAGCAACAATCCGGTTGAAATGTTTCAACGTCTTTACTATTTCCTGTCCATAAGACGTTACAGAAAAAAGAATTGCGGCGATGAAAAGGGTAAGTTTTGAGATCATGGCGCTCGAGTTTATGGTTATACCCATTCAGGACAACCATGGTTGCACCTACCCCTATTCGTTTCTCAAAGAAATGACTGGATTTCCTGCCGCAGCCCTAAAAGACCTGAAACTGATGGATAAAAAAGCGATCAGGAAGGTTATTGCCCCTGTTATCGCAAATATCCACCAGGCGATTCCAGTATGGTAAGCGAACTGATCCAGCCATTTGCGCATGAGCCACCATGTGGAAGGCCACGCAAGAAGGTTGGCAATGAGGACGAGTTTCAAAAAATCCTTATTGAGCAGGATGACGATATTTCTTATGCTCGCACCCAATACCTTACGGATGCCGATCTGCTTTCTTTTCTGTTCTGTTGAGAAAGTGGCGAGCCCGAAAAGTCCCATACAGGCAATGATGATCGCCAGGGCGGTGAACGTCATAAACAATAGACCGATCCTTTTTTCGGTCCGTTGTTTGGAATCAAAGTTCTTATCAACGAAGCTGTATTCAAAAGCCGCATCGGGCGCGTACTCCTTCCATATCTTACCGACACGCGCAAGCGTTGAATCAGTATTCCCCTCTTTTAAACGAATGGCCATTTCCCAATTTGGCTGCAAACCCAAAAGCACCGCCATGGGTTCAATTGGATCTTTCAACGATGTGAAATTAAAATCCTGCATGATGCCAATCACTTCTCTTTCTGTTTTCAGGGGAAAATCATTGTCGGTGAGCAGTTTTTTTCCTTTATAATCCAACAACCCCAGTTTCCGTGCTGCAGTTTCGTTGAGTATAACCGAGTGTATATCCTGAGGATTGTTTTTTTTAAAGAACCTTCCCGCTACCATTTTATATCGCATGGTTTCAAGATGGTCTTCATCCATTTCATAGATTGCGAGGAGAAAATCTTTGCCCCCATCCAGCGTTCTGAAAACAGATTTGTTCTGAATATTGGGAGGCACCCGGCTGCAGTAACTTGCTGATACGACAGAAGGCTCCTGCAGGAGGGCTTCTTTAAAGGCGCCACTTCTATCACCAAGGTTTAGCGTATGCAATAAATTAATGACGTTTGATTTATCAAAACCGAGATTGACTTTTTGTATAAACTGAAGCTGGTAGTAAACCACAAGCGTGGCGATGATCAGTGAGGCGGAGATAAAGAACTGGAAGACGACCAGCACATTTCTGATGCCATAAGAACGCACGCGGGCGCGGAGGTTTCCTTTCAGAACTTCCACCGGGTTGAAATTCGTAAGGTAAAAGGCCGGATAGCTTCCCGCGACAAGTCCGGTGACGGTGATAAAAATGAGCAACCCAAGAATGAATTCCGGGTTAAGTAGGCGGGAAAGTTCAATTTGTTTTTCAGTGAAATAATTGAATGGGACCAGCACAATGGCGATGATTGCCAGGGCGTGGATGACGCCGACGACTACATAAAAATAGGACTCAAGCAGAAACTGGCCGATGAGCAGGTCCTGATTTGCGCCGACCGACTTTCTCACGGCCACCTCTTTTGCCCGGCTGGTGGATTGCGCTGTAGTCAGGTTCATGAAGTTAATGCACGCGAGCAGTGTGATGAATAAGGCGATGCAGCTGAATAAAATGATATTCACCATGCTGCCATTGGCCTCCATCTCATCTCCTAAATTTGATTTTAAGTGGATCTCTCTTAAAGGTTGAATAAAATACCGGAGATCGTTGCCTTGTTTCTTAAAGGCCTCCAGGTTCGTATTCCGGAGATCTTCCAGCTGGCTACTTAAGTGACTTCCCAGGTCGTCCTTTACCTTGCTCTCTGTTCGGGCGACGGGCGCGTCCGGAAACAGCTTGTAATAAGTGAAGACACGACCGCTGATCCAATCTTCCCTCTCTTCTTTTTCCGCCTCCCACGACTTTAAGGAAAGTAAAAGGGTGAAATGAAAGTGAGCGTTGAGGGGTGGGTCCTCGGCAATACCTGTTACGGTCACCTGATATCCTTGTGCAAAGACGAGCGTTTTACCTATTGGGCTCGCATCGCCTCTGCCGCTGTAGTTAAAATATCTTTTCGCTGCCGACTCCGTAATGACAGCTTTTCCTTTTCCAAAAAGTACACTATCAGGGTTGCCCGCAATGAGGTTGAAGGAAAAGAACGTGAAGAAATTCGCATCCGCGAGGAGAAGGTGTTTTTCAGTAAATGTTTTGTCTTCATATTTGACCGGAAAGGTGCCCCAACTTGCCAACCGGATGGTTGACTGGACCCCATCAATTCTTTGTATAGCTTCCGCCAACGGAAGGCCTGTTTGCGCAGATTCTGCACGGGCTCCCTGGATGTTTCCGCTAAAACCGACCCGGAAGATTCGGTCCGCATCTTTATGAAACCGATCATACGTCAATTCATCCTGTACATACAGAAGGATGAGCAGACTGCACGCGATCCCGATGGTGAGTCCTAAAACGTTGATCACGGAAAAGCCCTTTTGCTTCAGCAGGAAGCGCAACAGGATCTTGAAATAATTTCTGAACATGGGGTTTGACGACGCAAAGTTACAGAAATTGTATGGCCACGAAGGCACAAAAGCACTAAGGTTTTTTAGAAAGAGACGCTGGCGGCCATCGGGAATGATTAGCGGTTTTTTCTGAGTGGTGTCAGCAGATATTCGAGGCCATTTAGTTTGATTTCGTAGACCGTTGAGAGCAGCATACCCATTTTGCCTGGCGGAAAACCCTTCCGGGAAAACCATTCAAGGTACTCAACCGGCAGTTCGCAGAGCACCCTGCCTTTATATTTTCCAAATGGCATCTTCATAGTGATGATCGTCGTAAGGATTGTGGGATCCATTCAGCTCAAAGATATTCTTTTCGGGCGTTTTTTAGCCACAAAGACCCTCCTTCGTGCGGAACTTCGGCCCGCTTATGCCGAAGGCCTTCGCGCAGGCAGGCGGGCGAAGCGCTAATACACCAATTTTTTTTGGGTAAAGTTCCAGTAGTCCTGATCTTTTTGGGCATAAAAACCTATCTTGTTGGACAACCCTCTTGTGATGGATGTTGGTACACTTAAGGCAATTGCGCAGCAACTACGGCAACCTGAGGGAGAGCAGGGCATTCAGTTGGCAAAAAAAATGAATGAGGGCAACCTGTATATCAACCGTTTTACCATTGATGCGCTCCAGTTGAGATCGAATGAACACGTCCTGGAGATTGGTATGGGTAATGGTTTTTTTGTAAAGGATATTTTATCAATAGATGATTCGCTTCGATATGCAGGCTGTGATTTCTCGCCGGTCATGGTGGAGGAGGCAAGAATAGTGAATAAGAAGTTTATTCAGTCAAAACGAGCTCAATTCCATCTCGCCCCGGCGGACGAACTGCCATTTCAAAATGAGGCATTCGATAAGGTATTTACCGTCAATACGATCTATTTCTGGGAGGATGTGGGAAGAGTATTTTCTGAAATTCGCCGTGTGCTGAGACCGGAGGGGCGACTTGTCATCTCATTGCGACCAAAGTCCATCATGAAACACTATCCGCTTGCGCGGTTTGGATTTCGACTCTTTTCAAAAGAGGACATCAGCCAGCTCATAAAGAAAAATAGTTTTGTAATAAAGGATGTCATCGAGAAAAAAGAACCCGATCAGGAAATCAATGGAGCGAAAGTACCTGTGGAAACATTGGTATTGATCGCCGGAAAATAGGCGCGGAAGGATGGTTGCCGGCAATTTCTGCCGCTTACCACGGGCGAGGCCGTTTGCCTCATAAAACACTTTGCATACGGACGGAATTTCCGATATATTTTGAGGAAAAATATTCTTGTCTGTGAATTCAACGCCGCTATTGTTCATTCTTTCCGTTATTATTTTTTCCTGCGCTCCTTTCCGTCAAAAGCAGGATCCGTCTTCCTTTCTCACGATAAGGCGGGATGACAGTGAGGGTACGATTTCGATCTTTCGTTCAAACGGTGAAGAACCTTTGATGATCCAGAATGCTAAAGTCGGGATCCGTCCCTATATTCATCCGATAATGGCCCCAGATGGAAAAGGTGAGTTGACGGAGTACAGTCCCGCTCACCATAAACATCAGACAGGGCTTTACTGGGGATTAAAACAGGTGAACGGCCGTGACTTTTTCATGAACTGGAAGGAAGACTACTGGCGGCGGATCTCCGCCGAAGTGCTGGATGAGAAAGGAGAGAAGGTGAAGTGGCGAACCGTTTATCACCTGCTGGATGAACAAGGCAAAGACATCCTTACCGAGACGCAAACCTGGACATTTCAGGAAAAGGATGGAAAATATTTCCTGGACCTGGAGTGGAGGGGCGAGGCATTAACCGATCTCAACATGGGCAAGTTTTATGTCGGAGGTTTGTTTTTGCGCATGCCCTGGCGGGACGGTGTCCGTGGAGAAGTGATCAATGCTCCTGGCCAGCGCAACGGTGCGGCTGAAGGTCAGCGTGCCATCTGGAATGATATCGGCATCCAGGTGGATAACAGGGACGACTTCGCGCACATTGTGATCTTTGATCATCCTGATAACAAAGACTTTCCCATACCGTGGCGTGTTGACAATGAACTGGGCATGGGGCCGTCGCGCCAGATACTGGGCGACTGGAGTCTCAGTAAAGGTGAGACGGAGGTTGTCCGGTACCGGCTGATGGTTTACACCGGAGACCTTGATCGCCCTGGGATCAGCAGGGCGTGGAAGGAGTTTGTATGTGATTAGGCTTGGGAGGGATGTGGGCGGCATCGCCGTGACGCATCGTTATGTTCAAAAGATTCCCATCCGTTTTGAATATGAGACAGACAGTGTTCATCAGTATTGTTTTTGTGACCTTGTTTTCCTGTGGAAGGAAAGGGGGTGGTGAGGAGGCCGCGAAAAACGCGGCAACGGATAAGTATGATAACTATACGGATTGGGCGATTTACAGGGGGGATAAAAAATCCAACCAGTATTCGGAAATAGCCCAGATCCATGGTGCCAATGTTCACAGGCTCAAGCCGGTTTGGGAATACCACACGGGAGATCCGAACGGACCATCCATGTATTCCAATCCGATCGTTGTCAACGGGCTCATGTATTTCACCACGCCAAGGCTGGATGCAATTGCCCTGAACGCCGCAACAGGTGAAGAGGTTTGGCGTTTTGTTTCCTCTGAACATGAAGCTGATAAAAAAGTCTTTCGCGGAAGGAGCCGCGGTGTTACTTACTGGGAGGGAACAGAGGGTAAACGGATTTTTCATTTTGTGAACAACAGGCTGTACGCCCTGGATGCCACGACCGGTGCGTTGATCCCATCCTTTGGAAAGGATGGCATGGTCGACCTCCGCTACAATCTTGGGTTGGATTCAACAAAGGCATCCATTGAAGTAACTACGCCGGGAATTGTTTTCAGGAATTTTCTCATAGTTACGTCCCGCGTTCCCGAAGAATACAATTCAACGCCGGGCGATGTGAGGGCCTTCGATGCGGTGACCGGGGAGTTCAAATGGATATTTCACACCATTCCCCGGAAGGGGGAATTTGGGTATGACACGTGGGAATGGGTGGAAGGTGAAGCATATGGCGGCGCCAACCCCTGGGGCGGATTTTCGGTGGACGAGAAAAGAGCGTGGGTGTTCTTTGCCACCGGTTCACCGGCAAATGATTTTTACGGAGGATTCCGGAGAGGCACGAATTTGTTTGGAAATTGTGTAATCGCCCTCGATGCCACTACCGGCGAGAGAAAATGGCATTATCAGACTGTTCACCACGACATCTGGGATTATGACAACCCTCCAGCCCCGATCCTGGTGACTTTGAGGAACGGCAAAGAATCCAGGGACGCCGTCGTGCAGCTCACCAAAACGGGCTTGACGTTCGTATTGGACCGGGACACCGGAAAACCATTATTTCCCATCGAGGAGATTCCGGTTCCTCCTTCCAAAATTCCGGGAGAAGAGGCGTGGCCCACACAACCGTTTCCTTTGAAGCCACCTCCGCTGGTCAGGTTGTCGCTGAATGCGGCTGATCTTACGAACGTGACACCGGAATCGAGGGCTTCCGCACTGGAACAATTTCAGAAATATGAAACGGGTTTCATTTACACGCCTCCTTCCCTGCAGGGAACCATCACCACCCCCAGCCATCAGGGTGGGGTGGAGTGGGGCGGCGCCTCGTTTGATCCATACTCAAATGTGTTGTATGTGAATGCCAATGAAGCCCCGTCTATCAACACACTCAGAATGTTTTATGATATCGACAAACCGGATGCTTCACCGTTGGAGGTAGGCGCGATGGTTTACCGCCGAAACTGTACTTCGTGCCATGGGCTGGAAAGACAGGGCAACCCCCCGGTGTATCCCGCGCTCACAAACATTCAAAGAACGGATGCTGAGATCAGGACCATCATGCGTGATGGTAAAGGTATCATGCCGGCGTTCCCTCAGCTTTCGCAGAGAGAAATAAATTCTGTTATCACTTTTTTAAGAACTGATGATGCCGCTGATAAGAGTGATTCAACCGGTAGCCGGATACGCTATTCCGTTGAAATACCTTTTTTCCTGGATCCATACGGAGCCCCTGCCATTTCACCTCCGTGGGGTACGTTGAACGCTGTCGACCTTTATAACGGTTCCATACTATGGAAAGTAACGCTGGGGGAATATCCGGAACTTGTTGCCAAAGGGATCAGGAACACGGGGGCCAAAAATTTTGGCGGCCCCGTAGCCACAGCGGGAGGAATTGTTTTTATTGCTGCGACTCCCGATGAAATGATCCGCGCCTTTGAAACGCATTCCGGCAAGGTGTTGTGGGAAAGCAAATTGCCAGCGGGTGGTTATGCAACACCCAGCGTATATGCGATCGATGGAAGGCAATATGTGGTGATCGCGGCCGGAGGCGGTGGAAAGAATGGTACGAAATATGGAGATTCGATCATCGCCTTCGCCGTTCCGGACGAAAGTGAAGAATCGCAGAGATCTTCATCGGCATGGATCGATCTGTTCGATGGTTCCTCCTTAAATGGCTGGGTACATCTGAATGGTTCGCATACCTATACCGTTGAGGACAGCGCGA
Organism: Cyclobacteriaceae bacterium; assembly: GCA_040882305.1. Classification (GTDB taxonomy): domain Bacteria; phylum Bacteroidota; class Bacteroidia; order Cytophagales; family Cyclobacteriaceae; genus Chryseosolibacter. The sequence continues at coordinate 15,941 of JBBEBN010000267.1, forward strand.
TTGTGGGAAGGACGGTAGCAGGCAGTCCGAATTCGTTTCTTTGCACAACACAGGAGTTTTCCGACTTCGAGATGGAACTGAATGTGATGGTTGACAGCGTCACCAACTCGGGAGTACAGATCCGCTCGAAAGCGCGACCGTTCACGACGGGTGAAGGCCATGACCTCAGGGCAGGAAGGGTAAATGGCCCGCAGGTTGAGCTTCAAAGGAACCACCGGCCTGGCACTCCGACCACGGGTCTCATTTATGGAGAGGCGTTGGGTACCGGCTGGCTTTCTTCCGAAGAAAAAATTAACGTTGGCCACCATCATTTATTTAACGAAGGCTGGAACCATGTGAGGATCCTGGCACTGGGGCCCCGCATCCAAACGTGGGTGAATGGTCATGTTGTGGAGGATCTTACAAATGACGAAGTTTATAAAACACATTCCCGCGGATTCATCGGATTGCAGATGCATGGAATGCCGGACCGCAGGCTGTATACCATGCGTTGGAAAAATATCAGGATAAGGGTACAGGCCAGACCGCTTTGAACGGTCTGACCGGTACACCCATTCAGTGACCTACTCATTCCGCAGCGCATGTACCGGGTTTCCTGAAGCCGCCCTGAGCGATTCATAGCTCACCGTCAGTACAGCAACACACAGGGCGCTGACGCCCGCATAAACAAAGATCATGATACCCACAGGCGCTTTATAGGCGAAGTCGTCAAGCCATTGCTGGATCAAATACCAGGCTAATGGTACTGAAAGCGAAAGAGCGATGGAGACAAGTCTTATAAATTCCCCTGACATCATGTTGACAATTTGCGTGACACTGGCGCCGAACACCTTTCTCACGCCGATCTCCTTAACCCTCCGCTCTGCCATATAGGATGACAAGCCGAATAACCCCAGGCAGCAGATGATCACGGCAACTGCCGTAAACCCCGACATGACGCTGGATACTTTTCTATCCTCGTCATATTGTCTGTTGATGGTTTCGTCCAAAAACGTGAATTCAAAAGGCGTCTCCGGATTCAGGTTCTTCCAAACTTTTTCAACGTCAGAGATAGTTTCGCCGAAGTTTTCCCCGGCGATGTCAAGTACCATAAAATTATGGTATGTTTCATCTTCCGGCACGCGGAACAATAAAGGATAAATTTCTTCTTTTAATGTAATCTGATGATAGTCTTCCATTACACCGATCACTTCAAAAGACGACCGCCCGTTGCTGTGGTCGTTGTAAACATGTTTTCCGATGATCTCCGCCGGTTCAAAGCCAAGGTTTTTCACGGCAGTCTCATTGAGGATGATCTTATCCTTACTCTCCGATAACCGGTTAGCGGTAAATTTTCTCCCAGTGACCAGTTGAATATTCAAAAGGTCCATATAGTTGGGTTCAACCCAGCTGTTCTTAACATTGACAGATGCGTCCATGGAAGAACCTTCACGATAGAGGCTAAAGTCATTCAAGATATTGAGGCCGGGTGTGTAGGCCGATGCGCTGATGTTTTTTACGGGAGACAGGCTCGCAAGCTCACGGTGCAGGGCCTGGTGTCTGTCTCTCGTGGCTTGTGTGCGCAACGGGAGGATAAGTTTATTATCCGAATTGAAACCGAGGTTCTGATCCTGCATGAAATTTAATTGTTTCGTCACGGTCACCATGCAGCAAACGAGGGTGATGGCAATGACGAACTGGAACACCACCAATGATTTCCGCAGCAGGTTTCCGGAATTGTTGAGCGAAAGTTTTCCCTTCAATGCTGTCGCTGGCTGGAAGGATGACAGGTAGAAGGCAGGATAACTTCCCGCTACTACACCTGTTAACAGCGTAATCGATATCAAGGTCAGCGCAATAAATGTCACGTTTTCCGAGCTGAATGCGATGGTTTTTCCAATGACATGATTGAATAGGGGCAGCAGAATCTGTACCATGATGAGGCTTACAAAAACGGCAAAGATGACGATCACCAGGGTTTCACCGAGAAACTGCCTGATGAGGACGGATCTCTGGGCTCCCAGCGTTTTCCGCAATCCTACCTCACCGGCGCGTCTGGTAGCCTTTGCCGTTGAGAGGTTCATGAAGTTTATACAGGGAATGAGCAGGATGAAAACAGCAATGGAACCTATTACGTAAAGAAAAGTAATGCGGGCGGTACGGCCACCATAGGTGGCATAAAGGTAGATATCCTTCACCGGTTGAAGGCCGAGACTCTTTTTCATGCCCAGCGTCTTCAGGTCGTCAGCGCCGTACTTTAAAAAGACCTTGTTCATCTTCGGAAGAAATTCTTCAGCGGAATGTCCGGGTCTGAGTTTAATGTAGGACAACAAGAAGTTCTGCCCCGCCCATTGTTCTGTGATAGAAGGGCTTCTCAGAAATTCAGCCCATCCGCTGCTCGTCATGGAGACAAAAAAATTAGCGCCGATATGGGAACGACCCTGTTTGTCAGCGAGAACACCGGTCACTTTGAAATCCGCAACCGGTCCGCCCTGATTAATAGAGATGACCTGATTGAGGGCTGGTTGATCTCCAAATATTTTCTTTGCGAGGGATTCTGTGATCACCACGCTGTTCGCTTCAACAAGTGCTTTTTTTGGATTGCCGGAAACAAAGCTGTAGGTGAAAATATCAAACAGTGTTGAGTCAGCGATGTAGCCATCGCTTTCGTAAAACTGGTTTTGGCCGTATCGGATCAGGTTTTGCGAAACACCTGGGGGATTTACCAGTCGCGTTACTTTTTCTATTTCCGGCAGTTCATCTTTGATACCCCATACAATAGGGGCGGAGGTGGTCCGCATGATCTTGTTCTCACTGACATCACCCATAATGGAAGTGACCTGATAAAGCCGATCAAGATCCCGGTGTTGACGGTCGTAGCTTACTTCATGCCGGATATACAGGGCCAGAAGCAGGCAACACGACACGCCGACGGAAAGTCCCAGCGTATTGATAACGGAATATGTCTTGTGCCGCATCATACTGCGAAGGGCAATGGTGATGTAATTTCTGATCATAGAGGTGGAATTACTGCCGCTGACAATTCAACATTGGTGCCATTTAATAGTTGGGGTTTCTCACGCGGAAAACCTGCTTTTTGGTCTTGTCAGAGGTCACAAATGGACAGATATGTCCGCTATCGGGCAACGCTGCCCAATGCCCCACCGTCCCACATTCCTGGTGCTCAATTCCGTAATTCTGCAATTCTGCAATTATTCTGCAATTAGGGAAAATTGGAGAATCACTGTTGTCCGGGGAAAACTACGCAATGTGTGTGCAGCCCTGAAGGGGCGC
>JBBEBN010000268.1:0-19144 GCA_040882305.1 Cyclobacteriaceae bacterium
CTTGCTTTCGCCTGTCTGTTGCTGGGGCTCTGGACTGGCTTAAACCGGATCGGATGGGATATTCCTTTGCTCCCGGTCGCGCCCCACCATGGCGCGATCATGGTTGGAGGATTTCTCGGTTCGCTTATCTCCCTGGAGAAGATCATACCGCTTAGAAAAAAAATCCTGTACATTTTTCCTGTTATGAGTGCAGCAAGCGCGGTCCTGTTTCTGTTAGGCCATCCGCTCATCGGTTTTGCAGCGCTGGTGCTAGCCTCCGTTGGACTGACCTCCGTTTTTGTGACTTATTTTTTGAAGGAGAGAAATCTGATCTATCTGCTGATGGTTGGGGGAGGTATTTGCTGGCTCACCGGAAATGTTCTTTTGGTATCAACGAAATTTTATCCGATGTCATTTCCCTGGTGGCTTGGTTTCGCGCTCTGCATTATCACGTCAGAGCGCCTGGAACTGATGAAGTTCTTACCGGTAAGAGATGCTACAAAAAAATTGCTGGTGATCTTCCTGGGGTTATACATCACCGGAGTACTGCTTCCTTTTCACGGCATCGGACAAACAATAAGGGGAATCGCACTCATTGCAATTGCGCTGTGGCTTATGCGGAATGATATGATTGGAATTTCTATCAGAAAGACCCTGTTGCCCAGGTTTACAGCTGTAGCGCTGCTTTCCGGTTATGTAGCCATGTTGCTGTCGGGAGTTTTCTTCCTGGCGCTCAAAGACCAAGCCCTGGCCTATGATGCCATCGTACATACTTTCTTCCTAGGCTTTGTCTTTTCCATGATATTTGCCCACGGCCCCATCATTTTGCCCGGGGTGTTGGGAATTTCTTTCAAACCGTACCACAAAATCCTCTATGCATGGCTACTTCTTCTGCATCTTTCCTGGATCACGCGCATTCTTGCGGATGTCATTCTGAATATGCAGTTAAGAAAGGTTAGCGCCCTTGCAAGTGTGCTGTCTATTCTTTGTTACTTTGCGACCATTGCAACCTTAACAATCATCAGTCAGCGCCGGCATGCGAAAATTTTATAGCGTCCCGTTGTTATTTCTTCTTCTCGCGGCAGGGATCGGCCTTTTTTTGCGCTGGCAGTTCATTGAACCAACACCCGGTATCCGCTATACATTCTTTCTCCACGCCCATTCGCACGTGATGTTCCTTGGATGGGCGTTCAATGTACTCTATCTGGCGTTCACGGAGAACTATCTTTCGCACAAAGATCAGCGGAGGTTCAAGCTTTTTTTTCTCCTCCTGCAAACCCTCGTGATGGCCATGATGATATCATTTCCCATCCAGGGATACGGTTTATACTCCATCATTTTCTCCACACTGCATACCATCGGGGTTATCATTTACATTAGTGTCTTCGTCCGTTTTACACAAGGCCAGCGGGCGGTTTCCCTCTGGTTTGCACGTGCGAGCCTGTTCTTTTTCCTCCTTTCAACCGCCGGTCCTTTTTCTCTTGGATACCTGACGGCTAATGATCTTGTCGGAACGGTCTGGTACAATTTTTCGATCTATTATTACCTGCACTTCCAATACAATGGATTTTTTATTTTTGGAATATTGAGTCTGTTCTATCAGCTGCTGGAGAAAAAACAGGTCGCCTTCGATGCCCAATATGCGCTCATATTTGGAAAATGGATGGCTATTGCATGCGTCCCGGCTTATTTTCTGAGCACCCTATTCGCCCGTCCTGGCCTGATCTTTAACTTCATTGGCGCCTTTGCAGGAGTGATTCAACTGGTCGCAGTGATGTTATTTTATGACAAAATGAAGGTCACCGCGCCTTCACTGAAACTGTCATTCCATCCCGGAAGTTATACCGCGCTAAAGCTTCTTTTTGCTGGCTTTATTCTAAAATCAGTTTTGCAACTGCTTTCTGCGCATTCAGAGATCGCTGTACTCGCATATGAAACGAGGCCCTTGGTGATAGCATATTTGCACCTCGTACTGCTTGGTGTTATTACATTTTTTCTCTTTGTATGGTATGTTGAGATGGAATTCGTCGATGATCGGCTAGCGGGGACATCCATAAAGCTCGTATTCGCGGGTTTTGCTGGTTCTGAGATTTGCCTTGTGATAATGCCATGGTGGACCAGCCTGGTGGACAACAATTTCCCCTCATCTGCCGTGGTGATTTTCTTCTTTTCCACCCTGCTGTTAATTGGAGCTGGCGTGTTTTATATCGCTTTTTTAGCAAAAAAAGATGACAAAAATCAGTTTTCCTTTTGATGGTCATCATCATCGGTGAAAACCTTTGACATTACTTTGCGGCATGATCGAATTTCCGTCTCAGGCCGAGCTGATAAGAAAGTACGATGTCCCGACTCCCCGGTATACCAGTTATCCTACCGTCCCGTACTGGAATACTGAATCTTTCTCAATGGAAAAATGGATCTCCGCAGTCAGGAGGGCGTTTGAAGACTCGAATGAGTTGAAAGGGATCAGCCTATATGTTCATCTTCCTTTCTGTGAAAGTCTCTGTACTTATTGCGCTTGCAATAAAAGAATCACTAACAACCATGCCGTTGAAGTGAATTATATCCGTACGCTGCTGAAGGAATGGGGACACTATATAAATATCTTCGGTAAGAAACCTTTGATCCGTGAACTGCACCTCGGTGGCGGAACACCAACATTTTTCAGTCCTGAAAACCTGCATTGGCTCGTCTCCTATCTGCTGGAAGAAGGGGTCGTTCACCACGAAAATGAATTCAGTTTTGAAGGACATCCTAACAATACCACCACAGAACATCTTCAGGTTCTCTTCAATTCAGGCTTCCGCCGGGTAAGTTTCGGCGTGCAGGACCTGGACCCAAAAGTTCAAAAAACCATCAACCGCATTCAGCCGTTTGATGACCTTGCCGAGGTGACAAACCGCGCAAGAGCAATCGGATACACATCCGTGAGCTTTGATCTTATATACGGTCTCCCCTTCCAGACAAGGCTAACCATTGAGAATACGATACGCAAGGTGTTGACGCTGAAACCTGATCGTGTTTCATTCTACAGTTATGCGCATGTTCCCTGGGTAAGCCCAGGACAACGCGGATACAGCGAAGCAGATCTACCTACTGATATTCAAAAGCGCTCGTTGTACGATACGGGCCGTGGATTACTGAAAGAGCGCCGGTATGAAGATATAGGCATGGACCATTTTGCTGCTCCACACGACGCCTTATATATCGCCCAGCGGGCAGGTCGTTTACACCGGAACTTCATGGGCTACACGACGACCAATACCGAACTGCTCATTGGGCTTGGGGCATCAGCCATCAGCGATGCAACCTGCGCTTACACACAAAATCTGAAAAAGGTCGAAGACTATTCACAGGCCATCCATGAGGACAAACTTGCAGCATTCAAGGGACATATGCAGACGCCGGAAGACCTGCAGGTAAGGAAAGCCATTCTGGAGATCGCATGCCATGGAAAAATAACAACGGAAAGCATTGAAAGAATGCGGAATTCCTCCATTCCTGAGACACTTAGGGGAATGGTCCAGGAGGGAATCCTCAACGTGAATTCCGAAGGTTTTCACGTATCAGACCGCGGGCGGGCATTTATCCGCAACATCTGCAGTGTGTTTGATGAGAAGTTCAGATCGAATTATACGGCAAACACCACAAACATTTTTAGTAAATCAATTTAGTGGCACGCTTTTTTACAAAGGCACGCCATTGTAAAAATTTATTTACCCCGTTAAATAATCCGATGAAGAGCTTGAGATAAGTGAAAGAATCGCGCTAAATTGAAACTAGTTGAAAAGCGTGTCCATCACCGTCAGACATTAAGGGGTGAACGCGCAATTACTGACGTATATCAGGTTCTTGCTATGACTTCAATCATACATGGAACAGGCATCACGTGGGTACATTAGCGGCCGAATAATAGAACCAAAATCTGTAAACATGAAAAAGTTTTTTTCACTTCTCGTTATCAGCGTACTACTCACCGGCTGCGCACCGGACAAACCCTCAGAGGAAGGGTCTGGCAGCGCGAAGGATGAAAATCCTGTTGCCGCAAACGCCAATCCTGCAAAAGGAATTGGACAAATACAGAACGTGACCCTTAACACGCCCCTTGAGCAGGACCGCATGAAGCGCGGGCTGGCGATATTCGAAATGAAATGCTCCGCCTGTCACAAACTAACCGATCAGCGAGTAGTCGGACCGGGATGGGCCGGGATAACCAAAAGAAGAGAGCCCGAGTGGATCATGAACATGATCACCAACGTTGACGTCATGCTCGACCAGGATCCTGAGGCCCGAAAACTCCTTGAGCTTTGTCTTGTGCGCATGCCGAATCAAAATGTAAGCATTGGTGATGCACGTGACATCCTTGAGTATATGCGCCAGAATGATGGTGAAAAATAAACGAACGCTCACTAACTTCCTTTTTATATGACCAGAAACAAGTTCTTAATCGGAATTGCAGGAATAATCGCCACCCTTGCAATCTACAGTTGTAAACCTCAGGCGCCCGAAAGTGCGGCCATCGGGGATGCGGCTACAAGAGTCTATGTCGCACCCGGCAAATACGATGAATTTTATAATTTCGTGTCGGGTGGCTTCAACGGACAGCTCAGTGTCTACGGGGTCCCTTCCGGGAGACTCATCAAGATCATCCCTGTGTTTTCTGTCTTCCCTGAAAATGGGTACGGTTACAGCGAGGAATCCAAACCGATGCTCAACACTTCCCATGGTTTTGTTCCCTGGGATGATTTACACCACGTCGCCATCTCCACCACCAACGGGGAGCATGATGGCAGGTGGGTTTTTGCCAATGGCAACAATACCCCCCGCGTTGCAAGGGTCGATCTGAAAACTTTCAAAACAGTAGAAATCCTCGAGATTCCCAACAGCGGCGGGAATCACTCCTCTCCCTTCATAACGGAGAACACTGAATACGTGATCGCGGGAACGCGTTTCAGTATTCCCATGAACAATCAGGATGTGCCCATCAGTTCTTTTAAAGAGAACTTCAAGGGTTCAATCAGTTTCATAAAAGTGGATCAGCAATCCGGTCACATGAATATTGCCTTTCAGCTAAGAACACCCGGCTTCAACTTCGACCTGAGCCGCGGCGGAAAAGGCCCGTCTCACGATTGGTTCTTCTTTTCGACATACAACACGGAACAGGCCTATACTTTGCTGGAAGTGAATGCATCTCAAAAGGATAAAGACTTCATCATGGCGGTAAACTGGAAGAAAGCCGAGGAATTGGCTGCTCAGGGAAAAGGCACAATCGAGCGCCAAAAATATGCTCATAACACATATGATGAAAAGACCCACTCCGCCACCTCAACCCTCGAGAATGAAGTAAGGGTATTGGATATCACGGAATTTCCGGACCTGGTCTATTTTATCCCCTGTCCCAAATCACCACACGGCACGGATGTAGATCCTACCGGTGAATACATTGTAGGAAGCGGAAAGCTTGCGGCGACTATGCCGGTGTTTTCCTTCACCAAGTTCCAGAATGCCATTGCCAACAAAGAATATGAGGGTGACTTTGCAGGCATTCCGGTCATCAAGTATGAAGCTGTCCTCCACGGCGAAGTTCAAAAGCCGGGTCTTGGCCCGCTGCACACTGAGTTCGACAATGACGGCAATGCATACACCTCCATGTTCGTATCTTCCGAAATTGTAAAATGGAATGTCAAGACCCTGGAGATCATCGACAGAATTCCGACATACTATTCAATCGGTCACCTGAGTGTGATGGGCGGGCCCACCAGAAAGCCACATGGCAAATACATGATAGCTTATAATAAGATCACCAAAGACCGCTATCTGCCAACCGGCCCGGAGTTGGCGCAATCCGCACAGCTTTATGATATCTCGGGAGAAAAAATGCGATTGTTGCTGGACTTCCCTACTGTGGGCGAACCTCATTACGCGGAAGCGCTCCCTGCAAGCATGATCCAGGAAGGTTCCGTCAAGTTTTTCAAGCTTGAAGAAAATGAACACCCCTACGCTTCCATTGGTGAAGGCAAAACAAAAGTTGAACGAAAAGGAAATCAGGTGCATGTCTGGATGACAGCCATTCGTTCACACCTCACTCCCGACAATATTGAGGGCGTTCAGGTTGGTGACGACGTTTATTTCCACGTAACCAATCTGGAACAGGACTGGGATGTACCCCATGGCTTTGCCATAAAAGGTGCAAACAACGCTGAAATCCTCGTCATGCCGGGAGAAACCCAAACCCTGCGGTGGAAGGCTACCACTGCTGGAGTAATTCCTTACTATTGCACAGATTTCTGCTCTGCGCTTCACCAGGAAATGTCAGGTTACGTCAGGGTATCCCCTGCCGGAAGCAAAACCCCGATTAAATTTTCCACCGGCGTTATTGAAGGCGAAGCCGCCGGTGCCGGCAACTAATTGTTTTCATAGGTTTACAGGTTGAATGAACCTCGTCCCATTAATCCCTCACTGGGGGTTATTCGGGACGGGGAACATTCTTTTAAATTATAAATTCATGAAAAAACTCCAGCCGATATCCCGTATCGTCGTTGCCATTTCTGCATTGCTCATGGTCTCTGCCTACTTCGTTCCCCTCTGGCGGATCCTGATGTGGGCGCCCCAATATCCGGAAGGCCTTGGAATGCAGATCTGGATCAATAATATCACGGGTGATGTGAGGATCATCAGCGCACTGAACCACTACATAGGCATGCGCCATATTGAAGTGAGTATGTTCCCCGAGTTTCAATACATGATTTACATTGTAGCGTTCGTCATTGCCGTTGGCTTGTTAGTCAGCATTATCAACCGCCGGTACGCCCTTTGGTTTTATGCCATCCTTATTATGGCAAGTGCAATAGCTGCGCTGGTAGACTTCTATCTGTGGGGATATGATTATGGCCACAACTTGAATCCAAATGCCGCCATTGTCGTACCCGGCATGGCCTATCAACCACCGGTGATCGGCACAAAACAATTACTTAACTTTACAGCGTTTTCCGGACCCGACATCGGCGGATGGATTTTTATGGCCGCCGGTATCCTCGCAATCGGGTCGCTGGTGTGGGAAATATATAAATCCAGAAAAACAGCATGAAAGTGATTTTAGCAATTTTATTGTTGCCCCTATTATCCTGCACGGTTGAACCCGAACCGCTACATTACGGACAGGATGCATGCCATACGTGCAAAATGACCTTAATGGACAAAAAATTCGGTGCAGAACTCGTCAGCCAAAAAGGGAAAGTATATAAATTCGACGACGTCAACTGTATGCTGACATTTTATAACTCCGGTGAAATACCTCCCCAGGAATTTGCATACCGGCTCGTGACAGATTTCTCGCAGCCAGCCAACCTTATTGAGGCTGCTGACGCTTTTTACCTCAAATCACCAGCACTGAAAACGCCCATGGCGAGTCAGATCGCCGCGTTTCAACAAAAGGAAAACATGGAAAAGTTCAAAAAAGATTTAAAAGGAATTTATCTCGTTTGGGGCGAACTGGTGACGCAATTTAAATGATGAGGTCTTTCATTCAAATCTGCTTTCTGCTGCTCCCCTCGTTACCGTTCGCTGAAACTATTGTCGTCGATCCAAAAGGAGAGATCAAATCGCTTCAGTCGGCAATTTCACTGGCAGCGCCGGGCGATACGGTGCTGGTGAAGCCTGGCACTTACCGCGAAGGGAACATTAAGATCAATAAACCGCTGGTGATGCTTGGTGAAGGGTTCCCCGTGTTAGACGGTGAAAAGAAGTATGAGATACTTACGATCCAGGCCCATCACGTTACCATTAAGGGACTGAAATTTATCAACACAGGTGTCGCTAGCATGGTTGATCTCGCTGGCGTTAAAGTTCTCAATTCAAAATACATTACGATAACCGACAACCGGTTCTCCGATACATTTTTTGGGATCCATTTTTCCAATTCCTCAGTTTCGAAAGTTGAAAATAACCAGCTTCAGGCGAGCGCCGTCGCTGAGTATGAAATAGGAAATGGTATCCACATGTGGAAATGTGACCAGATAACCATTCACAATAACCAGATCAGGGGACACCGCGACGGGATCTATTTTGAGTTTGTCACAAACTCGGTCATTACACGCAATGTAAGTGAAGAAAACATCCGCTATGGTCTTCATTTTATGTTCTCACATAACGACGAATACCACGGGAATTCCTTTATCAATAATGGCGCAGGAGTGGCTGTGATGTACACGAAGAACGTGAAGATGTTCGGCAATATATTTGAAAGAAACTGGGGTGGGTCTTCATACGGCCTTCTCCTGAAAGATATACGCGACAGCCAGGTGGTGAACAATCACTTTATAAGAAATACAATTGCCATCCATATGGAAGGCGTGAGCCGGACCAACTTTGAGAACAATGATTTTTTTGAAAACGGCTATGCCGTACGGCTGCAGGCAAGCTGCGATGAAAATATTTTTATCCACAATAATTTCTCATCCAACACCTTCGACTTTGCTACTAATGGTACGACGGTTTTAAATACGATAGACAGTAATTACTGGGAACGCTACCAGGGCTACGACCTGAACAAGGATGGAACAGGAGATGTTCCTTACCGGCCCGTAAACATGTACTCGATGATAGTAGAACGAATCCCGGCTGCCGTATTACTCTGGCGAAGCTTTTTGGTATTGCTGATGGACCGGGCTGAGAGGGTTATCCCCGTGGTGACGCCGGAAAATTTAAAGGACAATTCACCCTCCATGCACCCGTATGATCGAATTTGAAGGCATAAGCAAACAATTTGGAAATCTGCGGGCCCTCGACAACGTTAACATCGCGTTCGATGCAGGAAAGTCCTACGCATTGATCGGTCCCAACGGCTCAGGTAAGACCACGATGATCAAGTCGATCCTCGGTATGGTCATTCCCACACATGGGGTGATCCGGGTAGACAGTGAGTCGATTGCCAACGACTGGAAATACCGCGAAAAGATCGGCTATATGCCGCAAATCGGACACTACCCTCAAAACATGCGCATCGGCCAGGTGTTCGACATGATGAAAAATATCCGGCGCCAGTCCTTAGAAACCGACGAGGAACTGATCGATGCCTTTAACCTGAATACGATATACGACAAACGGATGCATGCCATGTCGGGTGGAACACGGCAAAAAGTGAGCGCTGCCCTGGCCTTCCTTTTTCACGCACCCATCCTGGTCCTGGATGAACCCACAGCGGGACTCGATCCGGTTTCCGTAGAGATTCTTAAAGACAAGATCATCCGCGAAAAATCTGCCGGAAAGTTAATGATCATCAGCTCCCACATCTTAAGCGACCTGGATGAGCTGTGCACAGATGTGGTCTACATATTTGAGGGAAAGATAGAATACCACGACTCTTTGGAGGACTTGAAGGTTCAAACAGGAGAAAACAGACTTGGAAAAGCGATCGCCAACATGATCACTCAAAAGGAATTAAAAGTACGACAGGGAAAATGACAAGAATCGTCAAATATGTTTTTTACGACCTGTTGCGCACGAGGTTTATCTTGCTGTATACCATCCTACTGCTTTTGAGTACGCTGGTGCTGTTTCAGTTTGACAGCGATCCGGGTAAAATCGTGCTGAGCCTTCTCAATATTGTGCTGATGGTTGTGCCCCTTGTCAGTATTGTCTTTACCACCATACATTTTTATAATTCTTATGAGTTCATAGAGTTGATGCTCGCTCAACCGGTGAATCGGATGGTGATTTTTTTGAGTGAATACATAGCACTGGCGTTATCGCTTTGCCTTGCGTATCTGATCGGTGTGGGAGTACCCATTGTCATTTATGGGGCCTCAACGGGAGGCGCTACATTATTGTTCTCCGGATTAATGCTCACCCTGGTCTTTGTCTCTCTCGCCTTTCTCGCTTCCGTTCTTACGCGGGACAAGGCCAAAGCGATAGGCCTGGCGCTCTTATTCTGGTTTTACTTTTCACTGATCTACGACGGCCTGCTGCTGTGGGTGGTCTTTACTTTCAGTGATTACCCGATCGAGAAACTAACGCTCGGGCTGGTGGCATTGAATCCGGTAGACCTGGCCAGGATCATTATGCTGCTGAAACTCGACATCTCCGCGCTCATGGGATATACCGGCGCATTTTATAAGAATTTCTTCGGAAGCAATTGGGGAATGTTCTTCTCCTCTTTCGTCCTTTTTATCTGGGTTGCCTTTCCGCTCGCCCTGGCCACCAGGATCTTTGCCCGAAAAGATTTATAAGCGCAGGAGCCCGGACGGAGTAGCGCCGATGAAGCGAACCGGATCAGCCTTGAATTCGTTGCTTAAACAACTTTCACGGCCAACAATTTACGGCTCAACCTGACCAGACAATGCGGCCGCTCAGACTTTACTATGACATTCTTTAAAACCATACAATGAAAAACGATATCACCGGCAGGGATGACATCAAAGTTCTCGTAGACCGATTTTATGACAAAGTGCAGGCAGACGAATTACTGGGACCGGTTTTCAGCCACGTAGACTGGCCTCATCACCTGCCGATCATGTACAATTTCTGGAGTTCGATGCTCCTGGGGGATCAGTCATACAGTGGAAATCCACTTCAAAAGCATTTGTCCCTGCCTATTCAACCCAAACACTTTGACCGCTGGTTACAACTCTTCAGGGAAACCGTCAGGGAAAACTTTTCGGGAGAAAGGGCAGAGGAAGTGGTCATGCGCGCTGAGAGCATCGCAGGCATCTTTCAGCTAAGAATGGGCCTCTTAGCTGGAAAATAAGCTCTAGCGCATAAGATTGATAGCCGAACCCCACGAGAAGTGGATCTCAAAGTGGGGCATGAAGAAATCGCAGGCACTTATTCACTACTGACAACTCACACAACCTCTTTCAGGGTCAGGACGGCGAAGAAATGTAACACACTGCCGGCAAGAACCCAGAGATGCCAGATACTGTGGAACCACGGAATTTTGGATTTCACGTAAAAAACAGTTCCGATAGTGTAGGCCAGTCCTCCGGAGATCAAGAGAACAAATCCCTCAAACGAAAGGAATTCGTAAACAGGTCTTATCGCAAGAATGACCAGCCACCCGGTCAGGATGTACAGCAATACGGAGAGCCATTCAAATTTTCCTGTGAAGACCGACTTTAGAATAATTCCTGTCAGCGCGAAACCCCACACCATGCCCAGCATAGTCCAGCACAGCCACCCCTCCAGGGCGGTGAGGCAAAAAGGTGTATAAGTACCCGCGATGAGCAGGTAGATGGCCATGTGATCGAATTTCCTGAAAAGCTTTCTTGCACGTGTAAAAACAAGGCTGTGGTAGAGTGTTGAAGCAAGGTAGAGCAGCACAAGTGTAACTCCATATATCCCAAAGCTCAAGCCTAAGCCTCCTTCGGCATAATAGAACAAGAATACAAATCCCGCTATGGCCATCATTGCGCCTACACCGTGGGTAATGGCGTTTGCCAACTCCTCCCGGAGAATCGGCTTGAACTCCGATGTACTGGTTGCCTTCAAAAATGACCTCCTTTCGTTAATTTACTGGGCCAAATTTGGGTATTAATTCCTTTCCGCAAAATGATTTAAATCAGGGATGCGCAAGGTTCATAGCGCAAATTCTCCCTTTCAGCCAAAATTACTATGCCTGAGGAACCGGCTGTTCATATAACAGGGTATCGGGTAGAACGAAATGATAATTGGCACCCCCGAACATGACTCTGGTCATACCTTAATTGCAGGCAAAATGCCAGATTTGTATATAATCATCTCCGCAAAGAATGCAAAATTCAGCACCCCACACCTTCCATATCCCTGTGATGGGATTGGCTTTCACGGTGGATACACCCATTAAAGTAGCGCGTTACGGCATTTCGTCAGTAATATCCATCATTGAAGACAAGCTGATAGAAATGATGCGCAAGCATTATTACGCACAGGTCGACCGACCTTTCATTCCCATCACCAACAAGGAAGAGGATTACCGTGCGAAGCGAATTACAGATTATCTCAACCTTGTAAATGAGATCGTAAAAAATCAGGTTGAAAAACTGAGGGGTTCCGCCTTTGAAACAGGTTCCGATATTGTAAAGTATTTTGAAATGCTTCCCAGTCACAGCCGATTGAGACAACTCTATTTTACAATGAAGAACTCGTCGAATACCATTGAAAAAAAATCTTTGGAGAACCATCTCCGGACTCAGATAAAGCCAGGTTCCATTGATGTGAACATCATGACCAAGGTGGACAAAAGTAATTTTGATAAGACCGGAAATCCCATCACCGACGGTTCCGATGCGGTGGCTGCCTTGCGCGGCTACATCAGCAGCGATCTGACGGATTCTTCCGTGATCTTTTCCGCAGGCCTCAACCCCCGCTTATTCAATTACATGGAAAAAGTCAGCGCCTTTAATGCAAAAGCATACGGCGTCTTTGATAAAAGGGTGGTGATCAAAGTAAGTGATTATCGTTCAGCTCTTATTCAGGGAAAATACCTCGCGAAAAAAGGGATTTGGGTAAGCGAATTCAGGATTGAATCAGGATTGAACTGCGGCGGTCATGCTTTTGCCACCGATGGAACCCTTCTCGGCCCTATTCTTGAAGAATTCAAAGCAAAGGAATCAGAGCTTACCGATGCCCTGTTTTCTCTTTACAATCCCGCGGCAAAAGAGAAAGGCGGAATGATCTTTGACGTACCTCACCCCATAAAAATATCTGTTCAGGGAGGTATTGGCACCCATGAAGAAGCATCCTTCCTGACCGACTATTACGGTGCTAACAGCACCGGATGGGGCACCCCGTTCTTGCTGTGTCCGGAAGCCACCACCGTCGATAAAGAGACACTTCAGTTACTCAGCGGCGCCAAAGAAGAGGATGTAGTATTGAGCAAAAATTCTCCCCTCGGCGTCCGGTTCAATTACCTTAAAGGCACCAGCTCAGAAAAGGAAAAACTGCTGCGTATAAAACAGGGACGCCCCGGAAGCCCCTGCACAGAAAAACACCTGGTATCCAACACTGAATTCTCGAAGGAACCGATCTGCACGGCATCGCACACTTATCAGAAACAAAAGATCGAACAACTGCAGTCACTCAATCTCCCTGCAGAGGAATATGAAAAACAATATCAGCAGGTCGTGAGCAGGGAATGCCTTTGTATCGGACTGATGAATTCGGCTGTTCATGAACATAATCTGCCTCCCGTCAAGAAATTAACGGCTGTCACAATTTGTCCCGGTCCGAACATAGCCTATTTCAGCAAGGTAGTTTCCCTCACCGAGATCATTGACCACATTTATGGCCGTAGCAATATTCTTTCCAATCCAAACAGGCCACACATGTTCATCAAAGAATTAGAACTGAACATTGATTATCTGAAAGAACAGATGGATCAACTGAAAGTAAGGAACACAAAATTACTGAAAGAGATCACCTCGTTTGGAGATCAACTCCTGAAAGGGATTGAATATTACCGCAACCTCTCCGGGGAGATCGCGAAAAACAGCGCGGAACGTTTTCTTCAACAATTGGATCATTGTGAATCGGGGCTGCAGAGCATGCTGCGCAATTTCTCCGCAACGATGACTTGGGAACGGGTTGAGGCGTGAGGGGTTTGAAGGTCGTGGCCAGGCGCGCTGATCTCAAGGTTTCCGGTAGTCACCAGAATTATTTTAGATTGCTAC
The DNA here is from genome assembly GCA_040882305.1 of Cyclobacteriaceae bacterium. Classification (GTDB taxonomy): domain Bacteria; phylum Bacteroidota; class Bacteroidia; order Cytophagales; family Cyclobacteriaceae; genus Chryseosolibacter. The sequence continues at coordinate 13,623 of JBBEBN010000268.1, forward strand.
CTCGTCAACTGCAAGGTTCTTATTATAGAAGCCACCCCTGTTGTCCTTTCGTTTCAACGATTGCATTATAATTAATCTTGCACAGGTAATCATATTCCTCAATTCATACCATCCTGCGGGCAACGCGAAGGACGGCTCGTCTGCAATGACCTCTTCTTCCATCTTCTCCAATTCCTGAAGGGCATGTTCTAATCCTCTTGTGCTTCTGACGATTCCAACAAAACTACTCATCAGTATTTGAAGAGAGGCTTTCTTTCCTGCAAGGTCCCTCACTGGCCTGGCGCCCACAGAAGAAACCGGCGAATGCGGAACGCCGGCAGGAACCATAATCTGATCCAACGACCTTGAAATGTCTTCGACGCAATTGTGCGCAAACACTGTTGCTTCCAGAAGGGAGTTGGACGCAAGGCGGTTGGCTCCGTGCAGTCCGGTGTTTGAACATTCGCCGCAGGCGTAAAGGTTTTTCACAGACGTGCGGCTCCTGAGGTCAACATCAATACCGCCGCACAGGTAGTGCGCGGCCGGAGCCACCGGAACATAATCCTTCGTAATGTCAATACCTTTGGAGAGACATTTCGTGTGGATGTTGGGGAAGTGATCCAACAGCATTTTCCGGGAAAGGTGTGTGCAATCCAGGTAAACATACTGTTCATTCGAAGCCTGGATCTCGGAGCCGATCGCTCGGGACACTACATCCCTGCAGGCAAGTTCGCCGTCGATATGATAACGGAACATAAAACGTTCGCCTTTGCTGTTGCGGAGGTAAGCGCCCTGTCCCCGGACAGCTTCGGAGATCAGAAACGCAGGACTGGTAAGGGGGTCGTAAAGCGCGGTAGGATGGAATTGCACAAATTCCATATGGCCGACGCAAGCACCGGCGCGATAGGCCATGGCTATGCCATCGCCTGTTGCGATCAGGGGGTTAGTGGTAGTGTGGTAAAGCTGTCCCGTGCCACCTGTAGCCAGCACGGTAACCGACGCCAGATACGTTTCAATCGCGTTCGTTTCCTGGTTGAGCACATATGCGCCATAGCAGGCCGGCGCGTTTTCGTCAGTCACCACCACCAGGTCAAGAGCCAGGTGATGAGACAGCAAACTGATATTGGAAAGCGTTTTAACTTTTTCGAGAAGGGCAGTTGAAATGTTCAGCCCGGTGACATCATGATAATGAATGATACGGTTTGCCTGGTGTCCTCCTTCCCTGCCCAACAGCAGCTCTCCGGAAGAATTACGGTCAAACTCGGCACCCATCTCAATCAGTTCGCGCAATCTTTCGGGCGCCTGGTGAACCACGTGGCTCACCACCGCCGGGTCACACAAGCCATCCCCGGCGTTCAGGGTGTCCGTAATGTGATCTTCAAATGAATCGTTAACAAAATCGGACACTACGGCAATACCGCCCTGCGCATAACGCGTATTAGATTCGGCTGATTCCTGTTTGGTGATCACCAGGCACTTACGGTTGGGAAATCGCTGCGCGACTTTTATGGCAACAGAAAGACCTGCAATGCCTGAGCCTATTATAAGCACATCCGTTTTTGGCATATCAGTTTCGTGAAATTTCCAACATACGCTGAATGGGCACCAGTGCCTTGAGTCTGAGCGATTCCTCTACCTCGATCGCAGGTGTCTCCTTTACCATGCAGGCTAAAAGTTTCGCCAGTGTATTCTTCTTCATAAAGCCACATTCGCTGCAGGCGCAGGTATTATCTTCATGGCTAGGGGCCGCTATCAGGATCTTATCAGGTACTTCTTTCTGCATGGCGTGCAGGATCCCGGCTTCGGTTGCAACAATAAATTTTTCCCCTTCGGTTTTCTTAACATAGTTGATCATCGCCGTGGTGGATCCAACGTAGTGGGCTACCTGCAGCAGATGGTCTTCCGATTCGGGATGGGCCACGATGCGGGCATCCGGAAATTTCTGGTGAAGTTTAAGAAGCTTTTCTATTGAGAAAGCTTCATGAACAATACAGGCGCCGTCCCACAACACCATGTGCCGACCGGTCTTCTTCATGATGTACTTTCCGAGGTTCTTATCTGGCGCAAAGATGATGGGCTGGTCGTGCGGAATGGACCGCACGATCTTTTCAGCATTGGACGAAGTACAGATTATGTCGCTCATCGCCTTTATCTCCGCCGAGCAATTGATATAGCTAATGACCTTATGATGCGGATAGGCTGCAAGAAATTTTTCAAAGTCGGGTGGCTCGCAGGAGTCTGCAAGGGAACAGCCCGCTTCCAGGTCGGGAAGCAAGACCTTTGCATCAGGATTGAGGATCTTCGCGGTCTGCGCCATAAAATGGACGCCTGCAAACACAATGGTCGCAGCTTTCACCGCAGCTGCACGTTGCGATAATCCGAGGCTGTCACCCACATAATCTGCCAGATCCTGGATCTCAGGTTGCTGATAGTAATGCGCCAGTAAGACGATGTTCTTATCACTCTTGACGCGACGTATTTCGCTTTGCAGATACTTCTGATTCATTTTTTCAAATACTACCTCGCTCATTACCTGGACTCAATAACTGTTGATCCTATACCTGCCGCCAGGGCCCCGGCCAAACACCGGTAGGCGGACCGCATAAATCAATGATATACATTTCCATACTTGTCGCGCAAGCCACGCAGTACCCAATAAATTAAAACCTTACCGCCTGAAACACATTTTTCAACATGGTGGTTCTGTCACAATGAAATGATCTCGTTTTTTGGGTTCGGGCTGTTGACCTTATGGTAAAGGTCGTTAAAATACGATCTTATGGCCGTCTAAAAAAAGTTTTCCCTCTTTCTCCATCTTCTTTACCGTCCGGATGACCGTTTCTACCCGTAGTCCGCTCATATCTGCTATCTGCTGACGGGTATAAGGAATGCGGATCCGCGGGTTGTCTGCGGAGGTAATGTTTTTGGCCCTGTAATATTTTAAAAGGGAGATAATCCGGTGATCCGGATCATGGCTGGAGATCTCCGAAAGAACCATCGACTTATACTTCAGGCGCTGGGACAAGACCTGAGTGAGTTTCAGGTGGAGATCGAAATTTTCTTTTAGCATTTGAACGAAATAGTCGCCGGGAAGCTTCCAGACCTTACAAGACTCAATAGCCTTAGCAGTGCCCGGGTAAGGGAATTTCCCGACAAGGGCGGGTTCACCGAAGCTCTCGCCCGCGGAAAAAATACCCTGAATGAACTCCTGTCCCTCCGGGCTTACGACGAACATCTTAACTGACCCGTCCTCTACCTGGTAATAATCCGTGGCTGTATCACCGTCATGGAATAAAACCTGATCCTTGCGCATGTTCAACAAGCGCGCATGGTACTTCTCTAAAGTCTTTGAAGGAAACAACTTTCTCTTTTTTCTGAGAAAATTACGCATCCTGGGAGGATTAAAAAATGATTTTTATCAGATTTCTAAACAATGGTGCAGGCGCCGCCCGCGCATGCCGCCTCGGCCTGCAGATCGGTGGCGTCATCTGGCTCAAATACCATTGAAAGATCAATTTCGCTCAGACTTTTTACGAGTCTCTCGAAATGTTCTTGCGTGATATCTTCGAAAGGAGCCTGGCCGTAGCTGCCGTTATCATAGGGCAAAACACTCAATCCGTTGTAAGAGGCCTTGTTTTCCCACATCCATTCTCCTACTTGCTCCCAGTCTCCGTCCCTTATGCTAACGGTTGCGGAAACATTATTTGCATTATAGCCATTGCGGTATCCATTCCTGACCCATTCGGTGTTGAACTTCCGGATGCGGGCAAGCAGATCCATTACACTTTCTTTCCGGAGGATGGACCCTTGCGGCGCCATCTGAGGGATACAGATAATAGACTGTTTGGTGTTCAATACATCTTCCTCCAGCAGTTCGGGATGATATTTCTCGAGATACTGATACAACGCCTCGTTCTTTCCGATGCGCACCCTGCGCAAATAGTAATCGTTATGCCAGGCATGAATACCCGATGAGGTTCCCAACACAATGGAGGAAGTTCCCGAGGGTTTTATCGTCGTGCAGCGCGCGGCAAACTCAATATTGACTTTCCCGGAGACACGCAAATTGGTTTTCTTCACTTCATCGGCGGCCTCTTTTAGGTCGAGGTCCAGCACGCTGCCACTGGCAATGCCGGTCATACCCACGCCAATCAGCGCTTCATATTCCGTCGTGGTCTTCCAGATCTCTCTTAAATAATGGAAATTAGTGAAACCAGCCTGAAGCGTGCCGAAGAAAGCTGCGGCACTTGCCCGTGCGTTAAGGTCCTCCTGACTGACAACGTCGGAAACGTTTACTTCACAAAGGTTGCAGAATTGGAAAGGCTTCAGCGCAATCTCGCAACAGGGATTGGTTCCCCAGTCAACATGATTAGTGAAGTAAAATCCCGGCTCTCCGGACCCAGACAGTTTGATCTTCTTCCAGAGGTCAAAAAATTCTTTCTTCGTCACGGTATCCCTGGGCAACACGACGGAATTGTTCGCCCGCCCGCGTTGCTCATTCAGCTCCCACCAGTTTCCGAATTTACAGGTGAGCATATCTTCATCTTCATACGAGAACAACGAGATCATGGCGGACCTTCTGATACCACCAGCCAGCACAGCATTCGCAATATGACACATCATGTCGTGGCACTCGAGTGACGTCAACTTCTCACCGTCCGCCTTCCTGTCGAGGATGGCGGAAATGTGTGCGATGCATAACTTCAACGGCTCCGGTCCCGGGGCTTTCCCTCCTGCAGTGACCAACCGGGCACCTTTATGCCGGATATCGGAATAATCAAACTGCGGAATGTACTCACTCTCACCAAAATATCCTTTCAGCAAAACCTTTACAGAATCCGCCCATCCTTCCAGACTGTCCCCAACCAAAAACCTTTTGGTCTTTTCTGCTTTCCGGACGGGCGGTAAATTCTCAATATGGTGAAGCTGTACAGAAAATCCCACGCCAGTACCTCCCAATAACAGGAATAACGATTCTGAGAAAGCCCTGATGTCATCCACAGGCAGGTAAGCACAATTGTATATGCGACTGTTATTCTTGGCTATCGCAGGTCCTGCAAACTGCATGGCACGCATGGATGGCAAAACCTTCTTATCCAGTACGAATTTCAGGTTTGAAAGGATCTCATCCTCCATGTGGGGATACCGCTCGATCAACATCTTTCCGTAACGATCGCAAATCTCCGGCCACAACTCCCTGCGCTGAAGCTCAGGAAGATAGCGCGCATACTTCATGTGAATGATCAGGTCGCTCAGAATTCGCTGGTTGAGTTCCATAATGTGTTAACGTGTTAACGTGTTAATGTGTTCATGTGTCTGGCAGCTGCTATTTTCATTCTTAGCTTCACTTGTTGCAAATCGCATTCAGTTCAGAACCGAGGATTCCGGCATTTATGACCGCGGATCTCTACTCCAACTTATAGGACCTTTTAACCTTTCAGACTACCTGCCGTCCGCCTTTCTTAAAAAGGATATTATTCTCCAGGTGGACGTGCGTCATCAGGTCGTCATCAAACTCCTTCAGCTTTTGATAGGTCACCCGG
>JBBEBN010000269.1:0-18994 GCA_040882305.1 Cyclobacteriaceae bacterium
ATCGTCTTTGTGTCGTCCCGTCCTAAAAAGAGTAATGCAAATGCGGAAGCTGAGGACTTTTTAGGTTTGTTTTACACGGAAGAATCAGAAGACGGCAGGTTCTCGGCGCCTGAGGCACTGGATGCTGGCAGTGTTTCCACTTACCATGAAGGGCCTGTTGTTTTCTTCGAGAATGGTAACCGCAAGATACTGTCGCGAAATGCATTCGTAAAAAAAAGCAGAATAGCAGATGGGTCTGTGAATACTCTCTCGTTGGCGCAGTCCGAGCGTATGGCTTCAGGGAAATGGACGGACCCCGTGAATCTTTCATTTGCCAGTCCGGAATATTCAGTCGCGCATCCGGCGCTTTCAGCCGATGGTAAGGCGCTCTATTTTTCGTCGAATATGCCAGGTACGCACGGCGAGTCTGATCTGTTCATGAGCACATATGAAAATGGGAGCTGGTCAGCACCGAGGAACCTCGGCGTGAACATCAATACTCCCGGACAGGAATTGTTTCCCTCGTTGTATAATGACAGTATTTTATTTTTTGCTTCCAATGGGCACAGTGGTCTCGGCGGTCTGGATCTCTTTGCCTGTAACCTCAGCTCTGCTGAACTGACGGTTGTCAATTTAGGGGCACCGATAAACAGCCGCAACGATGACTTCGGGATTTTTATGGAGCCCGGTGGCAGTTCCGGATTCTTCTCGTCCAATCGTGCCGGTGGGGCCGGCGCGGATGACATTTATTATTTTGAAGAGATCCAGCCCTACGCAGAAATTCAACTGTATGACAGTCTTACGCGAAAGTATGTTCGCGATGCGAAACTTACGCTGTACACGAGTGGTATTATCGTGGGACAGACGCAAACTGACTTGATAGGTGAGGCTGAGTTTCGACTGAGACCGTCACAGGAATATCTTCTGTCCATCTCCGCACCAGGCTATAGTCCGACACAAATAAAACTGACTCCGGCCTTATGGCCTCTTAATCAGCAAGCAGAAATAAAAGTTTACTTAAGACCCTTGCGCTCACAAGCCGAAATGCGAGCATCGGTCGGGATTCATCGGCGGGAGCGTTCTAGTGTTACGAATGTGATCAGTTTTACATCCAGCCCTCTGGATGTGGATCTGGTAGCTGACGCATCCAGCCATGCCGTTGCGCTGATTGATTCAGTTTTTGTTGATTCTGTTTCTGCTCCCTACTTAAAAGTATTTGCAGTTGAGGTTGTGAATAACTTGCCTGCCATTATGCTGGTAAAGAACGATACGATCCACGAGTTGAAAGGGCTTTCGGGTTCGGTAATGGAGAACCCTGATTTGAATGTAAAAATAGATATTCCCCGCGGAGCGAAACGCAACGATTATGAAGGGATTATCCGCGAGCAAATCACTTCACAGGGATACGCGATTAGCAGGTTTCTTCTCATACGCAGTTTCTTCTTTGATTCCGGAAAAGCGTGGGTGCGCAACGATGCATGCGCACAGCTGGACAAAATAATAGAGGTGATGCTTGCCTATAAAGAAATCGATTTGGAGATGATCTTCCATTCTGACAGCAGGGGAACGGAAGCTTTCAATCTTGACCTTTCGAAGGCCAGGGCGGAAGAAGTTAAAATGTATTTGACACAGGCGGGCGTTAAGCCTGAAAGAATAATTACACGGTTTGTTGGAGAGGGGCAGCTTCTGAATGATTGTGGTGACCTGGCGGATTGTGATGAAATGTTGCACCAGATAAACAGAACGGCTGAGTTTAAATTCCTGGTACGGTAACGAATGAATATGCGCAGCACTTTAACGATCATGGCAATGGTAATTCTTCCGCTCGCCTGGGGACAGGAAAGTGCGGCGTCGATTGAGTTTTTTAGCGGCCTCACTGATTGTGCAGCATCGCTGGGTGGGTGGAAGTGCCTGGAACTGGACCTGAGTTCAGAAGCAGCAGCCGAAAATGACAGCGCGAAAGTTTACGAATACTCGTGGAACTTTGGCGACGGAAACAGAAAACCGGGCAACAAGATCGAGCACTGTTACCAGGAGTTTGGAAGCTACCAGGTTACTATGGATTTGATTGACGTCGAAACCAATACGGTAATAAGAAACGAATTGTCGTCGACCCTTCATTTGTATCCGGAAATTTATCCCGCTATCATAACGAACAGGGAAAACCTGCCTCCCACTTTTGTGGAGTTTAGCTTCAAATATAATGATGCTGACAACTTTGAGCCTGACCGTGTTTACTGGCGGATCGACGGGGCATACTATGAAGGCACGACGATCACTCATTCTTTTCCCGTGGCGGGAGTTTACCTTGTTGAAATGGGCGTTGAAAAAAATATGGATTTTCTTGGAACGGTTGCGGCATGTTCAAGTACCGAAGTAACGATCAAGGAGTCGGATGTGTGGTCTACCGAAATTATGAATTTCGTGAAAAAGGAAAGGGAAAAGTCAAACGCCGGTCCTTTTGCGTATTCCGATGTAATGTGTTCCATAAAAGCGAATGAGGGTGATAGGTCGGGCTTCTTTCAGGTTCCGCTTCATACACTTATGAGTAAGGCGATATTAAAAGTAGGACATGAGTATGAAATCATGTTATTCTCGGGAAGTATTTTTACGGAAAAGAAGAACTTGAACACCTATGGCATTACCGGGAACGACCTGTATCGTGCGCTGAAGGACACAATATCCTCTTTTCTAAAACGACCCTTGCAGTCACTACCGTCTGCACGGTTTGAAAAAAATCAAACTAATCAGGTGGCGGACGAAACGACGCTTAAACTGTTGGCAGATATGCTATTGCAATATGCTTCTTTGCAAGTTGCAGTGGGTTCCTATATGCACAGTGGAAGCCGGATGTCAAAAGGTATACAGACCTCCGTCACCCGCGCATCCGTTGTAAAAGATATGCTTGTGAAATACGGCGTATCGCCTGAAAGAATTTCTGTTGAATCACCGGAATATCACCACGCGTTGGTGAATACCTGTTCTGCCCTCCCGGATTGTGACTGGGAGAACGAAAAGCTTAATGGAAAAGTTGAACTTAAAATTACGGGAACCAATTTATGAGGACATTTATCGCAGCTTTACTTATCACTTCATGCTTTTGCAGTGTCGCCCAACGTGTTCCCAACGAAAGTGAAAACATCGATTACCTGGTCACCTTTGGCCAGGACGCTCCGCCCAATACAGGCGATGATGATCACGTTCAGATAATTTTTTTCGTGGTGCCTTCCTCCTATAAGCTACCTGTTTATTTGCGGATTTTTGATCCTGACATGAGTAATAAACACGATGAGTTTGTCGGACCGTCAAATACATTTACAAAGTTTTCGGTGTACGGCGGGAAAGGGGCGTTTTCCAGTAACGAAGCAAGAGAAGTAACATTGGCTTCAAATTACAAGACCGGTAATTTACTCGCTTCGAGAATATTCGGGAATGAGGCCGAATTTGATTCTGAATGGTATGCGATGGGACCGTTTAACCCTTTGGAGGGCGAGGAGATCGCTTCTTTCAACGGGTATATATTAAAGGTGGTCGTGGAGGGTTTAAAGGGAAATGACGGCAACCACTACAGATTCTTTCTAAGCGAAGAAGCGGGGCGGAATAAGACAATCGAAGGAGCCAATGCCTTCGCTTATAATTACACTTTTAAATTGCACAAGGCTCAGACGCTTGCCCATATTTACCCTTTTATTGAAAAATCCGTGGTATCGGTGACCCAGCATAATTTTGATTTCGACAACGATGGTGAGATACTCATCTATACGGTCGCAAAAAATCGGGTGAAAGCAGCAGGTTCCGGCGATAACGGTTGGGCATCAAGCGTTCATCCCATAGAGGAAAGCGAGAAGAATTTGACGATGGACATTCAGATCCAAAAGATCTCTTCACTGGAGAATACAATGACCGTATATATCACCAATCAATATAACGAGGCGGTTCCATTTTTTGCCTTGCCGATAGGGGGCCCGCCGAAGTACAAATACAATCTTAAAGTAACTACCAAATAAAGAACCAGGTGCGCCCCCGTTTTGCCATATTGTTTATCGTATGTTTCGGCTTCAATCTGAGCCACGAGCTGATTGCTCAGGCGAAAAAATATTCCTTTCAGCAGCTTACTGAAGAACACGGCCTATCCCAGAATTTTGCTTATGGACTTACTCAGGACGATCGCGGCTTTCTTTGGGTCGGAACCGGTGCAGGACTCTCGCGCTATGATGGGTATGAAATTAAGAAATTCACTACCAAGGACAGCTTGAGTGCGGATTTTATAACTGCAGATTTTAGGACAGCGTCGGGCAACTTGCTCTTTGGCCACATTCAGGGGGGTCTGACGCTTTTTGATGGTATCGCATTTCGTTCGATCTTACCTGATACGTTGGGCAGCAAAGTAGTAGGCATCACAGAAGACAGCCAAAATAATTTCTGGGTGGCGACGCAGTCAAAAGGGTTTGTTTTTATTGATAAAACGTTTGATAGTGTGTCGACGGTTTTTCCAGATCCGCTTCAGAGACAGATCATCAACGCAACGTTTTCGCGGCATGGAATACTTTGGGTAGGTACCAGTGAAGGGATGTTTTGTTTCCGGATAAGCGGCAAGGCATTGACGTTGATAGAGGCGGAACTGTTACCTCCCTACACAGCAGTCAATTCCCTTCTGCCGCATGATACCGATACGACGCTCTGCTTTGTTGGTACTGCCTTTCAGGGGATCTACCTTTTAAAACACGATAAGGCTCAGGACCGGATTGATATTGAACACCATATTGAGCTTCCGGAGATTTCACGCGATATCATTCAAACCATGGCCCAGGACCCCGAGGGAGATCTCTGGGTTGGCACCAGACAGAGTGGCGTTATGCACCTGAATATCGGGAGGGACCAGAAATCCGTTTTCAAAATTGATCACTTCAAAAAACAGACAGGATTTCCGTTTACGTCTGCTAATAAATTAATTATTGATCGACAAGGCCAGGTGTGGATCAGTACGATGGGTGACGGGTTGATCAAGATACAGAAAGAGTTTTTTACATATTTTCCTTTCGCCGGGGATTATGGTGTTGGTGAGGTAAGGGCGATCGCCGAGACTGCTTCCGGCTATCTAGTAGCGACCGATAAAGGGCTTCTTCAAATTTCTCTGAACGATCAGACCGACGAATACGAATTCGATTTGGTTACCACGCTGAAGGATGAATCCATTCTAAGTGTTTATACGGACAGTCGAAAAAATGTGTGGGTCGGGACCGAAACAAAGGGCGTTTACTTGCTCGCCCCTAACAGTCATTATTTGAAACCGCTTCCAATTGATCCGGAAAACCATCCGCTGGAAGTCAGGCTTTTTGAAGAAGACAAGCAGGGAAATATATGGGTGTCCGCCAAAGCGCACGGACTTTATGTATTGGACAAGGAACAAAAAGTAATGAGACACCTCACCACCGCGAACCGCTTTATTCATAATGACATTTTTGCAATAAAAGCGGATACACACGGGAATATCTGGTTTGGAACTTACGGCGCCGGACTGGCCAGGTTAAATAAAGACGGAAGCTTGCAATTATTTTCCAAACAGGAGGAGCTGCGGGCAAGGGATATCAATGATATTGACGAAGATCACGAGGGGAATATCTGGATCGCTACGGAAGGAGAAGGAATCTTTAAATATGCGAATAAAAAATTTACACAAGTAGGCTCTGATGAAAATCTGGTATCACCTTTTATCAAAGGAATACAATTCGATCCGACGGGCCGTATATGGTTTTCGTATCGGAAGGGTCTTGGATATTTCGATTTGCAGTCCGAAAAAAAGTATCATTTTACGAGAGAGGATGGGTTGCTGGCAAATGAGGCGTACTCGTCTTCGATCATGGTGGATTCAAAATTCAACAAGTGGTTTTGCAACGATTACGGCGTGACGTTGTTTGAGCACGATACGATCGCCGAAGGGGGCCGTCGGCCGCTGCAAACTTATTTAACCGGCATCCGGATCTTTTTCAAGGATCATCCTGCGGCGCTGCGCAGCGACGAACGATCGGGCGGATCATTGGTTGGCGCGTTACCGCCTCTGGAACTCAGTCATTCAGAAAACCATATTACATTCGACTTCGTGGCCATCAAGCTAAATCGCCGCGGAAAGATTTACTACAGGCATTTGCTGGACGGTTACGATTCAGACTGGACGCCGCCAAAGCAGGTAAATTTTGTTACCTACACGAACCTGGATCCTGGTAAATATGTGTTAAAAGTTCAGGCTACGGACGACCTCGGAGCCTGGGTGGATCCCATCACCGAGTATTCATTTGAGATCACACCGCCATACTGGAAACGCACATGGTTTTACCTGCCGCAGATTTTGAGTGTAGTGACGTTGTTTAGCCTTACTTACCTGATTGGAAAAAGGGGCATCGCCAGAAAGCGTTTTGTGCTGCGTTTGATGCTTTTTTCGAGCTTTTTTATAACGCTTGAATACGTTGAAAATTTCATTGATCCTCTGGTGTCAGGATTTTTTGGCGGGGCTCCTGTTTTCAGATTCTTCTTGAATTTTTTGCTTGCGCTTTTGCTATTACCGGTTGAAACACTTATTACCCACTGGTTATTGGACGACGAAAGAAAACTCAAAGCGGCGGCCTTATCTAAAACCATCGACGAACCGGAGGCGATTCTTGAGGAGGGTAAAATTGAATCTGCTAAAGAGTTACCCAATTAAGCCCGGACGGCTGACTTTTGTCTTTTTTGCTGGAAAGCATGCAATGCCGTAATATGTGTTTTCGAATGTTGCATGCGAACTTACTTCCTCCTGCAGCAGGTTAATTGGTTGGCTTGCAGGCTTCGGTCATTGTACGTATTGGCACGCTAGTGTTGGGCAGCGCAGATTTATGACTGCAGTAACAACATTAATATCTGCGAACGCTTAACCCCGTAACGCGTCACTTGAGCAAACAATTTATCCACCTTGTAAATGCCATAAGTGATTCCGATCCTTAGTTTACCCAATGTGTTTTTGTTTGGCGTTCTACAGTCTTGAGCCTTTCTTCCAACTCGTGAATCTTGTAAAGAATAAGCAGCTGAATTTCTTCAGGTGACCTTTCCGTTTTTCCATACGTATCTGAAAACCACTTTTCGATCTTCAAAGTGGCTTTGTTGGGTTTTGTTAATGCAGCATGTGCCATAAAATATTAATTATGTTTTGTGATTCAGTAAAATCGGTATTCTCGCGAAATGTTGCTTCGATCTTCGTACTGCATGTCCACGAATTTCATGCTTTGAATAACCCCAATCTATCCATAAACGTCAAAAACTGCTATGACTCCCATCATTTTCCCTTAATGACAATCATCAGGTTGTATCTGATAGAAATGGTACGACTTGTGGTCGTATGTGGTACATCTAATAGCCGCTGCTTTTGTGGGTAACATCTTACGAGATAAATCAAAGGATGATATTGAACAGGTAACCAGAGAACATGATACAGGTTGCTACGACCCCAAAGAAGATCAAAACAAGTTTGGTGGTCATCACTTTTTTCAGCAGTGTTGCTTCCGGAATCGATAAGCCTACTACGGCCATCATAAAAGCAAGTGATGTTCCAATAGGCATCCCTTTCGATACAAAAACCTGTACAACAGGAATAACACCCGCTGCGTTGGCATACATGGGTACACCCAGGACAACAGCCAACGGAACCGCATACCATGTGTCCCTGCCAATATACTGTTCGAAGAATCCCTCCGGCACATAGCCATGCATGGCCGCACCTATGGCGATGCCGATCAATACATAAACAAAAACGCTTTTTACAATGCCAAATGCTTCTTTGACGATGGTGGGAATTCGTTGAATGAAAGATGTTTTTTCAGATGCAAACGCTTCTTGCTCCGCCCTTGCTTGTTCCCAAACTTTGCGAACCCAGTCTGTGAGTAAGGGTTCCAAATTCATCCTGCCAAGAATTGCTCCACTGATTACGCCTAATAGTATGCCGCTGATAACATAAACAAGGGTTGCCTTCAATCCAAACATCCCCAGGAAAATGGCAACAGCCACTTCATTTACCAGTGGGGAAGTAATCAGGAACGCAAAGGTCACGCCCAGTGGGATTCCTCCTTTAACAAAACCGATGAACAACGGCACGGACGAACAAGAGCAAAATGGGGTGACGGCTCCAAAGGTTGAGGCCATTAAATATTCGGCTCCGTAGAGTTTGTTGCGTGATAGAAAATTCCGGATGCGGTCTATCGGGAAGTATGAATTTACAATCCCCATCAGAAAGGTGATAAAGAAAAGCAGAATCAGAATTTTAATTGTGTCGTAGACGAAAAAGTTCAGCGCTTCACCGAAATGACTTTGGGCAGAAATTCCTAAGACGGAATAAACAAGCCAGTCGGCTAATTGTTGGAGCCAGTTGAACATTTAGTTCAGCAGATTTTTGATTTCTTCCACAGTCGGAACACGTCCCTTGATTTTGATTTCCTCGTTAACCACTACAACGGGTGTCGTCAGGATGTTGTACTTCATCATGCCTTCCAGGTCCTCTATTTTTTCGATGTCTGCCTGGATTCCGGCTTGTTCAACTGCTTTCTTCACGACTTCAAAGGTAGTCTTGCATTTGGCGCAACCTGGGCCCAGTATTTTAATTGACGTTGCCATGGATTTTCGATTTGATATTGTAATATTACGATATGATAATTTCATGGAAAGTGACGACTGTCACAAAGAACAAATAAAAGAACTGATTTATCTCAGGGAAGTGCCCGTCAAAAACGGGCTTTTTTCTTTCAGAAAACTGCATCATTTTTAAAGTCCATCGGTGTTGCGCGCCTAAGAACAACGCTTCCGTTTGCTGCTCGCCAGGCGAAACGCCCGAAGACAACGACGACGCTTGCTGTGCTCAACCGGCCGATGGTTCGGCATGTTGCGATAAATAACTTTCAGATCCGGGAGATCAAACAGAGCGAACAATGACGTCAGACCGTTTTAGGTGTTTTGACTTTTGGCGTTGAGGTGTACAGTTTCTTCCTGAACCAGAATGCCAGGTTAACAAGCAGTATCAGCGCCGGTACTTCAATTAGTGGGCCCACAACTCCGGCGAATGCCTGACCGGAGTTTATTCCAAAAACACCTATGGCAACCGCTATGGCTAATTCAAAGTTATTGCCCGTTGCTGTAAATGAAACCGACGTATTCTCTTCGTAGTTCGCGCCAAGTTTTTTGGATAGAAGGAAGCTGAATATAAAGATCACTACGAAATAAATAACAAGTGGGATCGCGATCCTCACAACATCTAATGGTATGTCGAGGATCATTTTGCCCTTGAAGCTGAACATGATCACAATGGTGAACAGGAGGGCGATTAAGGTTATCGGGCTGATCTTTGGTATCACGTTTTTGACATACCATTCTTCTCCTTTCGCTTTCTTGAAGAAATAGCGGGTAAGAAATCCCGCAATGAAGGGCACTCCGAGATATAAGAATACGCTTTCGGCTACCTCGCCCATGCTGACGTCAACGACAGAACCTTCGATTCCGAAATAGGGTGGCAACACCGTAATGAACAACCATGCAAAGACACTGTAAAACAATACCTGGAAGATACTATTGAGGGCGACCAAACCTGCGGCATATTCCTTGTCTCCTTTGGCAAGGTCATTCCAGACGAGAACCATAGCGATACACCTGGCTATGCCGATGAGGATCAACCCCACCATGTATTCGGGTTTATCACGCAAGAAGATCAACGCCAGAAAGAACATGAGGATCGGACCGATGATCCAGTTCAAAAAGAGCGAAAGGGAGATGACTTTGACATTCTTGAAAACCTTGCCAAGGTGCTCATAACGCACCTTCGCCAAGGGAGGGAACATCATAATAATAAGGCCGATTGCAATGGGAATATTTGTGGTTCCCACATTGAATCTGTTGAGGAAGCCTTCGATTCCTGGCACCACATTTCCGAGGGTGACGCCAAGAACCATTGCCAAAAATATCCAAAGGGTAAGGTAGCGGTCTAAAAAACTTAATTTACTTTTCTCCATGTACAGTTCTTTCCTTCTTAATTTTCAATTTCCCTTTCTCAGCATGTCAGCAAAATCATTTGGCAACGGGCTTTCTTCAACTGCCTTCGCTGCTTTCTCGATATCGTATTCAAAACGTATGAAATCAACCTTGAGTGATTCCGGATTGCTTAGTGAGAACGATTCGTCTAGTGTGAGCAATACATAGCATCCTCTGGGGTCGCCATCTTTAGGCTTCCCTACCGATCCAATGTTGATGGCATGTCTGTAGCTGTTGAGACTATCTTTGAAAATCCTGTGATACGGCTTATGAGTATGCCCGAAAAACATGATCTGCGCATCGCCCTGTTCCAGGATCCGGAGGAAACTTTTTTCGTCACGGTCGACGAAGAGGTATTCGTTTATTTTTCTAGGGCTGCCGTGAACCATCAACAGATTGAATTTTTCGCCGGTTAGATTATACTCAAGTCTTATGTGGGAGGGGAGATTTCGCAGATACCTTCTTTCATCAGGTTTCACCACACTATTGGTATAAGCGATTGATTGTTCCCCGTTTAATTTATCGTGATCCGTCTTGTAAGCACACCCGCAATCATCTCCGGCGATACCCACGCCCTGGTCATAGTTACCGGCAATAGTGGGAATGCTCCGTTTTCTTATCTCGTTGATGACTTCATTAGGCCAGATGTTATAGCCGACAAGATCGCCGAGACAGTAGACAAAATCCGGTTTGTGATCGTCGATACTTTTTAAACAGGCTTCCAAAGCCGGGAGATTAGCGTGGATGTCACTGAACAATGCGATTTTCATAAGGAATTGATATATTGCAATATTACCTTATTACCCAGCAAAAAAATCTAGCAGCAATCGTTTTTCGGTATGAACCTGGAGAACATATTCATGAATATGTCTTTGGCTTCTTCCCATACCCTTTCATCGATGCAATAGTTCACTTTGGGCCCTTCAACTTCACCTTTAATGATGCCAACCTGTTTGAGTTCCTTTAAATGTTGTGTTATGGTCGACTGGGATAGGGGCAGTTCGTTTACCAGGTCATTGCAGATACAAGTCTCGTTGCTCAATAAATACTCAATGATTGCCACACGGGCCGGATGGTCGAATGCCTTTGCCAGGTTTGCGATCCGGTTTTGCCGCTTTTTGAATAGTTCGGATTTGGTGATTCCCATATTTTTATGATAACGCAATATTACGATTAATTATTCATTATTTGCAAAAAAAGTGCATCGCGTGAGATTATCTGGAAACGGCTTTCCCCCAAATGCTGCCATCTATTATTCAGTATGCAATCAAGAACAACGATCTGTTAGTCGGCCAGGATTTTGTGTCAATCGAAGAAGCCCGGCGGCGTTATGTGAGATTCTCGCGGATTTGTAAAAATTTGTCTATATTCAGATCTGTACACACTATGCCGACAATACTTGGTAAGAGGCCTATAGCAGCTATGTTATCGTTAAACCAAACCCTGGTCGGCATAATGCTCGACAAAGGGCTGGTCTAATCTGAATGAATCGATTTTGTTTCATGTTGAGGTATGTCCTTCTCATTCTCACAATTTCCATTTTAGCCCAAAAGACGTCCGGGCAGAAAAGAATCTATGGCAGCGTCATAGATGGGACCACCCGCGAGAGTCTTCCGTATGTCAATGTCTTTGTTAACAATACCACCTTTGGAACAGTAACTAACAAGGAGGGCCAATACACGTTAGTGGTCCCCACTGGGGAATATGAAATTGTGTTCTCGTTTGTAGGATATCAATCCCATAAAGTGAAAACATTCGGCCAGGGTTCGGGCTCCCTTAAAATTGACGTTGAATTAATTGCCTCTTCGCAGGAATTGGAAAGCGTAACTATCAACTCTAACGCCGATAAACAATGGGCGAAACTGTTTAGGCAATTCGAATCGTTTTTTTTAGGAAATACGGATGCTGCTGACAGCTGTGCGATACGAAATGCCTGGTGCATCGATTTGAAGAGAGTAAGAATTTCCGGGCAACAAGTCTTGACTGCCGATGCGTCCCAACCTCTGGATGTAGAAAACCTTGCCTTAGGCTACAAACTCCATTATGATCTGCACGACTTCTCCGCTTCTAAGGAAAGCGTCAAATTTATCGGCAATATTTACTTCACTGAACTTCAACCCAGGGACTCCATACAACGTGAGTATTGGGCGCGGAACCGCCTGCATGCATATCAAGGCTCCAGCCGGCATTTATTTAAATCTATTTTGGATAAAAGATTAAAGGAAGAAGGCTATACGCTCTTTACTTATCAAACACCTTTCGATGAATTGCAGCGCATCTCTTCAATCCCCCGTGAGTTTACGTTCGAGTTCGACTCCCCGAACAAGGCCTACAAGATTCCAACCGGTCAACACATCGTAGTTCGCTATGAAAGCCCGTTTAAGAAGTCTGCAACTTTGGTTAGCCGTTTGCATGTCCCCAACGGGTACGTGGAGGTTGACAATAATGGCGTAATCCTGGACCCATTTTCAGTCGTTGCAACGGGCTATATGAGCACATTTCGGGTGGCTAATCTTTTGCCTACAGATTATCAACCAATAGAACGGAGTGACTGGATAGAGCGCAGAACTGTTGCCGCAGATGACGTTAATTCTCGTAAGAAGCAACTTGGTGTTTCGGTAGAGGACAGTGCAGCCATCGTCATCCAGGCGTTAGGGCGACTGGACTCATTGGAGAAAAAAGCAAGTTTTTTTTTAGAAAACCGTCCTACGGAAAAAGTCTATATTCATTTTGATAAGGCATTTTACGTCACCGGTGAGGATAGCTGGTATAAAGCGTACGTAGTTCATGCATCCGATTTGAGTCCTACGGATATTTCCTCGGTTGTATACATCGACTGGATTGACCCTTCAGGCAAGGTGATAAAACACCAGCGATTGAAAATAGAAGGTGGCGCAGGTGTCGGGGATTTTAGAATTGATACTCGCTTCCTCCAGGGAACCTATACGGTAAGAGCTTATACGAGGTGGATGAGAAACGAGGATCCGGAATTCTTCTATTCGAAGAAAATACAGATTTTTAACGCAGCAACCACAAGTATGGAGCCGCCCGAAGATACGGGCCCTTCGAAAATCGACCTTCAGTTTTTTCCTGAAGGTGGAACTATTGTGGCAGGTCTCCAAACCCAACTCGCATTTAAGGCAATCGATAGTTATGGAAGAAGTTTGGAGGTCGAAGGCAAAATTGTCGATCAGGAAAACAGGATTGTTACAACCTTCAGGTCTACCCACCGGGGAATGGGTGCCCTTCCGCTCATTCCAGACACCAATCAATCGCTTCGAGCCGTTCTTCAAGGTGGTGAAGTCTTTGCTTTGCCCGATCCGGCTGCGAATGGATTTACTTTGGCCGCATCTCATACCGGTAGCAGAGATATCCGCGTGAGAATACAGTCCACTCAAAATAATGAATCGTATGCGTATTTGATCGGGCAATCGTGTGGATCAATTTATTATGCAGAATGTATAATAATGGATGGCCAGCCAAAGGATATTTCTATTTCAAAAGATGACTTGCCGGAGGGGATTCTGGAACTGACCCTTTTGAACGGTGCAGGAATCCCTCAATGTACCAGAATGTTATTCATCGAAAAGGATAAATCCGTCGATGTTTCAATCAAGAGCGACAAACAAGATTACAGGCCAAAGGATTCTGTAACATTGAACATTAAAGTTACTGACCTCAACGGAAACCCTGTGGAAACTTCGTTGTCAGTCTCGGTGACGGATGCAAGCATAGTAAGTGCGGAGAAGAATTCGGAGAATATTTACACCAGGCTTCTGCTTCAGTCGGATATCAGAGGGAATATTGAGGGTCCCGGATGGTACTTTGACTCTAACAGTGTTGAAAGAAAATATGCTCTCGACTTAGTGATGCTAACGCATGGGTGGTCGAGGTATAATTGGAAAACTATTCTCGAGGGTGGGGAGGCGGATTCAGTTACTTTCATGCCTGAACGTGGAATGACCCTGGAAGGCAGAATTCTGGCTAAAAATAAGCCTGTTATTAACGCGCCATTTATGGTCATTATCCCTCAGCGAGGATACGATTTTATCGATATTTATGAAACTGATTCCCTCGGCCATTTCACGGTCAATGGCATGGACTTTTCCGATAGCACAATGATCTCCTTGCGTGTTATGAAAGGAAAAGGTGTGGTTCCAAACGCGAGCATCCAGCTGACTCGCCGGAGTGATATTCTGCCGGTGACGGATTATCGATCGCCCATCCTGGGCGTAAAGGGAGCCAGGAATGATCTTTATGAAAAACTTATTGCTCGGTTCGACAAAACGGGTGTTTGGAGTTTTGACTATTTCAAGGTCCTTAATGAAGTGACTATAGAGAGCACGAGGATTAAAGTGAAATCCGTTGGGTTGAATAGAATAGTGGTGAAGCCAGGACCCGAGGATTTCGACGCGGCGACCGCACAATTTGTTGGCAGGTACGCTCTCAAACCCCCAAAGGTAATCAGCATAAATGGTTATGTAGTAGAAGAGGGAGATCCATACACGATCTTAAATAGTATACCCATTAAAAGCATTGACAACATTTTTGTTACGGGTACTCCGCGTGGGGGATATAGTGTTTCGATAAGGACAAAAACGACATTTGACCAGGGCGATGTTGGAACGATCAGGGAAATAGTGAATGGCTATGATGCGGTGAGAGAATTTTATCATCCGAAGTACGGGCCTTCGGATATTTTTTCGTCGTTGCCTGATTATCGAATGACACTGTATTGGAATGCAAATCTGCAAACGGACAAGAATGGTATAGCAACCGCAAAATTTTACAATAGCGATTTAGCCAGGGACTTTTTAATAACTGTTGAGGGTATTGAAAATGGCGCTACAATCTCATCTTCCAAAATCCTTGGAAGGTCTGGTGAGCATTAAAGGTCCTTGCATCGAACGTGGAAAATTTAATCTTAAGATTTATAGATGAAATGCATGCCAGTCTGATTTACTTCACCTGGCCTGATGACTTGTTCTACACCAAGACTATCGCGATGCGTGACCTGTCCACCGAATAAATAACTGACTGTTGACAAGCCAATGTGTGGATGCGGCAGCACGTCCATCGATTTTGCTTTTTCGGGCTGTATCGCCAAAGGACCTGCGTGGTCCATAAATATAAACGGGCCAACCATTCGTTTTAATCTGAATGGTAGAATTCTACGCACATCCATGCCGGGTGCTATTGCCGCTTTGCGCGCTTCGATCACTAAATCAATCATGCTGTAAATTTAGAATTTACGATACGATATACATCAGCATCGCTTATGCCAATTTTGATTCCAGATATCGGTTGCCGGACCGAGCTGAGAAAATGAAAAATACTGCCCTGTTATTCTGTCTTGTGACATTTAACATATCGCTCGCCTAACCAATCCAGCTTTGGTGTTCTCCAGCGGACAAATTAATCCGATACCGAACGGTCAAGATCTGTTTCCGATCAGAAATGCAATAAATTGGATGGTGTGGAATTTGCAGCCGTCTTTGAAACTCTCTGCTTATGCTACGGAACTATTTGAGTGTTATCCTCCAAACCATCATCAGGAACAAAACCTACTCCCTGATCAACGTCCTGGGTCTGTCCGTAGGACTCGCGGTGTTTATGATTATCCTTCAATATGTCCGGTTCGAACAAAGCTATGACCGCTTCCATACAAAGACTGATCATATTTATCGGGTCATCCTGGAATTCAGTACCTCGGGTGGAAATGTCGACCGCGACGCGGCGAACTATGCGCCGGCGGCGCCAACGATGCAAGACGACTTTCCCGAAGTCAGAGGGTTTGTGCGGATCACGCCAGAGTATAGCAAGGTAGTGTTCAGCTGCCGGGATAAAGTATTCGAGGAACAAAAAGTTTACTATGCGGATTCCACCTTCTTCACCCTGTTTGACTTCAAGCTTCTGGAGGGTAATCCGGAAACGGCGTTAACGGAAGTGGGATCGGTAGTGCTTTCGCAGACCGTTGCCGAGAAATATTTTGGCCCGGTCGACACGTGGAAGGAGAGTCCCCTGAACCAGATCATCCTCATGAACAATCAGGAACCTTTCAAGGTGACGGGAATTATGGCTGATTTTCCGCCGAACTCGCACTTTAAGGCGAATGCCCTGCTCTCGTTCGAAACGTTCATCAAATTTAGTGGTGGCCCTTTGAACAGTTGGGGCTGGAATGACTTCTATTCCTACATTGAACTCGCGCCCGGCACCGACTATAGGCACTTTGAGTCAAAGCTTCCGGAGTTTCTTGTTAAGTATAAAGGGAAAGCTTCCGGGGACCGTATGATCGTACAACGGCTGTCGGACATTCATCTACACTCAAATGTGGACTTTGAACTGAATCCGAACGGAAGCGCCGAGACCGTTTATTTCCTTTCTGTTATATCGGTTATCATTCTGATCGTCGCCTGGGTCAATTACATCAACCTGTCCACGGCAAGAGCGGGAAACCGGGCGAGGGAGATTGGCGTCAGGAAGGTCAATGGTGCGACGCGCAGGGAGGTAATGATCCAGTTCTTGCTGGAATCTTTTTGCATCGATTTTATTGCGCTGATGTTTGCTCTGGGCATTGTGTCCTCTGTCCTTCCACTCATAAGCCAGCTACTGGAAAAACCGCTGGCCTTCTCGTTGCTCGACGACAAAATGTTCCTTTTGTACGGCGGGTTGGCGTATGTGGTGGGAAGCCTTGCCTCGGGCTTGTATCCAGCCATCATCTTATCCGCTTTTAAGCCCGTGCGCATTTTCAAATCGGCTTCGGCGGGCATGGGAACAGGCAATGCAGGTCTGAGACAAGGGCTTGTCATCTTTCAGTTCATGATCTCGGCTGGGCTGATTACCGGTACGCTCATCATTCAAAACCAGATGGAGTTTATCCGGAATAAGGATCTGGGTTATGACTATGAGAGGACGATCGTCATGAGCGCGTCGGGAACGCAGAAGAATGATTCTTTATTTTTCTTAACCTATCAGAACCTGAAAGAGGAATTGCTGACCTACCCTGAAATTGAAAATGTTACCGTGTCTTCCGCGCTTCCTGGCAAATCACACAATGATATCGACTACGCCGGTGGCTTGCGGATGGTTGGCGACAGCGATGATATCAGTTATTCCGTGAATGCATTCAGGGTCGATGAAGCCTTTATAGATGTTTTTCGTATGAAGCTGATCGCAGGGAAGAATTTTTCCGGAAAATATGTGAAAGGTGAGGAGAACCTTATTCTCAACAGGAAGGCAGCGGAACTTTTTGGTTACCGCGATCCGAATGATATTGTTGGAAAGAAGGTCCGTTACTGGGGAGATCCGCGCGAGGTCGTGGGCGTGATCGAGAATTACCACCACAAGTCGCTGAAGAATCATTTCGAGCCTGAAATTTTGCGGAACCGGATTACCGGCATGCTTTACATAACGGTACGCCTAAAGGGCAATGGCTCCGGCATTAGACATACCCTTTCGAACCTTAATAAAGTATGGACGGCGCGTTTCCCGGATGATCCTTTCATTTATTCTTTCCTGGAGGAGCACGTGAATGCCCAGTATGAAGCGGATATGCAGTTTAAAACCATCTTCAGCATTTTTTCTGGTTTTTCCATCTTCATCGCCTGCCTGGGATTGTTCGGGCTGGTGTCGTATTCCGTTAGTGTGCGCATCAAAGAGATCGGCGTGAGAAAAGTGCTCGGCGCCTCCATCGCAAACATTGTAGTTCTGTTTACAAAAAGTTATGTCCGGCTTCTCCTCATTGCTTTTGTGATGGGTATCCCGCTCGCGTATTACATTCTCCAATTTTGGATCGACAATTTCGCTTACAAAGCAGTCATCAGCTGGATAATTTTTGTTGTCCCCGTTTTCACCGTGTCGTTTATGTCCTGGCTTGCAGTGTCAGTGCAGGTTGTAAAAGCGGCGGCTGATGAATCCGGTACATAGTTTAAGACATGAATAAGCGACTGCTGATGGTAGCTTGCTAATAGCAGTCGCAGGGTGAATATCCATTAGTTTCAATAACAACGACAAGCCATACAACCCGACTACTCACTCCTTAAAGACCTCACCGGGTTCATCAGCGCTGCAATGATGGATTTATGTCCTACAGCAACCACCGCTATCGTACAGGTGATCAAAATAGCCAAAACAAAAATCCCGGCCCCCATGTTAATCCGATATGCGAAGGTCTCGAGCCAGTTGTTCATGATCCACCAGGCAAAAGGTGCGGCTATCACAAAAGCAATAAGCAATAGACGAGTAAATTCTTTGCCGAACAGCCATACGATATTCTGCACGCTGGCACCTAATACCTTTCGTACGCCCACTTCCTTGGTTTTATGAACAACCATAAACGACACCAGTCCATATAAGCCAAAGCAGCCGATGATAATGGCAATACCGGCAAAGGCCTGGATAAGCCGGAGGATCATGTTGTCCAGTTCATAAAATCGTGCAATCTGTTCATCCAGGAAATCATATTCATAGACATGGTCAGGAAAGGTTTTCTTCCAAATCATTTCAATAGCCTCAAGGGTAGGTGACAGGTTCGCGGGATTTACTTTTACGGCACAATTGGAATACCAATTATTGGAGGTGGTAATACAAAGCGGGTCAATGGTCTCATGGAAAGACTTATTATGAAAATCCTTCACCACGCCGACAATAACTGCTTCCCAGTTGTTGAGACCTATCCGCATTCTTTTTCCGATCACATCGTTGGGGGAGCGCACACCAAGCTTTTTTACCGCTGTCTCATTGAGCAGAAATTCACGGACTGTATCAGAAGGGTGCAGGTTACGCCCGGCTATCACCTGTAAATCAAATGTGGAAACATACTGATCGTTACCTACTTTAACCGAAACATCAAAGTCTTCGTATTCAGTACGTGAATCGAAGCGCACGATTACGTTTACAAAATCAGGGGATACCGGTGCATGACTGCAAAAGGTCACTTTTTCTACCCCTGCTATCCTGCAGATCTCCGAGTTAA
>JBBEBN010000270.1:0-18957 GCA_040882305.1 Cyclobacteriaceae bacterium
TATGGTCGTTAATACCCCTCAGCAGCGCAACACCCCTCTTGGCTTTGATTGTCGTCAGGCCACCCCTAGGGGTGTAGTTCCTTTTTGTAAGAACAATCCTGAAATTTATGGCCGTGAATGATTTTAATGAAGAAATTTCTGTTAGTTAGTTGTAACATGCGTTATTTTGTCGTGAAAGATGCTTTCGATACCTGATCATGCGCATATCATTGACCTTCCGACTTCCCGAATGTGGCGGGAAGATTCCGGAATCGTTTGCGCGATCTCTAAAAAAGTGAAGTCTCAGACCATCGAAGAGGCGAAAGAATCCGTGCAGGCGCTCAGGCAATACCTGGGTCCTGAAAAGGTATGTATGCTGATAGACGTTAGCCACTCGTCAGAAAGCAACAAGGAGTTGCGCGCATATGCTGCTGAAGAACTGCCTAAATTAGTGAAGGCCATTGCTATGGTGTCTGATTCAGCCCTTGGCAAAATGATCGCAAACCTCTTCTTTAATCTGAAGTCACAGCCCTATCCGGTAAAAATGTTCACTGATGAAACTGAGGCCAGAGCCTGGCTTAAAAATTTCTTATGATGGGAAGGCCTGATAATGATAAGCGTCTGGCGGATATACTTGCAACATTGAAACGATTTGCCAGGGGGGAATATGGCGGGCACGTATCCACATCTGATTCTGAAGGCAAAGATGAAATTGACGCCATCCGTACGGCAGTGAACGAACTTGGTGATGTATTGAGCCACCGGCATGAAACGCTTTTAAGGAATGGAGAAAAGATCCAGAACCTATTGGACGTTATGCTCCGATATACGCTGCTTGACTTTTCAGAAAGAGCCGCCGTTCACCCTGAGGGTGATGAGATCGATGCGCTGGCCGTAGGGTTAAACGCGCTGGGCGAGGAGGTGATTGACCACATGAACCGGTTGGAGGACAGCCAGGCGCAGATACATGCCATTTTCAGAAATGCGCCGGATGGAGTTCTTGTCATTGACCGCAATGATGTTATCGTGGAGTGGAATCCTGCGGCGTCCATAATTTTCGGATGGGAGGAGCATGAAGTGAAGGGGAAATATCTGAATGATACGCTGGTCCCGCACGAATACCGTGAAAGACATTTGGCGGGAATGCGGCACTTTTTTGAAACCGGTCATGGGCCTGTTTTGGGCCGTACAATTGAATTGCCTGCTCTCCGAAAAGACAACTCACAGATTCCTGTGGAATTGACCATCTCGCCGGCGAAATTAAATGACAATTTTCTTTTCATCGCTTTTGTCCGGGATATCACAGGGCGGAAAAAAACTGAAGAACAGATCCTGCAGCTGAATGCCACCCTGGAGCAGCGTGTTTTGGAAAGGACCGAAGAACTGAATGCCAGCGAGCAAAGATACAGGCACCTGTTTGAAAACAATCCCATGCCATTATGGGTAGCGGACATGGAAACGCACCGGTTTGTTGATGTGAACGAATCGGCGTTAAAACATTACGGTTATGATCGTGAAGAGTTTCTTTCCATGACAGCGCTCGACCTTCGTCCGGAAGATGAAAGGAAGCGGTACCTGGATTTAAACCGCGGCATGCGTGGCACGCGAAATACGGGGATATGGAAGCACTGCAAAAAGGACGGGACCATCATTTTTGCGGAAGTGATTGCGCATGAAATGAATTTTGAAGGGAAAACTGCCACCCTTGTTCTCGCACACGATGTAACGGAAGAGACGAAAGCGCGTCGGGCACTGGAGATTTCGGAAGCGCGCTTCCGCCGGGTCATCGATTCGAAAATGACAGGATTCTTTTTCTGGGATGCGGATGGAAAAATTACCGATGCAAATGATCTTTTTCTCGATATGGTTGGCTTTACGCGTTCCGACCTTGAGGAGCAAGGGATGAACTTGCATGCCATCACCCCTCCGGAATACGTGGAAGCACAAATGCAGGCCCTGGAGCAGATCCGCGCCACTGGTGTATGCGAACCCTTTGAGAAAGAATACATCCGCAAAGACGGAACCCGGTTTCCCGTATTTATCGGCGCTGCCAATATTAACGACGCCACACTCATTAAAGGCGTCACGTTTGTTATGGATATTTCTCAGCGAAAAAAAATGGAGCAGGAAATACTGGAGCTTAACCGCGACCTCGAGTTTCGCATCGGCGAAAGGACCCGGGCGCTGAAAGAGGCCAACCAGGAACTTGAATCATTTTCCTATTCCGTATCCCACGACCTTCGCGCACCGCTCCGCGCTATTCATGGATATTCACAGATGCTCACGGAGGATCATGAATCAAAGCTGGATCAGGAAGGCCTCCGACTGCTCAACGCCGTAAAGTATAACGCAATGCGTATGGGGCAACTGGTTGATGACCTGCTGGCATTCTCCCGTCTTGGAAAAAGGACCATGTCAGAATCAGAGATTGATCTTACGAAGCTGGTTCACGTCGTTTTGAAGGACTTCAGTGAAACAGGAAAAAGTAGAGCGAAAATTTGTGTTCATCCTCTTGGTACCACCATGGCGGATGTGACCTTGCTGCGGCAGGCACTTCAAAATCTGGTGTCTAATGCCCTGAAATATTCCTCTAAAAAAGATCAACCCGAAATAGAGATCGGTGTTATAGGCCTTGACGGAGTACCCACCTACTATGTTAAGGACAACGGGGCCGGGTTCGATATGGCCTACTACCAGAAGCTATTTGGCGTGTTTCAGCGCCTTCATGGTCAGGAGGAATTTGAAGGGACCGGTGTGGGACTTGCCATCGTGCAAAGGATCATCCACCGGCATGGTGGGACTATCTGGGCGGAAAGCAAGGAGGGCGAGGGAGCGACCTTTTATTTCACCCTTAGGGGTCGTGATAATACACCGTTTCCGGACAGTGACACAGCAACGGCAGCGTTAACGGCCATCAATTAATATGTTGAGTGCCGCGCGGTTGAGTTTAACTTTGCAATTCTGAAGAAAAACCACCATTCATGTGGTTATGGAGTATAAACTAACATTGGATGTATGACTAACGAAAATCAGGTTGAGATCCTGCTGGTAGAGGATAATATGAGTGATGCAGAGCTAACCATTCGCGCGCTGAAGAAAAAGAATCTTGCTAATAATCTCATCCATTTAAAGAATGGCGCCGAGGCACTGGATTTTATTTTTGGCCAGGGAGCATTCAGCGCAAGAGACATCTACAAGACCCCCAAAGTGATCCTGCTTGATCTAAAAATGCCCAAGATCAACGGCCTGGAGGTGTTGGCAAGGATCAAGGCGGATGAAAGAACAAAAAAAATTCCGGTGGTGGTACTAACCTCCTCCAAGGAGGATCCTGACATCAATGCTTGTTATGCACTGGGTGTGAATAGTTACATTGTTAAACCCGTTGAATTTGATAACTTTTTGAAAGCGGATTCAGAATTAGGATTTTATTGGTTGCTGTTGAATCAGGTACCCCACCAATCAACCTCAAAATAAAATGGATAACCAGCTGAAAATATTGATCCTGGAGGACTCACCTGAAGACCTCGACCTTATCGAGCGCGAATTAAAGCGCGGATCCATAAACTTCACTTCCCGTGTGGTAAAGAAGAAGGATGAATATGAACAAGCCCTGCATGAGTTCAGGCCCGATGTCATCCTCTCCGATCATTCGCTGCCCCAATTCAATTCCATCGAGGCCATGCAGATATGGAAAGAGTACCAGGCTGCCAATAACCTTACCGTGCCATTCATTCTGATCACAGGCTCGGTTTCCGAAGAATTTGCCGTACAAAGCATCAAGGCGGGGGCAGACGACTACATTCTGAAAGACCGGCTGAAACGATTACCTTCGTCCATACAAAGCGCACTGGACAAAGTGAGGCTTGAAAAGGAAAAACGAAACTTTACGGCCGAACTCATTTCCCAGTCGGCCCTGATGAAGGAAGCTGAACACCTGGCGAATTTCGGAAGCTGGAAAGTTGATCTCCTCTCCGGGAAGCATCAATGGTCTGATGAAGCCTTCAGGATCTTCGGTTTTGAACCGGGCGAGATCGACCCCGACTATGAGAAATTCTTTCGCCATGTGTATCCGGAAGATAAGGACACCCTGAAACATATACTCAACGAGGCGGTGGACAGCCTCCCGTTCCAGGAATGCGAATACCGCATCATAGATAAGGACAGTAACATCAAAAATCTTCACTCCAGGATACTGGTGAAACGCGATCAGCATGACCACGCATACCAGCTCATTGGCTTTACCCTTGACATCACCGAACAGAAACTGCAGACAAAAGCGCTCGAAACTCAAAATCAAAAACTGATGGAGATCGCCTGGGTCCAATCCCACGAAGTAAGGGCACCGCTGGCCCGCATCATGGGTCTGGTCCAGCTGCTCAGCCGTTATCCTGAAGAGAATATTGACCTGAAAGATTCCCTGCATCACATATTACAAAGCGCAAACGAGCTGGATGAGATCGTGAGGAAGATTGTGAGAAAGACGGAAGATATTGTGTAGTGCAGGTTACACGAGCATTGGTTGTCTTGGGTTACCGGTTGCCGGTTGCCAGGTCGATCATGTTGGCACTACTGTTAAATTGTGGCATGGCCACGCCCATGGCGCAGAAATGTAGAATTTTCAAATTTCAGAATTATTTGATTTTATGTCCTTTTCAAAAGAAATACTATCGTGTTAATTGTATTTAGACGCATGTTGACCCTATTGCAGCATTGCAGAATTGTAGAATTGAAGAATTCCTTCTATGGTGGATGTGCGTAAGATATTTGACAGTGTTTCGGAGATATGGGTCCTGGCGAACGCAGAGGGAAGGGTGCTGTTGATGAGCAAGCACATGGATCGATTTCAGCACATGATTCAGGCGCCACTGGTTGAAGGATCCTACGTCTTCGATTCCATTCCCGAATCATGGAGGGGTCTGGCGATGAATGTGCTGAATACGCTTAGGAATTCGTATTTGCCTTCCGTCCTGGAAGCCAGCTATATGGCGGAAGAAGGTAAAGAGATCCATTTTGAAATAAAGTGCACGGGCATCCGTGACGAAGATGATCGCGTCAACCGGATCTTTGTCGAAGCGCGCGACGTCACGCCGCAGAAAATATTTGAAAGAAAGATCACGATCGTCGCCCGGGAATACCAGAGTGTTATTGAAAATGCGAATGCTGTCATCATTGGTATGGATGTGCGCGGTTATATCACCGAATGGAATGAAATGGCAAGTCAGGTGACGGGCTACACGAAAAATGAATCTTACCTGCAGAAACTCTCCGACTTCCTCAGCCTGGAATCCCAGGAAAAATTTTCGCATGCCATGCACCTGGTGCTGAACGGCAAGGTGAACACGAATTATGAATTGATCCTCCGCGCAAAGGATGAAAGGAAACTTACCCTGCTCATCAATGCCACTCCGAAGAGGAGTGCGACGAATGAAGTCATTGGCATCCTGCTCATCGGTCAGGATATCACGGAGCTATCCGCCTACCGCCAGTCGCTGGAGCAGCAGGTGATGGAGCGGACCAGGGCGTTGAAATCCGCTCTGGAAAGTGAAAAAAAACTCGTGGAAGTCAAGGACCGTTTTGTGTCAATGGCCTCGCACGAATTCAGGTCACCGATCGGCTACATTCATCGGAATATTGAAATGATCAAATCACAGATAGACAAGCTTACGCCAGAGGATGTCGTCGCCCGACTGGGGAAAATCCAATCGCAGGCTGAGCATTTGTCCTCACTCCTGGAGGATGTTCTTACGATGGGCAAGACCGGAGCAACGAACCTGAAGATCAAGGCGAATCTAAAATCCGTGGACTTGAAGGAATTTTTTCTGCGGGTCATCGATGAGGTCCAAAGCAACACCCAGCACACCCATAACATTGATCTTGATTTCTCTGCTGAGCGATTATTGATACAAAGCGATGAAAACCTGCTGCGGAATATCTTTGTGAATCTGATCACGAATGCAATTAAGTTCTCTCCGGGAAAAAATGCCGTGTCTGTTGTCGTTCGCGCATGCGATGAACATGTTCAGTTCACTATACAGGATCAGGGGTTGGGCATAGAAGAAAAGGATCTGGCAAAAATATTCGAACCGTTTCACCGCGGGGCTAATGTTGAGAAGATCATGGGTACCGGCCTTGGTTTGCCGATCGTGAAAAAAGCAGTCGAGACCCTGGGAGGGACTGTGGATGTAGAAAGTAAGCCGGGACAAGGCACGCTATTCACCGTAAAATTAAACATAAATAATCCATGAGTGCTGCGAATTCAACGTCAAAAATCAGAGTGCTGATCGTGGATGACCACAGGCTGTTGCGAGATGGGCTCGCCGCATTGCTCAACCAGGCGGAGGATATCCACGTCGTCGGTTCCGTGCCCAGTGGCGAGGAAGCCATCAGCATTTTCCCCTCCTTAGAGCCGGACGTCATTCTCATGGACATCATGATGGGTGGAATGACTGGAATCGAAGCTACGCGCTGGATCAAGGAACAGGACAACAAGGTAAAGGTCATCCTCATTTCATCCGAGATCAAAAAGGAGCTCGTCACCGCGGGGATCCAATGTGGTATCGACGGATACCTGCCCAAAGATGTCGATCAGACTGTTTTACAGGAGGCCATCCGGACGGTTATGAATGGAGGCCGCTATTTCAATGAAGCCATCACGAACCTCGTCTTTGAAGATTTTTACCAGAAGAAAAAGCTGACGAACACGCACGGAAAGGTGACGCTCCCCAACGACCTGACCAAACGCGAGCAGGAGGTCCTGGCCCTTGTGGCGTCGGGAAAAAGCAACCAGGAAGTGGCCGATGATCTCTTTATCAGTACTAAAACCGTGGATACCCATAAGAACCATATCCTGGATAAACTAGGACTGAAGAATACGGCCGAGCTGGTGAAGTATGCGATCAAGAATAATCTGATCAGCCTGGAGTGAAGGCGACGTCAGGATTTTGCCATTTCAGCTCTAAGAATGTAGTGTCTGCTGTTTGGACCAGTAGAGGACAAGAGAAAAATTGATATTTCAATTCCTTCATATTTCCATATTGTTTTATGATGAATTTTTTACAGGGCCTCTCGATCCGAACCAAGCTTATTCTGTTATCGCTGATTCCGCTGGCAGGTTTGCTGTATTATCTTCAAATCAATGTCCGGCAGGAATTGAAGACAAAAAATAATGCGGAGGAAGTCATTCAGGACGTGAAGGAGATACAGGAAATATCCAAGCTCCTTCACGAGTTTCAAAAAGAGAGGGCACTAACACTGATCTTCCTCTCCGGTAGCAATAATGAGATTAAGGACGATATTCTCCGTCAGTGGGAAGCCACCGATAAGGCGGTTTTCGACCTTGAGAAAATTTTGAAGCAACTGGGCCGGGCAATTCCAGATTTCAGGATGATTGACAGTCTTGCTTTCATTCGCGCGAAAGTAAATGTGTTGAGTGCCAGAGCACAGATCGATCCATTTTACCAGGAAATTAAGCTCATCCTGCTGGAAGGTGTGGCACAGGTTCTTCGTTCTTCACAGAATCTTCAGCTTAAGAACCATTTTGATGAACATCTTTTCCTGCTGTATTCCAAGGAATATCTCGCGCAAATACGGAGTGAGCTGGGAACTGCGCTTTCCACCGGCAGGTTTTCGGGGAGGGCGTATGGAGAATTTGCATCGGGGAAAGGAAAACATGAGATCAATCTCAGCAGATTGAAAAGAATTGCTTCACCTGAGTTGAAGTCATTCTTTGATAGAAAATATCAGGGCCTTGTCGTTCATCAGACTTATCTGGTGATCGACTCGGCATTTAATAGTCCTTCACTGGCGCATTTCCCGTACAATTATGATGCGTGGTGGGATGCATCCAGCAGCAGTATTAATGCTTTAAAGGAGGTGGAGGATTATTCCAGTGAGCTGATCGGCGGTATAGCCAATGAAGAACTGACGAGAGCCCGCGCCAGCGTGGCAAGAAACGCAGGCATTGCGTTGCTCATTATTATGGTCATTTCGCTGGCCGTCGTAGTTACGTTAAGAGGTATTATTCGGGCCATCAGCAGTATCAAAAACGCGGCGGATCTGATGGCGCAGGGCGATGGCAGTGCGGTGCTGGATATAAAAAGCAGGGATGAGATCGGTGCGCTTGCTTCATCTTTCAATAAGATGATCCAGGTCACTAAAAAATTCTCGTCTGTAGCCAATGCGATAGGAAAAGGGGATTACAGCGCGGAGGTCCAGGTGCGCGGTACGACAGATACGCTTGGCATAGCACTCAGCAATATGAAGAGCAATCTTCAACAGCTTTCACGTGACAATGAGATCAGGACATGGCTGCTTACCGGCAATAACAAGGTCAGCGATTCCATGAGGGGGGAAAAGGATGTGAATAGCCTTGCCCAGGATGTTATTATACAAATAACAAATCACCTGGGAGGTCAGATAGGAGCCATTTATCTCGTGGAAAATCATCAACTTCAGCTTGTGGGGAGTTATGCGTATCACCACCGCAAAGAAAATACAAACTATTTTAAATTCGGGCAGGGTCTGGTAGGGCAGGCTGCGTTGGAAAAAAAATCCATCGTTTTTAATGATGTTCCCGATGATTATATCAGAATCCATTCTGGTCTTGGTAATTCTGTTCCGCGGAGCATAATCGTTTTTCCTTTTCTGTTTGAGGGTGAAGTGAAAGGGGTTGTTGAAATCGGAGCCACACAGGAGTTCACCGACCTTCATATGCAGTTTTTCACTATGGTAGGTGAAAATATTGCCATTGCCTTTCATGCTTCCCAATCAAGGACCGTGCTAAAGGAACTTCTGGAGGAGACCCAGCGTCAGGCCGAAGAACTTGAAGCCCAGCAGGAGGAACTCAAACAATCCAACGAAGAGCTACATGAAAAGACCGGGTTGCTTGAGAAATCAGAAGGTGAGTTGAAGGCCCAGCAGGAGGAATTGCAGCAGAGCAACGAAGAACTGGAAGAAAAGGCAAACCTTCTTGAACAGCAGAAGGAGAAACTGGAACTCGCCAAAATGGAGATTGAAAACAAGGCGCGGGATCTGGAAGTGACCAGCAAATATAAATCGGAATTTCTCGCGAACATGTCGCATGAACTGCGAACACCCCTGAACAGCATCCTCATTCTTTCCCAGCTCCTTGTGGAAAACAAAAACCGCATCCTCGGAGATAAGGAAGTTGAATTTTGCAAAAACATTTACAATTCGGGAGCGGATCTGCTGACCCTGATCAACGAGATACTCGATCTTTCCAAAGTTGAATCCGGCCGTATGGAGCTGGATGTTTCCGAGGTTCCTTTCAGTGACATACGATCGGGCGTGGAAGCTATGTTTACGGAACTTGCGAAAGACCAGTCTATTGACTTTGAGGTTGAGGTGCAGGGCGATCTGGGGCAAAAGACCGTGCGGACTGACAAGCAGAGAATGGACCAGATATTGAGGAACCTATTGTCAAATGCTTTCAAATTTACAGCCAATAACGGAAGCGTCTCTATGAAGATCCGGCGAGCGGCACCGGATACGCCATTTCGCAATAGCAGGCTCAATGACATTTCAGACGTCATTGCTTTTTCCGTAACCGATAATGGTATCGGTGTTCCTGCCAATAAACAGTCCGTTATTTTTGAGGCTTTTCAGCAGGGGGACGGTTCTACGAAAAGAAAGTACGGTGGCACCGGCCTTGGGCTTTCTATCAGCCGGGAACTCGCCAACGTGCTGGGTGGTGAAATCCAACTGGAGAGTGAAGAGAGGAAGGGAAGCACCTTTACATTGTATCTCCCTCTTCAATTCGATGCTTCTGCGATTGTGCAGGACATGCGGAAGGTGGAGGTTAAGGAAAGGAAGAAGAATCCGCCGGGGCGCAGCAACAGTTCGGCTTCTGTTGAGAGATTCCATGTTGAAGAAGAGATCGAGGATGACCGACATCAGATCTTTGAGAACGACAAAGTAGTCCTGATTTTGGAAGATGATCCCGAATTTTCGCGCGTGCTGCTGGATTTTGTCCGGGGACGAAATTACAAGGGCATTGTGGCCGCGTCGGGCAATACCGGTTTAAGTTATGCGCGGCACTACAAACCGGATGCGATAATTCTTGATATGAAACTGCCCGTGATGGACGGAACTGAAGTGTTGCGACATCTAAAGAATGATCCTGACTTGCGGCATATACCCGTGCAGATCATATCCGGGTACGATCACCGGAAGCAAAGTCTTGAACTCGGCGCGTTTGATTTTGTTTCCAAACCCATTTCAACGGAGGGTCTCACAAAGGCTTTTGACAGGATCGAGGAATTCATGCGGAAGAAGTTGAAAAAACTGCTGGTCATTGAAGATGATAGGACCCAGAACCAGGCCATCCGGGAGCTGGTCGGAAACGACGACATAAAATCGTTTTCTGCCTTTAGTGGTGCCGAAGCTTATGCGATGATGACGAAAGTAAATTATGACTGTGTTATTCTCGACCTTGGATTGCCCGATATGCCGAGCTTTGAATTGCTGGAAAAGATCAAGCAGAATCAGGAATTGAAAAAAATCCCCATTATTGTTTATACAGGCAGGGACATTTCACAAGAAGAACACGGGAGACTGGTAAAATTCGCCAGCGCAGTTGTTCTGAAGACTGTTGATTCCCACGAACGACTGCTGGATGAGACGATGCTTTTTCTTCACCGGGTCGAAGCCCTTCTTCCGAAAGAAAAACAGAACATTATCAGAAAACTTCATAAGACGGATGAAGTGCTCGAAAACAGAAAAGTGCTGGTAGTGGATGATGACATCCGGAATATTTATTCCCTGACAAATTTACTGGAGGAACAAGGCTTGCATTGCATTTCTGCGGAGAATGGAAAAATTGCCCTTCAATTGCTGAAGAAGCATCACGACATTGAGATGGTACTGATGGATGTGA
The DNA here is from genome assembly GCA_040882305.1 of Cyclobacteriaceae bacterium. GTDB lineage: Bacteria > Bacteroidota > Bacteroidia > Cytophagales > Cyclobacteriaceae > Chryseosolibacter. The sequence continues at coordinate 10,874 of JBBEBN010000270.1, forward strand.
TGATGCCCGAGATGGATGGTTATGAGGCGACAAAGGCCATTCGCGCAATGCCGCAGTTCAGCAAACTTCCTGTCATTGCCCTCACTGCCAAGGCGATGAAAGGTGATCGGGAAAAATGTCTCAGTTCTGGTATGTCGGATTACATCGCAAAACCTCTGAACAATGAGCAACTTCTGTCACTGATGCGCATATGGCTGTACCGTTGATCGCGCAATCGAGATTCGCGTCAGCGCATCAGAAGTTTGCGAAAGATGTGTTGGGAGTAGGGCGGATGGGCGATGGGTCCTCAATCATCAGCCCATTTGAAGAAGAAGATGCATACCTTACCGGGCGCGAATATGAGTGATGACATTATTCAATACAGGGAGTTCCTGCAGTCGATCCTCTCAGTTTACGGATATGACTTTACCGAATATTCGGAGGCTTCCGTAAGGAGGAGGATCGATCTGTTCATGAACAACCGGAAAATAACAGCGCTACAATCCTTAAGGGATATGATCCTGAAAGATGAGCGGTTGTTTGAGGAATTTATCCAGGAGATCTCCGTGACCGTTACGGAAATGTTCCGGGATCCGGGGTTTTACCGCAGCTTGCGGGAACTGGTCATGAAGAGGCTGGCCACATATCCTTTTATCAAGGTGTGGATCGCAGGTTGTGCTACGGGAGAGGAAGTTTATTCTGTGGCCATCGTGCTAAAGGAGGCGAATCTTCTTCAACGTTCCATCATTTATGCCACGGATATAAATCAAAGGTCCCTTGTCTCGGCGAAGGATGGTGTTTATCCTGCCCAGAATATGAGATTATACACGCAAAATTACCAACAATCCGGGGGAACCGGCTCGTTTTCCGAGTATTATCTGGCCAGGTACAATGCGGTGATGGTTGATAAGACGTTAAAGCAAAATATTGTTTTTTCATCACATAACCTTGCCGTGGACAAAGCCTTCAATGAATTCCAACTTGTTATTTGCCGTAATGTCTTGATCTATTTCAATCAGAAGCTTCAGAACAAAGTGATCAACCTCTTCAATGAGAGCCTGTGTATGTTTGGTTTCTTGTGCCTGGGTACCAAAGAATCGCTTCTATTTTCGGATAACCGCAGAAATTTTGCGGAAATGGATCGCAAAGAAAAGATATTCATGAAGGTTTATGATCAGAGAGTTTGAAATCATCGTCATGGGGATGTCAGCAGGAGGTTTGCACGCACTTTCTGCGCTGTTGGAGAAATTACCCTCCGATTATCCTATTCCTATTGTCGTGGTTCAGCACCGGACGAAAGATGCAGGCCATACGCTGGAGGACGTGCTTCAATTTAAGTGCCGTATCAAAATAAAACAGGCTGATGAGAAAGAAGCGATCAAAAGGAGTATGGTTTATCTGGCACCTCCTGATTACCACCTGCTGGTCGAGAGGGATCGGACGTTTTCCCTCTCGCATGATCCACCGGTCCGTTTCAGCCGGCCTTCTATCGACGTATTGTTTGAATCGGCTGCAATTGCTTTTGGCGACAAGGTTATCGGTATCATTCTCACGGGTGCCAGCGATGATGGGGCCGACGGCATTCAGGCGATTGAAAGATCGGGAGGCATTACGATTGCGCAAAATCCCGACGAAGCCCTGTTTCCATATATGACCCAGGCCTCTATAAAAACGGAAAGAGTCCAGCATATATGGTCCTTGGCCACTATTCAGAATTTCCTGTTAAGACTTATCAACGTCAAATGAAGCGGAACGAAAAAGCCATCATCCTCATTGTTGACGACAAACCAGCGAACATACTGGCACTCGATGGTCTGCTGAGCAATTCAGACCGCATCATCATGAATGCCAATTCAGGAGAGGAGGCATTAAAAATTGCGCTGGAACAAAAGATTGACCTCATTATTCTGGATGTACAAATGCCCAACATGGACGGGTTTGAAGTGGCACAGATCCTGAAATCGAATAAGAAAACCAAAGACGTTCCCATCATTTTTGCATCGGCTGAGAAAAAAGAGCACGCTTCGATGATGAAAGGTTTTGGAGAGGGCGCCGTCGACTATCTCTTTAAACCCCTTGACCCGGAAATTACCCGCGCAAAGGTTTCCGTGCTGTTAAAGGTTCAACTACAAAAGAAGGAGTTGATCGAAAAAAATGCATTGCTCGAAAAGTCGGCCCTCCTTATTAACAACTCCGCTGATATCATCGGCATTGTCGATGCGGCCACGCTACGCATAGAGGAGGTTAACCCGGCTTTTACAGCCATTACCGGATACAATTCCGAAGAGAGCAGGGGCACGTCTGTATTATTTTATCTTGACAACCAGGACAGGGTCCCGGTGCAAAAGCTCATGCTGAGCGGCAAGGAAAAACATTCTTTTGAAACCCGCTTTTATTGCAAGAATCGCAGGATCAAATGGCTCGACTGGAATGTGGTGGTCAAACACAACAAATGGTTTGTGAACGCCCGCGATATCACCGAGATTAAGCAGGTGGAAACGATCCGGAATTATCTGGCCACAGTGGTAAAGCAGTCGAATGATTCAATTTATATCCACGATCAGGACGGAAAGATCATTTCATGGAATGAGGGAGCGAAGAGGATTTATGGATATTCGGAAAGTGAAGCCTTGCAGATGAAGATCTGGAATATCATTCCTGAATTTCTTACTGCCGGGGCACAGGAAATGGTCACGGTCATTTTGAAAGGCGAAAAAATAGACCTGCTTGAAACAAAACGCGTCACCAAACACGGCAAGCTGATGGACGTTTTGTTTTCCGCGGCCCTGATCTCGGAGCCAGGAACTCCCAATCCTTCCATCGTGATAACGGAACGCGATGTCACCCAGCTGAAGATCGCAGACGAGAAAATCCGACAACTCAATGCAACCCTTCAAAAGAATGTGCTGCAACTTGAAGCGGCCAACAGGGAACTTGAATCATTTTCTTATTCGGTCTCGCATGACTTGAGGGCGCCCCTTCGCGCGATGTATGGAAATGCGCAGGTTCTGGAGGAGGATTATGGAGACAAGCTCGGTGAGGAAGCGAAGATGGTGATTGGCAAGTTGCATTCTAATGTAAACCGGATGGACAGGCTGATCAACGACCTGTTGAGTTTTTCCCGGATTGGAAAAAAAGAACTGAGGAAGTCGGATGTGGATATTGCGGAACTGGTCAGGAACGTATTAGCCGAAATCGGCAATGGAGAACCCATCAAGGCACAGGTTGAGATCGGCGATTTACCCGAGGCATACGGTGACGCATCATTACTCAACCAGGTATGGACGAATCTCATTTCCAATGCCATAAAATACTCTTCTAAAAAAGAAAATCCCTTTATTGAAGTGGCGGCCCGGCAAAGGGATGGGGAAGTGGAGTATTATGTCAAAGACAATGGCGCTGGCTTTGATATGAATTACGCCGGAAAATTGTTTGGAACTTTTCAGCGCCTGCACGATGTCGCGGAGTTTGAAGGCACGGGTATCGGCCTTGCCATTGTCCAGCGCATCATTCTCAAGCACGGCGGCACTATACGCGCGGAGGCCGCACCGGAGAAGGGCGCAACTTTTTATTTTACTTTAGCTCAGCGCGGAGAGAGTGAGGGTGTTTGAGGGTGAGTGGAAAGGAATGTTTGCCGGGGTTGAGCTTCAGGGCACGATCAACAGCAAAGAGATGAACAGCGACGTGGAGGCAAGCGCCAGGAAGAAGAGGTAGAAGTACACCCGAATCGAGGGAAGGCCTTTCATTAAGGTCTTTGCCCGTATGTTGAGTTTATGCATGACGGCAATGATTTAATTGCTTTCAGTTTGGTTCAAATCTTATTTGTTTGGGAACATCACAGGAGAATCAGGATCGAAGCTGTACAGTGAACGGACCACATCCCGCAGCCCTTCCATCGTGAAGGGCTTTGCCAGGTAATGGTCTGCACCCAGGGACCTGGCGTATCGCTTGTCTTTTTCCGAAACCGATGAAGTTAGCAACACTATGGCTATGCGTTCCTTACCGGGTAGATCCAGTCTCTTGAATGCTTCCAGGAACGCCAGGCCGTTCATCAGGGGCATCTCCAGGTCGAGTAAAATGATATCAGGCAACGCACCGTCTCCCATCGCTGCATGGTTGAGGATCTCCAGCGCGGTGCGACCATTTCCGGCCGAATGGGCTGACCGGCAATAGCCGGAAAGCTCCAGCACCCGACGGTGAATAAAAAGACAGATGTCATCATCATCGACGAGCAGAAAATTCAGTCCCTTGGGTAGTGGCGGCATCACATGGCTTAAAGCTTCATTTTTGGCAGACATTATATTATGATCCATTAACTTCCTATTTTGAGAACGTGAGCGCGTGACGGGCTTATTACCGAGGGCAAAAAGTCAACGAACCTGAAGGGTGTAGTCTTCGCCGGCTCTGCATTGGTGAACATCGATTGAAATATGAGCACCACAAAAATAGCGACAAAGAAAAATGCTTTCACCAGGTTGTCATTCATGCGGGGTGTCATAGGCTTTCTCTTTTTCTTCTATCAAAAGTCAGCATTCCAGATGCCCGAAACATCAGAGAAAGCCGGATTTTCAAAAGGTCAGGGATAATCATGGTGGGATCGTCACCATTCCCACATTTTTGCCCCATTTTGTTAATGAAACTGAAATTAGGAGACGAGTGAAGGTTGTATCCAGTAGGGGAAATGCTGACGTGGTCAGGGTTTTCCCCTATAATGAGATTGTAAGGCGCATGGGCTCCAGCAGGCATACATACTTTTCATACTTTTCATACTTTTCAACCCCCCGATTTTCTCATACACCCATCCTCCCGTATATTCGCATCAAAATTCAACATTGAAGAAATCGTCCAAAATATACGTGTGCGGGCACAAGGGAATGGTCGGCTCGGCAATATTCCGGTGCCTTGAACGCCAGGGCTTTACCAGGCTGATCCATGCTTCCAGCAATGAGGTGGACCTCCGGGACACCCGCCAGGTAAACGCTTTTTTTGACGCTGAAAAGCCGGAATATGTGTTTCTCGCGGCCGCTAAAGTGGGAGGCATTTATGCAAACGAGACCTATCCGGCCGACTTTCTCTATGATAACCTCATGATCCAGAATAACGTCATCCATGCGGCGTGGCAGCATGAGGCGGAAAAGTTGCTGTTTCTGGGGTCGAGCTGCATTTACCCGAAAATGGCTCCGCAGCCCATGAAAGAAGAGAGCTTGCTGTCGGGCTACCTGGAAAAGACCAATGAAGCCTACGCTATCGCCAAGATCGCGGGGATAAAGTTGTGTCAGGCTTTCTATAAACAGCACAACTGCCGTTTCGTCTCCGTGATGCCGACAAACATGTATGGCTACGAGGACAATTATCACCCTGAAAATTCACACGTTTTGCCCGCGCTGCTCAGGAGATTTCACGAAGCAAAGAGGGACAATAAACCGGAAGTGGCCATCTGGGGATCGGGCAAGCCGCTGAGAGAATTCATGTTTTCAGACGACCTGGCGGAAGCCTGTGTTTTCCTCATGCAGACCTACGAAGATCCGCAGCTGATCAACGTGGGAACAGGGGAGGAGATCTCCATCCTCAACCTTGCAAAACTCATCGCCGAAGTGGTTGGCTATAAAGGCAAAATTGATTTCGACCCCACCAAGCCCGACGGCACGCCGCGAAAACTGATGGACAGCTCACGCCTCCAGGCGCTGGGATACAGACACAAAGTGTCCCTCATGGAGGGTATTAAAATGACCTATTCGGATTTTCTTACCCGCCAGGGGAAGGAGCAGGGTGTAAGGGTGAAGGGGTAAAGATGTGGGAAGAAACAAATGTATTTATTACTGTATTGGTGTCTCGTGACAAAAAATTCAGTGGCTAAATGAAAAAAGCGTTTATTACCGGTATTACAGGGCAGGATGGGGCCTACATGGCGGAGTTCCTTTTACAGCAAGGTTATGAGGTCCATGGACTAAAAAGACGATCGTCCTCATTCAACACCGATCGTATTGACCATATCTACCAGGACCCGCACGACAAAGGGGCGCGCCTCAAACTGCATTTCGGCGACCTGACAGACTCCACCAACCTAATCCGCCTCATTCAGGAGATCCAGCCCGACGAGATCTACAACCTTGGGGCTATGAGCCACGTGCGCGTGAGCTTTGAGATGCCGGAATATGTGGCGAATACCGACGGCATCGGCACCCTGAGGATACTGGAAGCGGTCCGTTTGCTGGGGCTCACTGAAAAAACGAGGATATACCAGGCCTCTACCTCTGAGCTATACGGGAAAGTGCAGGCGATACCGCAGTCGGAGACAACGCCCTTTTATCCGCGCTCACCTTATGCCGTGGCGAAGTTATACGGTTACTGGATCACCGTAAACTACCGGGAAGCTTACAATATGTACGCCTGCAACGGCGTGCTCTTCAACCATGAATCGCCGTTGCGCGGGGAGACGTTCGTTTCCCGGAAGATCACCCGCGCGGTGGCGCGCCTTGTGCTTGGATTGCAACAGAAACTCTACATGGGTAACCTCGATGCCAAGCGGGACTGGGGACACGCCGCCGACTACATCGAAGCGATGTACCTCATTTTGCAGCAACCCAAACCCGATGACTATGTGATCGCCACGGGTGTCACGACCTCGGTCCGGGAATTTATGGTCCGCGCTTTTGCGCACGCGGGCGTCACCATCGGATTCAAAGGGGTGGGCGTGAATGAGATCGGCTTCGTGGAGCAGGTGAACAACGACTTTGAAGATTCCGTCATCAAGCCTGGCGATGAAGTGATCGCCATCGATCCACGATACTTCAGGCCCACGGAGGTCGACCTTTTGCTTGGCGATCCTTCCAAAGCCAGGAAGATCCTGGGATGGAAACCGAAGTATGACGTTGATGCCCTCCTGAAGGAAATGGTCGACGCCGACCTTACCCTCATGCGCCGCGAGCAACACCTCAAGCACGGCGGCTTCAGGATCTTCAATTACCATGAGTAGGGTAGGTTGAAGTTTGAAGTTCGAAGTTAGTCGCTTCCTCGCGCAGAGCTTCGGCGAGCTATGGCGGGAGAAGCAGAAGCCAGAAAGCAAATGAACAGGCAGTGGTACGTGTTCTACACTAAAAGCAGGCAGGAGAAAAAGGTGAGGGACCTGCTGTTGAAAAACGGCTATGAGGTTTTTCTTCCCATGCATAAGGTGATGCGTCAGTGGAGTGACCGTAAGAAGAAGGTAGAGGTGCCGTTGTTCAATTCTTACATTTTCGTGAGAGACTTCGACCACAAGATCACCGACATTCTCAAGACTCCCGGTGTTGCGTGGAACATTCGCCACAACGGGAAGGCCGCCATCCTGCGCGAGAACGAATTTCAACTCATCCAAAGATTCATCAGTACGGGATATTTCCTCGAGACAACAGGAGAAGTAGAGTCCTTCCAGGCAGGCGACAGGGCGAAGATCATTGACGGTCCCCTTGCCGGGTTGACAGGCATCCTCACTGGCCACGACAAAAATCAGCGCTTCAATATTTTGCTGGAAGGAATTCAGCAGGTGATCCAGGTACAGATGCCGGCAGCGTTGCTGGTGAAGGTGTAATCAGTAAGAAGTAAGAAGTAAGAAGTAAGCAGTAAGGAGTAAGAAGTAAGAAGTAAGGAGTAAGAAGTAAGGAGTAAGAAGTTTGCTGAGCATAGCCCACTTTCAATCTTCAGATTTTAATAATAACTTGATTCGTGCATTTAAACCAGTTCCCAATGCCAAGGCACGTTTCCTGTCAGATAATTATTTTCATCGGTATTTCATCCCTTTATTCAACAACCTGGTGCCAGGACAAGGAAAGCAATAGTCCGGCCGGTATCCGCAAGCTCCGCGATGTCGTCATCTATGAAGACACGATGTTTCATGCTGCCTTTCCATCGGTGATCAAGCGCCGGAATGGAGCGATCATCGTCGCTTTCAGACGTGCGCCGAACAGGAAAATATTTGGAGAAAAGGGAACAAGCCACGTTGACGCGAACAGTTACCTCATGCAGGTCACGTCGCGCGATGGCATCAGCTGGAGCAAAGACGCGAAATTAATTTACGCGCATCCCTTCGGTGGTTCGCAGGATCCCTGCCTGCTGCAACTGCGCGATGG
>JBBEBN010000271.1:0-18925 GCA_040882305.1 Cyclobacteriaceae bacterium
CGTGTCTTTTTATCTCGTACTTCTCCGACTCAAGATATTCCTCTCGTCCCGGAACGGGGAGGTTGTGATTGAATTCATACGGGGGTCCGTAGATGCCGTACGAAGATGAGAGGGTCATTGCCAGCGCCAGCCGGATGATAAAAATATTTTCCCCCTGATGCTGCAGATGAAAAGGAAGGATATCCGGTGTGTTTGGCCAGAAATTGGGCCTGAAGTAGTAACGGGATGGGCTGTACACGAGTTCATTCATATACTCCTCGATTTCCTCCTTCGTCACCCGCCAGGTGAAATAGGTATACGATTGCGTAAAGCCAACCTTGGCCAGTGATGCCATGATCTTTGGCCGCGTGAAGGCCTCGGAAAGCAAAATGATATCCTCATGTTTTTTTCCGATCTCCGCGATGACCCATTGCCAAAAGCGCATAGGCTTTGTGTGAGGATTGTCGACGCGGAAGATCTTCACACCCTGTTCAATCCAGTATTCAAAGACCGACCTTAGCTCTTCCCATAAATTTTGCCAGTCTTCACTTTCAAAATTGAAAGGGTAAATATCCTGATATTTTTTAGGGGGATTTTCGGCATATTGAATACTTCCATCGGGACGTTGCCTGAACCATTGGGGATGTTCTTTCACGTATGGATGATCCGGCGCACATTGAAACGCAATGTCCATGGCTACATCGATATTCAGTTTCCTGGCTTCGGCAATCAGTTTCCTGAAGTCCGCAAGGCTTCCTAATTCAGGGTGGATCGCCTTGTGCCCTCCTTCGTCACTGCCAATTGCCCAGGGAGAACCTGGTTCGCCAGGCTCAGCCCTCACGTTATTGTTTTTCCCTTTCCGGTTTACTTTGCCGATGGGGTGGATTGGAGGAAGGTAGAGTACATCAAAACCCATGGCGGAAATACGGGGGAGCAACCGGATCACGTCATTAAATGTCCCGTGTCTTCCATCCATGGAAGCGGACCGGGCAAACAATTCATACCATGCACTGAAGTTCGCTTTTTTGAATTCGACCACCAGTTTTAATTCCTTTTCATAAGTGGTCGCATGCTCAATGAGCGGATGCTCATGAACAATTTTTTCGAAAGAAGGGCTCAATATTTTATCGATCGCACCCCGGTAATTATGTGTATCGGATAGGGTTGCTGAAAGGGCCTGAAAATACGGATCTCCCTTTCCTATCTTCTTCAGGAGCGCAGCACCTTCCATTAACTCCACCTGCAAATCATGTGCTGCTTCTTCCTTCTTTTTGAATCCATCATACCAGGTTTCGAAATGGTCTGCCCAGGCTCGGACGGTAAACAGATAGAAACCCTTTTCGGTAACCTGAAATGAGGCCGCCCAATTGTCGTTTGACTGATGTTTTAATTCCAGGGTAGACCAGGACTCATTCTTTTCGTGCTTGAATAATACCTGCGCGCGAAGATGATCATGCCCATCGCCAAAAATATCGGCTGTCACTCTAACGAACTCACCTGCAGTAAATTTCGCAGGATAATGGCCGCCATCTATCTGTGGCTGAACATTTTCAATGATGACCCGGGCCTGGCCTTTAATCTCACTCATTAAGTGTATCTAGTTTAACCTATTCAATTTTGCTCCATAATCACCGTTGTAAAGGCCGGAAGCCGCAAACTGCCCTGCTGTACCGCCACCTTTCCGCCGGCTGTGTCGAAAGCAATACGTCTAAACCGGGCGTTGTGATCCTTCAGTTCAACGGTCACCTCTATGTCTGAGACATTGTGGAGTACCAATAATTCCTCGTTTTGGAAGTTCCTGATAAAACTTACAACTTCTTCAATATGCATACCCGAGTGGTCTATATCGCCATAGGTCAGGGCGGGGCTTTCGTTCCGGAAGTGAATGATTTTGCGATAGAAGTTGAGCAGTGATTCCGGGTCTTTTTTCTGAACGCTGTAGGGCACAACCGTCTCATCCGTACTGTACCTGGCTTTCTCCCACGAGGTTTGCATCTTATCACTTCCGCCCTTGTCCCAAATGTAAGGCTCACGGACAAAGGCGTCGGGGCCAAACTGATCTTCATAAGTGCCGAGTTTATCACCCAACATGCCGATCTCTTCGCCGTAATAAAGGTAAGGTGTTCCGGGCATCGTCAGCAGCATGGCAGCCGCCATCCGGGCCTTGTTGCCATCCCCCATCAGCTCAGTCAACAACCTTGTCTGGTCGTGATTTTTGAGAAAGGTCGCATCGAGATAATCGTTGGTGATCGACTTGTAATAATCGCGGATGTCTTTGTACCGCTGCACGAGGCCAAGAGTATCCCTGCCGGCTTTTGCGACGTCGGTAATAGCATATCCCAAATCAAAATTGAAAAGCGAAGGAAGCCCATCAAGATACGGCGCCACCTGCCGTGCTTCAGACCATACCTCGCCGACCAGGTATACGTCTGGCTTGATCTTTTCCATTTCAGTTTTGAACCAGACCCAGAAAGCATGATTATCCCTGGCGCGTTCGTCAGGAAAAATATGTTTGGCAGCATCCATGCGAAATCCATCTACCTCGACCTCATCGAGCCAGAAGCGGGCAATATCAACGATCTCTTCTTTTACTTTAGGATTATCGAGATTTAGATCGGGGCAAAGTCCATTGAAGTATCCGTAATAATGTTCCGCTGTTGAGTCTCCGTTAACCGTATGCCATTTCCTGATGTTGTCAGAATCAAGGGCCCTGACTTTCCTGAAGAGCTGATTCCGTACCGAGTCTTTGTTTGCCCATACGTAATAATCCCTGTACGGGCTGTTCTTACTTTTCTGCGCATCCAAAAACCAGGGATGATTGTTCCCTGTGTGGTTCACCACGAAATCCGTAATCACCTTGATGCCGCGGTCATGCGCTTCGGCAATGAATTTCTTGAAATCATCCAGGGTGCCATATTCGGAGTCAATATTTTTGTAATCCATGACATGGTATTTGTGGTACGTATCAGAGGGCATAATGGGCATTAGCCAGATACCGTTTACGCCCATATCCTTTATCTCGCCAAGCCTGCCGGTTAATCCCTTAAAATCTCCTTTGCCGTCACCATCACCGTCGGCAAAGGACATCACGAAAATCTCATACTTGACGCCATAGGGCCATTTCACATCACCTTCCTTTGGCTCGAAACAACCTGCCAAAATAGTCATGAGGAAAACAAAGGATATTACCCGTATTTTCATTTGAACGCTGGGTTATTTGATCTTGAAAATAAAGCTACTGAAAGGTTTCAGCTGTAACTCGAAAATACGGTCTTTATTCAAACCGACTTCAGCTTCGTGCCAGAGCATATCCCGCGCGATATATATTTCATCGGCATCAAGCCCCATTTGCCGAAAAGCTTCTTTGGGTATTTGCACTTTGATGGTCTCAGCTTTTTCGTTGAAGCTGTTAAGGATCAGTAGCCTTTCATCTCCGTGGAACCGGAGAAATGCATGCATTTTGGGAGAAAAATTTCCCTGCTGAAGATTGTATGACGTGATATCAAGGTATTGTCCGGAAGATATCGCATCGTTTTGAGCGGCAAAGGTGAGAAGTTCTGCATAAAACCTTCTGAGCTGTTTTTGTTCTTCCGAAAGGCTCCCTCCATCGAATTTTCCATCGTTCATCCATTTCTGATGTTCAGGTACACCCCAATAGTCAAAGATAGTTGTGCGTCCATCGTCACCCTGAAAGCCTTCTGCTCCAAGTCCGGGTTCCCCTACTTCCTGGCCAAAGTATATCATCACAGGACCGCGATCAATCGTGGCACTGATCACCATGGCTGGGAGGCCGGGCCACAAGCCACCGGCAAAAAACCTGGAGGCCATCCGTTGCTCATCGTGGTTTTCCATGAAATGCAGCATTTGGTCGGTAATGCCTTCCAGCTCTTTCTGGATCGTGTCGATCTCCACGGTGCTGCGTTTTCCTGTCACCAGGAAGCGAAGCATATCATAGAGGAGAACTTTGTCGTATAAATAATCAAACTTTCCTTTTGCAAGGTAATTTCTGTATTGAGCAGGATTGTAAATCTCCGCGATAAAGATCAGGTCGCGCTTTACATCTTTTATCTGCGGTATGGCCCATTCCCAGAATTCAACAGGAACCATTTCCGCCATGTCGCAACGGAACCCGTCAACATCCATGTTCGCCCAGAATAAAAGAATATCGCGCATCTTGATCCACGTACCGGGTATGGGATCAAAGTGTGCAGCCCGGTTATTCTGGATATCAACTCCGTAATTCAGCTTTACTGTTTCAAACCATGAATGGATGTCTGGAGAAGCGTTGAACTCATCATTCCCCGTGGCCCTCGCAGGCGTTTCTTCAAATCTGCCGTCTTTAGTAGGATGCGATAAATTTCCCAACGGGTGATAATCGGCGGGCGGCTTGAAGGAGTGGCCCGGCAAATAATAAAAGTTGTTATTTGGGTGAAAACCGAGGGAGCTGTCATCATCCTCGCCCAGGTCCCGCACCTGTTCAGGCTTCTTGTCCGACCGGTAGGCTCTTGCCACATGGTTGGAAACAAAATCGATAATGACCTTTAAGTCGTGTTGGTGTGTTCGTTGAATGAGATCTTCAAATTCCCGCATCCTATCAGGCACGTCGACAGCAAGGTCGGGATTTACGTCATAATAATCCTTGATGGCGTAGGGTGACCCCGCCCTTCCCTTTACGACGTCGGCATCATCCATCGGAATGCCAAAGGCGGTATAGTCAGTCAGCAGCGCGTGCTCTATCACGCCTGTATACCAAACGTGCGTGACTCCCAGTTCTTTTATCCCTTTTAATGCCGCCGCATTGATATCAGTGAATTTTCCGACACCATTTTCCGCTACAGTTCCATAAAACCTGTTCGTCGATACCTTATTGCCGAAGAGGCGTGTCATCATCTGATATACCACAATCTTTCGGGAGGGCTGTTGCATGCTATCGGGTGGAATATTTTCCTTCGGGGTACATCCGGATAAGACGAAAAGAAAGGCTATTGCATAGGATAATGACCTCATAGGGCCCAAGTTAAAAAAGAAATGGCAGGTTTTCACCGGCCACCCTATTTGGTTGTAGTATCAGTTGAAAACGCTCCTCCGTTTTAAACGCGCCCTGAACAGATGCATGATCAATACGAGGATGCAGATCAACAACCCCAGGAATTCACGCGACTCCTCGATGTAGAGATACTGCATCTTGGCAATATCGTCGAATAACATGGATTTATCATCCGAGCGGAGCCATTCACGGACACCATCTAAATAAACCATACTGTATCCCGTAAAAAGGATAAGCAGGATTATAAGCGCTGCTAAATAGTAACGATGAAAAGCCGCGAGGATACACGTCACGGCCATAGCGCCATAGATCAATATCCAAATTACCGGGTCGGGATCATTTATCTGCACGGAAGCAAAGACGACGAACAATACGGCAAGCACTAAATTCAAAATTTTCATACATCCAAAAATAACTAAATGTCAGGGTCTATGCTTGCAATGAAACAAGGTTTCGTAAAAAAATCAGCGGAGCGTCTTCAGGAATTCGGCGCTGGCGCCGACACTCTCCATCGGATCGCCGGGATAAGATTCCTGTTCCACATACCAGTGTTCCATTCCCGCAGTCCTCGCTTGCGCAAAGATGGGTTTGTAATCTATGGATCCGGTACCGATGTCAGCATTTTGTTCCGGATCATTTTTGTCCATATCCTTCACATGCCACTGTTCAAATCGCCCCGGATAGCGCTCAAAGTACTGAAGCGGATCGGCACCTCCACGCACAACCCAATAGATATCCATCTCCCAGCCTACCAGCTTGGGATCGAGTTCGGCAAGCATGACATCGATGGGTGTCTGTCCCTCCAGTTTGTCAAATTCAAAGGCATGGTTGTGATAACCGAACCGTATTCCCTGATTGTTACAGGCTTCTCCCGCCTTGTTCAAATGCTCACAGATCTTTTTGTAATCGTCAATGGTCTTTCGGTCGGTATCTGCCAGATAAGGGACAACCATATACTCCTGACCAATGGCCTTGGCATCTGATATGGCCTTTCCCCACGTGTCACTTTTCGCCTGGTCGAGTCCGTAGTGACCACTCACCACCTCCATTCCAAGATCTTTCACATACTTGCCAAAATCAGAAAAGGTCATTCCGAAAATTTTTCCATCGCTGTATGAGTAGGTTTCGAGTTCTTTATACCCGTAATCAGCCACTTTTTTCAACACACCTTTCGGGTCGTCAGGTATTGAATCGCGAAGGGTGTACAGCTGGAGGCCGAGCTGTCCTTTGATCTTTCCGGAGCACATTGAAAACAGGCCCGCTGCTGTCAAAGCCGCCGATGACTGGATGAATTGTCTACGTTTCATATGTTTAAAAATTATTTTCTCAGAAAGTTTTGGCTGAATCAGAGAGAAATCCCGGAATTAACCGCCGGGGAAACCGATATAGTCCTTCGACAGGCTCAGGTCCCGGTACCCAAGCCTGTCGAAGGTCAGAGATTGGGTTTTTCGCCGTCAAGTGAAAGTACATACATGGCCATTTTTTTGGCGTCTTCCGGGGAAAGATCAACATGGGGGGTCATCGGTATTTCTCCCCATACCCCACTTCCTCCATTGACGATCTTGTCTGCCAGATAATCGACATTGGCCTGAGTGAATTCATATTTTTTTGCCACTTCCGCGTGGGCGGGCCCGATGAGCTTGTTGGTGGGGTGGTGACAGGTCTTGCAATCACTTGCGTCGGTGAGTGACAACCCCTGCTTGATCATTTCCTCGGGCGAAGTCTCTGCCTGCTGTCCGCCCTGACCTTGTTCTGCCGTTTCATATTCACCGTACTCCTCGTCCCCTTCCGCTTTTTCCTGTTTTCCTCCGCATGAAGTCATAGCGCCGGTAAACAAACCAAACAGTGCAATCAATAAAAGTAACTTTTTCATTTTTGGGTTAATTTAGATTAGTCCTAACACTTTCTTATTAAATTTTTGGTCCTTGCCCGAAGCGGCAAAATCATCAAACGCCTTTTCGGTCACCCGGATAATATGATCCTTGATAAAAGGCGCGCCTTCAGCAGCTCCCTGCTCCGGATGCTTCAGTGCGCACTCCCATTCCAGCACCGCCCATCCATTGTAGTTATATTGCGCAAGTTTGGAAAAGATCGATTGAAAATCTACCTGACCATCGCCGAGTGAACGGAATCGACCGGGACGGTCAACCCAATCCTGATACCCGCCATAGACACCGGATTTTCCACTAGGATTGAATTCCGCATCCTTAACGTGGAACATCTTGATGAAGGTATGATAGAAATCTATATACTGAACGTAATCCAGTTGTTGCAACACGAAGTGACTCGGATCGTAAAGGATGTTGCAGCGTGTATGCTTACCGGTAGCTTCCCAGAAGCGCTCGAAGGTAACACCGTCATGCAGGTCTTCACCAGGATGTATTTCATAACATACATCAACGCCTGCTTTGTCAAAGGCATTCAGGATAGGCAACCACCTTTTGGCAAGTTCTTTAAACCCGTCTTCGACCAATCCTGCAGGTCGCTGAGGCCACGGATACACGGTGTGCCACATGAGGGCGCCGGAAAAGGTAGCGTGCGCATTGAGGCCGAAGTTCTTGCTGGCCTTGGCTGCGTTCTTCACCTGTTCCACTGCCCAGGCCGTCCGTTCTTTCGGATTTCCTCTCAATTTCTTCGGAGCGAAACCATCAAAGAGATCATCGTAAGCGGGATGCACGGCTACAAGCTGTCCCTGTAGATGAGTGGAGAGCTCCGTGATCTGGAGCCCTGCAGATTCAATTGTTCCGTTCAAGTCATCGCAGTAACCCTTGCTGTCCGCAGCTTTTTGAAGATCGATGCAACGCGGGTCCCACGTAGGGATTTGTATCCCCGCATAACCCAGTGAGGCAGCCCACTTCGAAATACTTTTGATGTTATCAAACGGCGCCTGGTCCCCCATGAATTGCGCCAGGAATATACCTGGTCCTTTTATAGTTTTCATATTTAGATTGGGTTCGATTTAAGTCATTAGGCATTGGGCATTGGGCATTAGTTCGCCCTCATCTGAGGGATAAGGCAGGAAAGGTTCATTCACGTCGCCTATTGAGTTGATATAGGCGTTGATCATCCTTCCGACGACTTCTAACTTTGAAGAGATGGTCACATGCTGATCCTGCGTAACTAATTGCCTGTTTAAAGATTTCGCCAGCCATGTTTTCGTTTCAAAAAGAGAACCGCGGGAATAATGTGCAAAATTCCTTGCCTCCCGGTAATGATATCGTCCTAATCCTTCAGATAGATTGGACCCTATTGAATCGACAGCTTTGACGAACTGCTTTCCAACGGTATCTTTTTCAAAGTAACCCCACCGCATTACAATTTTCCAAACCTCCTCAGCAATTTCCATTGCTAGATTATAGGCCTTAAAATCCTCCAATGTTGTAATCATATGTTGAGCTTTAGTAATTATTTATTAGAATTAATAAAGATGAATTCAGAAAAATGAGAAGTTGAATGAATGGCAGCCCAATGCCCAATGCCTAATGCCTATTTCAATGCCGTCCATTTCCGGGTTGAAAGTGACGACTTCACCGCGGTCTTCACAAAATTCATCCCCCTTACGCCGTCTTCAACATCGGGGAAATCATATTTTTCAGGATTGATCCTTTTGCCGGGCTTGAAATCGCGCACGGCTTTCGTAAAGGCTCGATAAATATTGGCAAACGCCTCAAGATATCCTTCGGGGTGACCGGCAGGTGTGCGTGTAAAGGCTTTAGCCTGGTCGGACAAATACGGCTGACCGGTGCGAAGCACTTCCATAGGCCTGTCAAGCCATTTTACGATCAGGGTGTTCGGTTCCTGTTGTTTCCATTCAAGGCCACCCTTTTCTCCATAGACGCGGATGTTCAGGTTGTTCTCCTCCCCAGCTGCAACCTGTGTCGCCATCAGGACACCCGAGGCGTCGTTATCGAATTTAATAAGCATGGATGCATCGTCATCGATCTTGCGTCCTTTCACAACTGAATTCAGCATGGCACAGATCTCAATGATCTTCGATCCGGTGATGTACTCGGCGAGGTTGGCCGCGTGGGTTCCAATGTCGCCAATGGCACCACCCATACCGGATTGTTTGGGATCGGTTCTCCAGGACGCCTGAAGGTTTCCCGTCCCCTCCAGGAGCGTGGACAACCATCCCTGCGGATACTCCACGAAAACCTTGCGAATCTTTCCGAGCTGTTTCGTAGCCACCATCTGGCGGGCATGTTTTACGAGGGGGTAGCCCGTATACGTATGGGTCAGCGCCAGGATCAGGCCCGTTTTGTTTACCAGCCTGGAAAGCTCCTTCGCTTCCTCAAGGGAAAAAGCAATCGGTTTTTCAACAATTACATGGAAGCCATTTTCAAGTGCCATCTTTGCGGGGCCGAAGTGAACATGGTTAGGGGTTACAATGGATACAAAATCCATTCGCTTATCCTCGGGCACCTGCTTTTCCCTTTCAAACATCTCCTGATAGTTCTTGTAAACCCTTTTCGGGTCGAGGCTCAATTCAGCTCCGGTTTGTTCCGATTCACCGGGAATGATGCTGAACGCACCGCATACTATATCAATCTGCCCATCGATTCCAACTGCCTTTCTGTGAACGGGACCAATAAATGAAGTAGGGCCACCGCCTACCATACCCATGCGTAATTTTCTTTTCATCTGTAAAAATTGTTTTAGGTTTTAATACACATTACTGACACCGGGGCCCTGCTGTGCGGTTGTCAACCGGCGTCGCACTGGATCACTGATCAGGGTACAATTAATAAATATTAATCAACCAAATAAAGTTATCTTCGGCAAATTTATAGGGACATTGAAGTCAAATTCTCTAAACCTTAAATAAATTTGTTGATGATGTTTTCATAGTATTCCTGCCTGCCGCTGATCTGCTGTGGCTCACCATTCTTATGTGCCAGTGAACTCAATTCTCCGAGTGCAAGCTTACCTTGCTCAAAATTCCTGCCTTTGCCTGAATCAAACGACGCATACCGGGTTTTGCGCAGGCGGGTATATTCTCCATCATCGAGTATCGCCTGCGCAATGAGGAGGGAGCGCGCAAAAGTATCCATGCCCCCAATGTGGGCGTAGAAGATATCTGCCAGGTCTGTCGAATTTCTGCGGGTTTTGGCATCAAAGTTCACCCCACCGGTCTTGAAACCACCTGACTCGAGTATTACCAGCATCGCCTCGGTAAGCTCATACAGGTTGTTTGGAAACTGATCGGTGTCCCAACCATTCTGATAATCGCCGCGGTTGGCATCCATGCTACCGAGAATTCCCGCGTCTGCTGCCACCTGTAACTCATGTTGGAATGTATGATGCGCCAGTGTTGCGTGATTCACTTCAATGTTCAGCTTAAAATCATCCATGAGATCAAACTGCCGGAGGAACGCGATGACGGTTGCCGCATCAAAATCATACTGGTGTTTGGTTGGTTCCATTGGCTTTGGTTCGATGAAGAACGTTCCTTTGAAACCATTCCCTCGCGCGTAGTCCTTTGCCATATGGAGGAAGCGTGCAAGGTGCTCCTGCTCGCGTTTCATGTTCGTATTCAACAAGGAACTGTATCCTTCCCTTCCACCCCAAAAGACATAGTTGGCGCCGCCGAGGGCGATGGTAGCATCCAGCGCATTTTTCACCTGTGCGCCGGCATAGCATACCACATCAAAATCAGGATTGGTCGCCGCCCCATTCATATAACGTGGATGTGAGAAAAGATTGGCTGTGCCCCACAACAATTTCACCCCGGAAGCCTTTTGCTTTTTCTTTGCATAGTCAACAATCTTCTCAAGTCTTGCTTCCGATTCTTTCAATGTGGAACCTTCCTCAACAAGGTCGTAGTCGTGGAAACAATAAAAAGGCGCGCCGATCTTCGTGATGAACTCAAAAGCGGCATCCATTTTGTCATAACCCCGCTGCATGGGATCATCGCTTGATGACCATGGGAAATTTTTAGTACCCGGCCCAAAGGGGTCCCCTCCTGTTCCGCAGAAGGTATGCCAGTAGGCAACGGCAAAGCGGAAGTGTTCTTCCATGGTCTTCTTTCCCACCTTTTTATTTCCGTCATAGAATTTGAAAGCCAGCGCATTGTCTGACTCTTTTCCTTCGTACTTTATCTGGCCAATGCCTTTAAAATATTCTTTGTCACCAACGAGAACTTTCATAACCTGAAGTTGTTTTGTGTAGTAGCTACTTGTAATAATGTATATATGGGAACAGCCATTTTAAAGAGCAGATCCAAAAACGATCTAAAACTTTTACTGGACTTAGCTAAGAAAATAGGCATTGACGTTCGCCAGTTAACCGATGAAGAGGCAGAGGAAACCGGGCTTTTCAATGCTATGAAAAAAGGACGGACAGGAAAAACAATAAACACAAAAAAATATTTGGAGAAACTCCGCAAGCCATGAAAGTTGCGGTCGATAAGTCTTTTGAAAAAGATACTAACCGTTTTGTTAATTTCGTCCGTTTCCTTCATCGAAAAGATTTTTATGATTTCTTTCCTTGATCTAAATATGTTAACCATTGCAAATAAGCCTTTTGATAAAGTTCGACTTTATTTTTTTCCGGCTCAACAAATTCTCTGGGCCGAAGTCCTTTAAATGCCTCAGTAATTGAACTGAAAACCCCTGCACCTACCCCCGCTCCGATAGCAGCTCCTGTAGCACCGTCAGTGTTATACAGTTCAAGGGGCGCCCCAATCGTATTGACGAACGCTTCGCGGAACACCGGGCTGAGGAACATGTTACTATAGCCCGCTCTTATCACGGAGGTTTCCAATCCTATTTCACGGAGTATGTCAAATCCATATTTCAACGCAAAGACAATTCCTTCCTGTGCCGCCCGGAAAAGGTGTCCCTCGGAATGGTGATTGAAATCCAATCCATGAAATGAAGCATTGAGTGTGCGGTTTTCAAAGATCCTTTCTGCACCATTTCCAAAAGGAAGGATGATCAAACCTTCCGACCCGACCGGGACCTGGGCGGCCAGGTTATTCATCTGCTCATAATCAAACGCGGTTCCCGCCCCTCGTGTATTTCTCCGGAGCCAACTGTTCAATATACCAGTACCGTTGATGCAAAGGAGCACACCATTGCTCCGAAAACGAGCGTCGTTGTTGACGTGGATAAAAGTGTTCACCCTGGATTTCGGGTCGAAGGCGTTCTTGTCGGTGACACTGTAAATCACACCCGATGTTCCTGCCGTGGCTGCGGTCTCCCCCGGCTTTAGAACGTTCAACGAGAAAGCATTGTTAGGTTGGTCTCCTGCGCGATAACAGATCTTCACGCCCTGTCTCAGACCCAACTCCTCCGAGGCATCCTGGCGCAACGTGCCCTGCGTGCCAAACACGGGTACAAGCGATGGCAACAAGGCTTTCTCAAACCCGTAATGCGTCAGCAGTTTTTCGGAAACAGACTGGATTCCATAGTCCCAAAAAATACCTTCCGACAAACCTGTGTCTGTGGTGACAATGTCGCCGGAAAGCCGCATGGCGATGTAATCGCCCGGCAACATGATCTTGTGGATTTTCCGGAAAATTTCGGGTTCGTTGTCCCGAACCCATTTGAGTTTTGAGGCAGTGAAGTTTCCCGGCGAATTGAGGAAATGCTCCAGACAATATTTCTCACCCAACTCCTCCGACGCCTGTTGGCCGATCGCGACTGCGCGGCTGTCGCACCATATGATGGCGGGCCGAAGAACCTGCTGGGCTTTGTCTACCACCACAAGTCCGTGCATCTGATAAGAGATGCCGATCCCCTGTACTTCCTGCGCCCTGGCAGCTGATTTTTGCAAACAGGATTTCACACTGGTCACCAGGTGCTTCCACCACATGGCTGGATCCTGCTCAGCCCATCCGGGATGGAGAGCGATCATTGGCATTTCCTCAGCGGGGGATTGCGTGGCCGCCAGCGATTGGCCGGTGGCACCATCCACGACAGACGCTTTTATAGAGGAGCTTCCGATGTCGAGGCCCAGCAGGAGTTGTCTCATGGCGTGAATTTCAAACAATAATATTACAAATAGTCAATTTGACCATAAATTATCTATTAATTTTCTATCTTAACCCTGGCAAGTTTAAAATTGACCCCCATGCCTGCACGCCGTTTTTCAAAAGATATTATTGAAACCGTGTCAATTGATTGTCTGATCTTTGGTTTCCGGAATAGCGAACTGGACATCCTGTTGATCAAACACGGCGAGGGCATCAGCAAAGGCAGGTGGGCCCTTCCTGGAGGATGGATCCGCTTCAATGAGAGCATCGATGACGCCGCCACCAGGTTGCTGACATCCCTGACGGGGGTGTCTAACGTTTTCCTGGAACAGCTGCGGGCCTTTGCGGAGGTTGACCGCTATCCGGGAAAAAGGGTCATCACCATCGCCTATTTTGCCCTCATCAACGCAGATAATTATTCTCTCAGCGCAGGATTTACGGCATCCGATGCGCGGTGGTTCAAATTGCACGAAATACCACGCCTTCCCTATGATCACAACAAGATCCTTAAGACAGGATTTCAATACCTGCAGCACAAAGTGAGACATGAACCCATCGGATTCAATCTCCTTCCAAAAAAATTTACGCTCCACCAGATACTGAAATTGTATGAGGCAATACTGGAGACCGAACTCGACAAGCCGAACTTCAGACGAAAACTTTTAAAGATGAATTTACTGGTGCCCTGTGACGAAAAGCAACGGGATGTTTCGCATCGCGCGGCAAACTTTTACCGCTTCGATAAAAAAATTTACAAGCAATTGAAGGAGAGTGGCTTCACTTTTCAACTGTAAAAATACTTGCAGATAATAGAAAATACCCTCATATTAAGTCGACTAAAACCAAAACCAACAACCTAACCAAAACTTAATCATGAATGATCAAAACAGTAAAAGGCTATTTTACGGTAGTTGTTTTGCATTAATCACAACTGCCTTTTCTTTTAGCATACGGGCGGGGATTCTGCCGCAGCTGGGAGAGACTTTCAATCTGAGTGCAACACAACTCGGGATAATTAATCAGATGTGGTTCTTAGGATTTCCTATCTCAATGATCCTTGGTGGGATTTTTTACACGAGCCTTGGGCCAAAGCGGATTATGATGATAGCCTTTGTTGCCCATACGATTGGTATTCTGATGACCATTTATTCCGGGGGATATGTCGGTCTGCTGATTTCAACCTTGTTGATTGGTATTGGCAACGGTTGTACGGAAGCAGCTTGCAATCCTATGATTGCGACCGCCTACAGTGGAAAAGTGATGAACACGTTGCTCAACAGGTTTCATATGTGGTTTCACGGAGGAATTTTCGTGGGAAGTCTGGTTTCGCTCGGCATGACAAAACTGGCGTTGGGTTGGGAGGCTCAGATATGGATTATCATGGTTCCTACATTGGCATACGCATTTCTTTTCTGGGGACAGACGTTCCCTGAACCCAGAAAGGAAAGTGCTTCACTGTCGGTGAACCTGAAAGCGATGACTTCGCCACTTTTCCTATTCATCTGCGTGTGCATGACATTTACTGCCATTTCAGAGTTCGGACCTACTCAGTGGGCCCAATTGGTCTTGGCAAAGAGCGGAGCAGAACCAATGGTCATCCTTGCACTTATAACCGGCTTGATAGCTGCTGGAAGATATTTTGGAGGCGATCTCGTTCACAAGCTTGATCAACCGCTTTTGCTACTTGGCTCGGCCATCTTTACCACCATCGGTATATTCCTTTTGAGCACCCAGACGGGTCCGATGGCATACGTTGCTGCAGTCTTTTTTGCAATAGGCATTTGTTATTTCTGGCCCAATCTGCTTGGATTTACGGCGGAAAAAATGCCCCTGAGCGGTGCGATTGGAATGTCTATTGTAGGCGCCTTTGGCATGTTTTCTTCAGCCATGTGGCAACCGGTTATCGGAGGCTGGATTGACGATGCCAGCGCGAAAGCGGCTTCTCTCGGGCTCGACCCGGATGCTACCGAGTTAGCAGCGGGTCAGGCCACCCTCCATAAAATGTTGCTCTTTCCGATCATATTGATTGTGCTGTTCACCATCCTGTTTTTTTGGGTGCGTGGTAGAAAGGCGAGAGCAGGGGCAGTTGCTGTTTGAAGCTCGATGATAACGCTATAAAATAAAAAAACAGGGACGCCATCATCGCGTCCCTGTTCTTTTTCCTATGACCCCAATGGTTACTTGTTGTCCCCACCAGGACCTGTTCCCGTATCGGAGGTAATTTCTCCAAGCTCCCCTTTCTCTGCTTTCTTCTTCAGCTTTTCATTCGCGAAAATCGCCACTTCTACCCGGCGGTTTTGCTGACGTCCATAGTCGCTGTCGTTATCAGCAACAGGCTGGTCCGGTCCATAACCTTCGGTTGTAATGCGTTTTCCGGCCACACCGAGATCGTTCAAATAATCCTCAACGGAGGCGGCTCGCTTGTCTGATAATACCAT
Organism: Cyclobacteriaceae bacterium; assembly: GCA_040882305.1. Lineage (GTDB taxonomy): Bacteria > Bacteroidota > Bacteroidia > Cytophagales > Cyclobacteriaceae > Chryseosolibacter. The sequence continues at coordinate 15,440 of JBBEBN010000271.1, forward strand.
GTTGTATTCCCGCGTTCCTGTGATGTCAGTGTGCCCTTCGATAAGAATATTGGTGTCGTCATACTTCTGTAGCGTCCCAGCCAGTTCCTTCAGGTTCGACTTTGAAGTTTCAGAAAGCTCGGCAGAATTCAGCGCGAACTGTATACCATCCCGGAAGGTGATCTTGATCCCTTCACCTACCCGTTCGATCTCTGCACCTTCAAGGTCCCTCCGCAATTCTTCCGCTTGCTTGTCCATGTAGCGGCCAATACCATAACCAGCCGCACCACCCACTGCTGCGCCCAAAATGGCACCCATCACGGTATTACCAGCGGCTTTTCCTATTGCAGCGCCTGCGGCAGCGCCGGCGCCGGCACCAATATAAGTTCCCTTCTGGGCCTTACTCATATTTTTGCACGCACCTAAGAACAGGCACATTGCCAGCATCAGGGCTGTAATCACCTTCGTTCCAACCAAAATGTGTTTCATAACTTTTTGCTTTTAAGCTTTTTGTGTTTTTATCCATCCTTCACCTAAATGTTAAGCGGTATGGATCCCTTGAATTAAATAAAAAACTATGCCGGTTGGGCTTCGTTGCCATAGCCTGGCAGGCTGTGGAAATATTAAACATCTTTGCCTTAAATCGGGAGCAATCAAAGACCCGCGAATAACAATGCCACGGACGCTTTATCTTGCTTTCCTTCTTACCTTCAGCTCTATCGATATGATTGGTCAGGGTATATCAAAAAATGAGACGGTTCGCTTTCTTGCGCTCGGTGATTCTTATACTATCGGTGAAAGTGTGGCAGAAGTTCAACGATGGCCTGAACAGCTTGTCGCTGCACTGAAGATAAGAGGCTATACCTGCCATAATGCCGAAATTATTGCCATGACAGGATGGCGTACAAACGAACTTAAAAAATACCTTGCGGCGCGCAACCTGCCAAAAAATTACAACCTTGTATCCCTGCTCATTGGAGTCAATAATCAGTACCAAGGCAAAAGCATAGAGGAATATAAAGTCCAGTTCGAAGAACTGTTGAATATGGCAATCGAATACGCCCGGGGCAATAATTCCCGGGTTTTTGTGCTCTCTATCCCTGATTATGGGTTTACTCCTTTCGGGAAGGAAGAACAACGTCAGATCTCCCAGGAGATCGATGCCTTCAATAGAACCAATAAAGCCATTGCCGGAGAAAAAGGAGTAGTCTACGTGAATATTACAGATATATCGAGAAAGGGATTAACAGACCCCGACCTGATTGCAGAAGATGGGCTCCACCCATCAGGGAAAATGTATGCACTGTGGGTGGAGCGGATATTGGGTGAGTTGTGAGTGGGGCCCGCAAGATGTAGAGACGCAAGATTTTGCGTCTCTACATTTCCTCGCAACGGCAGACAGGCCTGCCTGCCAGTGCGCAGGCCACCGTTTGGCAGGCAGGCTCACTACTGACCACTCACGCCCTCACCTTTCCCGTTCTCAAGACGGACCACGGCGTCTTTCAACAAAATGTCCATCGGTTCACCGGATTCCAGTATGGTTTCTGCTCCTTCCTTTGTAACCCTTACTTTGATTACACGTCCTCTGAACTCAAGGCGGAAAGAGTACGATTTCCACTGCTCTGGCAAGAATGGATTGAAGTACAGCTTGCCGTCGGTCACGCGCATGCCGCCAAAACCTTTCGTCAGGCTAAGCCAGGTGCCAGCCATGCTGGTGATGTGGCATCCGTCTTCTGTATCATTGTTATAATCGTCGAGGTCAAGACGGGCGGTTCTGAGATAAAACTCGTAAGCCTTCTGTTTGTACCCAAGCCTCGCAGCAAGGATAGCATGGACACACGGTGACAGCGAGGATTCGTGAACCGTCATGGGCTCGTAAAAGTCAAAGTTCTCCCGGATCTGCTCGATAGTGTACTGATCTTCCAGGAAATAGAGTCCCTGCAAGACATCCGCCTGCTTGATAAAACACGAGCGCAGTATCCGGTCCCACGACCACTTCTGGTTAATGGGTCTGTCCTGGGGTTTCAGGTCGGTAACCTTTAATAATTCTTTATCCAGAAATCCGTCCTGTTGCAAGAACAATGCGCGTTTGGGATCTTGCGGATAATACATTTTTTCAATGATGTCCTTCCATTTTGTCAATTCCGCTTCTTCTTTAAAGGATGTTTGTTTAATAATCTCATTAAAACGTACAGCATCATCTTTTCTCACTACGTCAATGGCCTGCTGCGTGTACTTCAGGGTCCAAACTGCCATAGTGTTCGTATACCAGTTGTTATTCACGTTATTCTCATATTCGTTGGGACCGGTCACTCCCAGCATCACGTATTTATTCTTATGGCTTGACCAGTTGATCCGCTGAGCCCAGAAACGGGATATGCCGATCAATACCTCGAGGCCGTATTCAGTCAGGTATTGTTGATCACCTGTGTAGCGGACGTAATCAAATATCGCGTGGGCTATCGCACCATTCCGGTGAATTTCCTCAAAGGTGATCTCCCACTCATTGTGACATTCCTCTCCATTCATGGTCACCATGGGGTACAATGCCGCGCCATTCGTGAACCCAAGCTTCTGCGCATTTTCAATTGCCTTCTGCAAATGCTTGTAACGGTATACCAGCAGATTTCTTGACACCTTTTGTTCCGCCGTGCCCATGTAGAAAGGAAGGCAGTACGCCTCTGTATCCCAATAGGTGCTGCCCCCATATTTTTCTCCTGTAAAACCTTTGGGGCCGATATTCAAACGCTCATCTTCACCCGTATACGTTTGGGTGAGTTGAAAAATATTGAAGCGTATCCCCTGCTGCGCGGCAATATCACCCTCAATGGTTATGTCGCATTCCTCCCATTTATGTTGCCATACTTTCGCATGCTCTTCGAAAAGCTTCTCAAAACCTTTCGAGACGGCCTCATCCAGCACTTTGTTACAATTGTCAACGAGCTGCCCCTTCGGATGGTTTTCGGATGAAAGAACCGCGGCGTATTTGTAGATAACCGTTTCCTTTCCCTCATTCAGGTCCATCTGCACTACATTGCCAGCATATTTTTCGCGCTTCTCCAGATTGATCCGGTCGAAGGATGCTTTTTGACCATCTGTCTCAATGACATAATGAATGCCGGTCGTTACGTGGAAAAGTGTCTTCTTGGTCTGGGCGGTTACGAGCGCCCTGCCCTCGGAAGATTCCTTGTAAACCTCTTCCCAGAATTTCTCATCGAAGTTCGCGTCTTCGTTCACCACATCCGCATCTGTATAAATCGAAAAGGTAACTTTCGAAGAGAAGTTCAGCGGAGTGATGGAATAGCGGAGGGCCCCTATTTCTCCATGGGCCATGCTGCAAAATCTTTTTGACTTGATCTTTACCTTCTTGCCGTCGGGAAACGTCGCTGCAAAACTCCGGGATAGCAGGCCTGTGTGCATATCCAGTACGCGTTTAAAACTCTCCACCTTGCATTTGGCAAGGTCGAGTTTCTGGCTGTCAACACTCACGTGGATCCCAATCCAGCT
>JBBEBN010000272.1:0-14047 GCA_040882305.1 Cyclobacteriaceae bacterium
ATTCGCCTGTGGCACCATCCATGACCAACGTTATATCAGGAACCTCGACCCCCGTAAGATACATGAGATCATTATATTGATAGAACTGCGTATAGCCGGCTGGCATGCTGGCACCACGGATGACCAGTATAGCATCGCCTATCTTTTTCATAAGCTTACCGCGGCGGCCGGCAAACTCTTCCCTTTCGAATAAAAGCTGCGAATGAGCAGTGTTTGAAAAGGCAATTAAAAGAAAAAAGATAATGATCTTAAAGATAGACTGCGGAACGGACTCTTTCATATTGTATGAATTAAGCTATTTTCATTTCATCTTTAAGAACAGGTTAAAGTTCATGACCGGCATTCCGAGTTTTAGTGACTATCTCCGCATAATAATGTAAAGATATTCATCAAAGTGTGCAGATGTATCCTTCCACCACTTCTCATACTTGTTTGACAATGCCTCAAACTCCTTCCGGTGTTGACGGCCACATCGTGCACCTGGCCGGACTCCGCCCTGATTCGATACAGCTACTTCTTATGTTCGGTTGAAACCGGTGTAGCACAATGCATTCTGGACGATAATGGAAGAGCCAAAAAAACAAGAAAGCAGATGTTTTTACACCTGCCCTCGTTATCACTAACCGTATCCAAAAATGCATGTTGATAATCCTAAAATATCGTTAATCGACATCCCACCAAACGCCCGTGCCGAACTTTTCGTCAATGATGCCGGCCTGACGAGCCATGGCCTCAGAAAAATTCTCCGGGTTGTTAATCGCCTCTGAAGATGGGTATGGCATTCGTTTGATAACCCCTTTTCCCGGGAAAAGGCTCTCCACCGGCTCGGTTGTGGCAACATAGACGGGATATCCCGTGCGCCGTACTTCCGCCCAACCTTGATTTCCATCCGGATATAATGCAACCCACTTTTGTTCACCAATCAACTCCCTTTGGTCACGTCCACCATTGAAATCCACATCCGGCTCAGACAGATAGCCACCAACATCAAGTCCGTATTCATCAAAGCTGGCGATGATCGCCGCTTCATACGCATCCTGGGCTGTAATTCCCACATTCCAACCGTTGAGTGCTGCTTCAGCCAGAATGAACATCACTTCAGAATATCGCATGATCCTCGTTGGAGAATCCAACGAGCGAAATTCAGCCACGCCCATGATAGAAAGATCAGGTGTGTTTTGACCGAGCGTACCAAGCGGTAGTCCGACATATTGTCCGCTGTTGATTGCAGGTTCAGCGTAGACGGCAAGCCTTTCAAGATCGTTGCGTGCTTTCATGAAATTCACAAGAAACGCTGCCGTAACATTTTCCTGAATAGCAGCCTGAACAGGATTCATCCAATATGGACTTCTGTATGTCGCATCGTTGGGCATCCAGTATTTGAATGCTGCATTCTCTACGGAATTGATAATTGGATTTATAGCCACATTTGCAGTGATCTCTTCGATTCCGTTCTGAGCTGTTGTTGGGTCTACATAAGACATCCGCATATAGATGCGCAATAACAATGAGTTCGCAAACCTCTTCCACATCATCATATCTCCACCGAACCATACATCTGCTGTTCCAATATTAGCCTGCGGGTCGATCATTGCGTTTGCAGCCTTCAATTGAACAATCAAGTCAGCATAGATGCTAGCCTGGGTGTCATACTTTGGAAAGATAATCGGATTCGATTTGTTATCTCCTGTAAGTGCCTCGGAATACGGAATATCCCCATACCAGTCGGTAATATTATGGAAAGCATAAGCGGTCAATATTTTCGCGACAGCGACGGAGTTATAGTCTTCTGCGGCAACGGCGAGCTTCATCGCCACATCGAGGTCCTTGAGATGCCCATTATAATAACCGAAGTTAGTGTTAGCACCGGTGTCGGCATACCGATCCCCGTGTACATAGACATCGCGCACATTATAACGCGCCCAGCTCACAACCCCATTCAATATTGGATTGTAAGTATTCGCTATGCTTATCTGCGCATTTGTAATGAGCGCCATATAAGGGACCTTCGTCAGGCTGTTCGGATCAGTGTTTAGGTCCTGATAATGGTCTGTACAAGCCGTCAACAGCAAGACGAGTAACCATGAAAACATAACTTGTATTGTAGATCTCATTGAAGTAGTCATTTATAGTTATAGATTTTGCGTAGTGGATCAGAACGTAAGTCTAATCCTGAAACCCATTCTTCTGGCGGACGGATTTGATCCAAACTCAGACCCTTGTGAGGCCTGGCTGGCATCCCGGTTCGAAACTTCAGGGTCAAAATTTTCTGCCCTTGAATAGAGCAGAGCCAGGTTACGTCCAAACAGGGACAAATCAACATTGCGAACGCCGAGTTTGCTGACTATGCCCGCGGGAAGCGAATACGCCAGCGTTACCTCACGCAATTTGACGTACGTGCCATCATACAGCCACCTTTCGGCTCTTGCGAATCCATTCCAGCGGAAACCGTCCAGATCCTTATATATGTTGTTTGGGCTGCCGTCTTCAAATACACCATCAAACAACCATCCACCGCCCTCTGCCAGGGGATCCCGAACAGGAACGCCATTTGCGTTCAGTCCCACCGTGCTCATAAGCGCACCGGTAGCCCACCCGTCGGAATTTGATCTTGAGAAAATATCCCCGCCGACTTTCGCGTCAATCAAAAAGCCAAACGATATCCTTTTATAGTTAAAAGAATTGTTAATACCGGCAAACCAGTCAGGCATCACGTTTCCCAATTTCTTCATCTCGCTTGTCAGTGGCACACCATCGCTCCCCACAAGAGGCTTCCCATTCTCGTGGTAGACAAAACCTCTTCCCCACATATCGCCATATGATCCGCCAACGTCGGCAACCACCGTAACATCATCGCCTTCTGCTTTGTAAAGCTCAAGCCGTTGTATTCCGCCATTGAGGGCAATGATCTTATTGGTGTTCTTGCTCCAGTTCAGCATAACATCCCAGGAAAAATCCTTCCCGGAGACTGGTGTTCCGTTCAGAATGACTTCTATACCGGAATTATCAACCTGGCCTGCATTCATTACCATGGAGGTAAACCCCGTTGTCTCCGAGACCAGAGCGCTGAGTATCTGATTCTTTGCAACAGACTTATACAAAGTAAGGTCAATGCCCAGCCGGTTGTCTAAAAATTTGAGGTTCAACCCCAATTCCTTTGACGTAATTAGCTCATTGACAAGGTTAAGCGGCGGAAGCGTGGACCCAAGCGTAAAAGAGGGATTATTACCATAGGGAACGGCTGCGGAATATGTAGTATGTAACCCGTAAGGATCGGTATCGTTTCCAACCTGCGCCCAGCCCAGCCGTACTTTGCCAAACGAGAATAGCTTTTCGTCCATTCCAAAGGTCTCCGTGAAAATCCAGCTTCCGGTGGCAGAGGGATAAAAATAGGAATTGTTGTCCACGGGCAAGGTCGACGACCAGTCATTTCTACCAGTGAGGTCAAGGTATAACTGGTCCTTGTATTCTAGAGATACAGCTGCATAAAGACTCTGAATCTCTTTTTCGCGCTGGAAGTATGTTGTCGTCGCCGGCTCTTTAGCATTGGAAAGCGAGTATACATCTGGAACAACGAGCCTGTCAACATAAGACTGTTGGTTGCGGTATTTTTGGTTCATAATGTTGCCCCCCAGATTCCCCGATAAGGTAAAGTCCGCCGATAACGACTTGCTGGCAGAAAGCAGAAAATCAGCGTTGGTTTCCTGCCGGAAGTAATTGTTAACCGAATATTTGCCCTCCAAGTCGTTCACACCATAGTAGGCTCTTATCAGCTCAACCTGTTCATTTGAAAAGTCCGTACCTGCCCTGACAGTCAGATTTAACCAATCATTGAACTGATACTTCAGCGCAGCATTGCCGATAACCCGATTCTTTGAATTGGGATTCAGGTTACTGTATTGCATCCAGTACGGATTGTTGTGCCACCTGCTGATCCAACCGATGGGTCTGCCATCCGGCATTTCCATGTTATTCTTCATATACTCCCAGTCTACTTGCCTGGCAGTCCAGATCGTCTGCATACCAACGTTATTAAATGTATACCCTGCTCCGTTGAGGTTGCCCTTTGTATTGATATAGGATCCTTTCACATCAAAAGAGAGTTTCTCAGTAACCTTGGTCTGTCCCGAAAAATTTATAGTATTCTTAACCTGATCGGTATTAGGGACCATTCCCTTTTGATCGGAATTCGTGAGCGACAGTCGGACAGATCCCCATTCTCCGCCATTACTTAGCGCCACATTGGTTATACTGGTCACGCCTGTTTCGTAAAAGCTTGAGACGTTGTCGGGGTGTGATATCCAGGGCGTCGGAATTCTTTCTCCGGTAAGCGGATCGATCGGGCTATCAAACTGCGGGAGATTGAGAATCTGTCCCGGAGTCTGCGGAAACCCGGCCTGAATCGCCCAATACAACTTGCCACCGGGTTGGATATCATCAGGCTGGACAACATAATCCAGCCGGGGACCAAAGCTTTCATCTACTCCATCATTTCTACCACCATTCAGACCGTCTTTATACCAGAACTCCTGGCCGCCCCCCTGGCCGTATTCATTCTGAAAATCGGGCAACAAAAGCGGTCGGCTAAAAGTGGTTGCGTTCTCCACGACAACCCTCAGCCCTCTTTTGGAACCAGATTTTGTTGTAATAAGAACAACACCATTTGCACCTCTTGAACCATATAACGCAGCTGCGTTTCCGCCCTTCAAGATTGTCATTTCAGCGATATCAGCAGGATTGATATCGGCAGCTCCGTTGCCCATATCTGTGAAATCATACCCGCCTCGTGTGCTGGAAACAATAGAATTATCTATTGGAACGCCATCTACTACAAACAATGGTTGATTATCACCCGTCAGCGATGTGTTCCCCCGGATAACAATTCGTGATGAAGCACCAACGTTTCCGTTGGAACTATTAACATATACGCCCGCTGATTTTCCAGCCAACGAATTTATCAAATTTGGTTCAGCTGATTTCTGAATGTCCTCACCCGAGATATCCTGGACCGCATAGCCCAAGGACCTCTTATCACGTTCGATGCCGAGCGCCGTAACCACAACTTCCTGCAGCGCCTTTGCATCTGCTTTCATCGTTACATTGACAATGCTTTCAGAGCTAACTTCAATGATCTGCGTCTCAAATCCTATGAAGGAAAAAGACAGCCTATCGCTTCCGGCTGGAATCGCAATTGTATACCGACCATTAACATCGGTAACTGTTCCTGTCGTAGACCCAACCGCCAAAACGCTCGTGCCTGGGAGTGTATTGCCTGTCTCATCAGTCACTGTTCCGGTGATCAGAGTTTGGGCCTGAGCCGTGATAACGGATATGCAAAACAGAGAGCCAATGATCATGAGATGCAAAAGCTTTCTTTTGAAAAAAAAAGTAAAGGTTTTTCTCACAGAAGTGGGGTTTATGTGGATAAGAAGCTAAATGTACAGTTTAAGTATCGGGCACAACGTCCAATATCTTACCCCATGCAGATAGTATGTTACCCATATACAGCCACTTATCAATAATTTGATCCGGCCCTTCAGCGAATACCGGAGACTGGTAATTCCTGCAGAATAATAGAATTCGGATGTCTGATCAATGAATCGTGGGATGTATTACAGATGACAAATCCCATTGAGCATCCTTGTTCACCCGTTCTGAAAGCTGCCCCGAACGTCCTCGATGTCTCGTAACGAAACTGGCAGAGATGTCCCGAGCAACTTCGAACCGAGCTCCGTAATAAGGTAATCATCTTCGATCCGTATTCCTCCAAATGCGCTGTACTTCGACAACTTCGAATAATTTATAAACTCCGCATGACGTTTCTCCGCACGCCACAAATCGATTAGTTCAGGAATGAAATAAATGCCAGGTTCTACCGTCACCACGAAGTCTTTCTCGAGCGATTTTCCAAGCCTGAGGGATCGCAAGCCGAACTGTGTGCTTTTTTTGAGTTCATCGGTATACCCAACATATTGTTCGCCGAGGTCTTCCATATCGTGGACATCCAGTCCCATCATATGGCCTAGTCCGCATTGGAAAAACAACGCATGCGCTCCCTGCTTTACGGCTTCATCAAGATCACCTTTCATCAATCCCAAAGCCTTCAGCCCTTCGGCTATGCGGCGGCAAGCGCGGAGATGTACGTCCCGGAACAAAACACCAGGCTTCAAATCCGAGACCGCCCCGCAATAACTTTCGAAAACGATCTGATATATTTCCCTCTGCTGTTCGGAAAACCTGGACGCGACAGGAAAGGTGCGCGTAAGGTCTCCTGCATAATGCATTTCAGTCTCGGCCCCCACATCAGAGAGTACCATTTTTCCCAGCTCGAGCATGTTTCCGTGATAATGATTGTGCAGAATCTGCCCGTTTATCGTCAGGATCACCGGGAATGAGAGCTGACCTCCTGCAGCTATAGCTACTCCCTGAGCCGCCCCTGCGAGAGCGTACTCCATGGATCCGGCTTTCGCTCCTTGCATTACGGCGAGATGCATCTCAGCGGTAACATCCACCGCGCGGACGATCTCCCGGACTTCTTCATCGCTTTTGAAGCTTCTTTGATTTACCACGGCCTTGATGAAGGCGACTGAAGCATTTGCGAGAATCTCGTGTTTGCTTATACTGAGCCATTCGGAGATCTTCAGCACATTTTCAGGACGGTATGGCGGAAGGTAATGCACGCGCTTTGCCGCAGCGCTCCTCAGTATTTTTTCGACAGCGCTTTTCGGCAAGACATGGTCTACTCCTACTTGGGTTGCGAGCTCGCGGATACTGGGAACCGACCCCGTCCAGATCGAGTCCTCGACGGTGATATCATCGCCGAATATCGCCTCACGGCCTTCGTCCACATCGATCACCGCCGTGAGACCTGGAAGATCAAGACCAAAGAAATAAAGAAATGTACTGTCCTGCCTGAAAGGATAACAATTGTCTTTGAAGTTGATGCTGCTTTCATCGTTGCCCACGAACAGCAATAGTCCAGATTTCATTTCAGCCCGGAGCTTCTTCCTGCGGGCAACATACGTGTGTTCAGCAAACATTCTCATCTCGAATTGACTTGGGTTTCCAGCGGCAACTTGCTTCGCCAGAACTTCTCCATAGTTTGCCTCAAGTGGTAGCTTGTATTCTCCCGCTCATTTATGCCGTGCGCCCGCATTGGATAGGACATCATTTGAAAAAGTTTATTTTGCTTGATCAGTTCATTTATCAGCATTTCAAAACTCTGATAATGGACGTTATCGTCCGCCGTGCCGTGTATGATCATCAATTCGCCCTGAAGGTTTCCGGCGAAATTGATAGGCGACCCGTCATGATAGCCTTTTTGATTGTCTTCGAGCAGGCCCATATACCGCTCCTGATAGGTAGCGTCATAGAGGCGCTGGTCGGAAACAAACGATACTGCTAGTCCGGTTGTATAGATTTCGGGATACCGGAACATGCAATTCAACGTCATCTGACCACCTCCACTCCAACCCCAAATCCCAACCCGGGAGGGGTCAATGAACGAATAGGTGTCCATGATAACCTTGGCCGCTTTGCTTTGATCTTCAGAGGCGAGGATGCCTATCTGACGGTATATAGACTTGCGCCACACACGGCCGCGTGGCGTTTTAGTTCCGCGGTTATCTACGCTCATAACAACGTATCCCTGTTGTGCCAAATAACGGTGCCACAGGTCACCGCCCGCCCAATTGTCTTGAACCGTAGCTCCGGCGGGCTCGCCATAAACATAAAACAAGAGGGGATATTTCTTATTTAAATCGAATCCTGCCGGCTTGATCATCCAGCCATCCAGCACGACATCGCCAATAGGCACTTTGATGAATTCCTTGGGACTTAAGTTCAGTTTATCATAGCGCTTTTTCAATTCGTCGTTATCCTCCAGAGTCCGAACACTTTTATGCGTAGGAAGGGTGAGCAACGAAATCAGGGGAGGGGTTTCTGCATTTTCATAAGTGTGAATCGCCCATTTGGCATCTGCTGATATCTGGTAGGCATTCTGCCCACTATTCTCCGCCGGCGTGATCCGTTCGGCCTTTCCTTTTCCACTCAGACGACTGCGATAGAGGTATCGCTGTGTAAAGTTATCCGGAGAAGCAATGTAGTAGACATATCCGCCCGCGGGATCAATACAGGTAATATTGATCACATCGAATTCTCCTTTGGTGATCGGCTGCACTACCTTTCCATCCCTTGAAACCTTGTAGAGATGTAACCAACCGTCGCGTTCGCTTGACCATGTGAAATAACGTTCGTTGTCGAGCCAGCGGGTGTCATCATGGATATCAAGAAACGCTTCGTCTGTTTCGGTCAGTATATTATTGAGCGCCCCGGTCCGGATGTCTCCGATCCACACCTTGTTTACATTCTGAGCGCGATTCAACTGCTGGATCATGACCTCATGCGAGTCGGGTATAAAATCCATCCTTGCCAGGTAGTTGTTTCTCGGATCGCCCGGCACTTCGAACCATTTCGGCTCGCCCCCTTTTGCGGGTATAACGCCGACCTTGACCGAAGAAAGCGTAGTGCCGACTTTAGGATAAGGCATGGGTATCGGCCGAGAATAAATCGAATCGACGTTATTAATGAGGTAAAACGTGCCCACGCCCTCGGTATCTGACCGCCAAAAAGCGATATGTTCGCCGTCGGGACTCCACCTGAAACCATCGCGGCAATCCAATTCTTCCTCGTAGACCCAGTCAAACGTTCCATTAATGATATTCGAGCCCCCATCGGAAGTCAGTTGATTGATCTCCCGGGTGTTCAGGTTTTCCACATAGATATTCAGCTGACTAACGTAACCGACCTTTGTTCCGTCAGGAGAGAACTTAGCGAACATGAGCGTAGAAACGGGAAGCGATCGACCTAACTTGTACAGGCTTCCAGAAGACAAGTCCAGCACCCAATAATCGCCACGGGTATGATACCGCCATACTTTCCGCGTGTTTGTAAAGATCAGCAGTTTGCTGTTGTCTGCCGACCACTCGTAGCCGGAGATCGTCAACGGGCGGGTTTGGCCCTGAGGTATCAATTTATCCGCCGGAACAACCACCGATCGCGCTCCGGTCCTGGCATCATAGCGCACTATATCCGTTCCGCTGATAGATCGATTTTGCTCAAGTGTCGAATACCCGACGTTGTCTTTCATCCAGCGTGCTGGGCCAAAGCCTTTCTGATTGTATACGTCGTTCTTGAAAATATCCGCGAGCGTCAGCACAGGTTCGTTTCCCTGCGCAAATGCACTCGCGCCTGCGGTAAGCAGGAATGCGGCGAACAATAAAAGATTTCTCATCGTCTTATGGTACATGCTACCCAACATTTGCTATCGATTGTCCTTTAGTATGGAATTTAGTCGTATGCTTTCTTCATAAAGATAGGAGAGGCATACCTGCCCTATCCTTCAATATATTATCTAAAGAATATACTATGTTAGCCGAATACCGTATATGCTCTAAGGTGGTGCGCAGCCATCTCCGCCTTTCGCTTAGTTCTTCAGCGATGGTAATAGGGTTTCATTGATCCAACGGCCATCGTGCAACGTGACGAAATCGGGATTCTCCAGGGCCTCCTTTCCCTCATCTTCACATATAATCCAACCGTCGTAGCCTTGTTCGCCGAGCCAGCGGGTAATTCCCACGAGGTCTACCTTTCCTTTCCCCATTAATGCAAATTCAGGTTCTCCATCCCAGTCCTTGTAATGAACATGGTTAATCAGCGAAGCGTATTCCTTCATCTTGACAAGCGGATCCATACCGCCGTTGGCAATATGCCCTACATCCGGGCACCAACCTGTGGCTTTAACATCGAGTGATTCCAAAATTACAGAATAATCCTCTTCGGTGCGCGTGATCGATGTGTGCGGAGAGTTTGGATGAAAGCTGCATGGTACACCTTTGTCCGCCGCCCTTCTTGACACCTTGTTAATTATGTCCACCAATCTGAGTCGGCGCTCCTTCAGGTCATGACGCCCAGTAGGAATCTGGACGGTACACAGCACAGCTCCTGGAAAACGCTGAAGGAGGCGTATCGCCTTGTCTGCGGCATCTCTTTCCTGGTCGCTTTCCCCTTTTCCATTCCAGTCTAGAGCAAGGGCCAGCGCTGCAAGTTCCAGACCTTGCTCCTTTAACTTGGCTTCAAGACGGTCTGGGTCCTGCAACGCACCCATCCAGGAAAAAATAGGTTGAATTCCCTTGAACCCGGCCTTGCTGATCACTTCGATCATATGGCCCAGCTGATCCTTGTAGGTTTCTCCGTTGTTGCTCATGAACCAGGTATATACCTCTGAGCCGAATCTGATTTTAAATTGGTTTGTCATATCAAAAGTTAGTTTGAATAAACGAAATTATATAGGGATAAGGGGAGGGTCAGCGCACATCTTTCATCAGTTTGGTCAGCGGTTTATAAAAAGCGAGCAACAACAGTCCCGCGCTTACCGATATCCACACGATATTCAGAAATATCCGGGAAAGCAGTGAAGGGTCATTGGCGATAACCTGCTCATCAAATGCTCCGGCGATCAGTCCGGCGATCAGATTCCCGAAAGCTGTCGACATGAACCACACGCCCATCAACTGGCCGACAAAGCGCTTAGGGGCAAGTTTGGTGACAGCGCTCAGCCCAATGGGACTTACGCATAACTCGCCGGTTGTGTGAAACAGGTATGTAAAGATCAGCCAGGTGGGTAGCACCGTAGCATTTTCAGCCACATAAACGGAAGCCACGGCAATCACGGCGAAACCCAGGCCCAGAGAAATTAATCCAAAACCAAATTTAACGGGGATATGCGGATTCAAATTCTTCCGGCCGAGGTTGATCCACAGCGCCCCTATGACAGGCGCCAGCAGGATAATAAATAATGGATTAATTGCCTGAAGCCAGCTTGCCGGAACGGTAAAGCCGAATATATCGCGGTCCGTATAACGATCCGCAAACAGATTTAGCGACGAACCCGCTTGTTCAAAGCCCGACCAGAACAAAGCTGAAAAGATAAACAGAACAATGAGGGCGGCAATCTTTTTCTTCTCGTCTGTGTCAAGTTTCTGAAAGATGAAGAGATAAAAAAAATAAATTATAAACGCACCAACAATAGCGTACGCAGACACATTAGCGAGCGTTACCGGATCGATTTCGATCAGTCCGATTACCCACAGCCACGCCAGCGTGCCAACCAGAACAATACCTGTGATAATACCCGTCCGTATGCGTGACCGCATTGCAGAATCGTCTCCTTCAATAGATTTTTCGGGAACTTTGCCAACGTCGCCGAGTCGCCATTCAGTTAACCGGTATTGTACCAACCCGATCACCATTCCAACACCGGCAGCACCAAAACCGTAATGCCAGTCGATGCTCTCGCCGAGCCAGCCGACGACCAATGGAGCAATGAATGCGCCGATATTTATGCCCATGTAAAATACCGAAAATCCGGCGTCACGCCGGGCCGGCTCGTTGGCACCATACAATCCCCCGACTATACTGCTGATATTTGGTTTGAGCAACCCAGTACCCATCACTATCAGCACCAGACCGATATAAAAACTGCCGTCAAAAGAAATCGCCATGCTGAAATGGCCAGCGGCAATAAGGATTCCACCGTACCAGACAGCTTTACGCAAGCCAAAATAACGATCTGCCAGCCACCCTCCTGGGAGCGCCAGCAGAAATACACCCATTGTATACAGGCCATAGATTGCGGCTGCGACCTTGTCATCAAGGTCCATACCGCCATCCTCGATTGACACGGTCATGTACAGGATCAATATGGCTCTCATTCCGTAGTAACTGAACCGCTCCCACATCTCTGTAAAAAAAAGCGTAGACAACCCTGCGGGGTGACCCATGAAATTAACTGGATTCGCTTTGGTACTTTGATTGTCGTTCATCGCGTTCGTGAGTCCTACGCTACGTCACAAGCCATTCAATCTTGGTACGTGCAGATAGTCACAAGGATGTACGCGCAGTCGCGACCTCGATCCAGGTCAACCGTATCGCGGCTGTCTCCCGATAGGCCCGCAACAACGCATACTTCTGCTTATGATCTCATTGCATAGTTAAAGATATCGAGCTGCAAAATGAAGTGACTTCAGGGCCAAGGGTAAGATAGTACAGCTATTAGCTAAAATGTTGAATGGCACGCTTTCCCGGATCGCGCGTACTGCGCCATATAGCCATATAGCAAACTTTCCGACATTATATCATGGCCGCGTGGCTGAAAACGAGTCTGCTCCTGATCCAGTCGTTTGTTTACAACGGTACCCATATTAATATACTATGTTGACGAGTGGCGGCCTAAGTTCGCAGTTTGTTGGCCTCGGTTTCTTTAGGGGTGCCTGGACAGGATCTTCTTCCGGTACTCTGAGGGGGTCATACCCGTTACGCTTTTGAAATGTCTGTGGAAGTTTGAAACGTTGCTGAAACCGCAATTATAACAACACTCCGCCGTATTGAAATCGTCCTGGACTAAAAGTTTGCAGGCGTTTCCTATCCTTACCTCTATCAAAAAGCGGGAGAAGGTTTTCTGCGTCTTATGTTTGAAGAATCTGCAAAAAGCCGTAGGCGACATATTTACAAGCCCGGCGATCTGTTCGAGCGTGATCTTCTCCTGATAATTCTTACGGATATAATCGTACACTTTAGTGATACTAGGAATATTTTTGACTACCGTTTTTATAGGAATACCCGTCGAGGATAAAAACCTCAAATTATTGTCTTCTGAAATGTCTTTCAAAATATTAAGAAAAAGGATTATCTTCTCAAACGATTCGCGACGGGTCAGCGAGATTAGCGACTTACGTATTGTCGGAATATGCTTACTTGAGACCTTGATACCGTATACTGAAAAATCGATTAACCGCTGAATTGCATATGCCTCAGGAATCCCGCTCAGCGCGCCCTTAATAACATCCTGATTAAAAAATACGGAAATCGCACGGGCATGCCCTTGAGACCCATTCTCATAATGCGTGTGGTCGCTTTTAAAAACATGGGGCAGGTTCTTACCGAAGAGGTATATCTCCTCTTCCTTAAAAGGCGCAACGTTGTCCGCGACAAACAAGGAACCTCTGCCCTCAAGGATCAGCGTGATCTGGCATTCCTCATGGAAGTGAATCGGATCGAAAAAATAGTTTAATTTCCATGATTCAACTCTGATCGTTTCATCGTTTAATTTCGGAATCTGAAAATGTAATGGCTCCACACGTCAATTTGATGCTTTGCTACCAACTCTTAACCTGTTAAGATACAAATATTCTTCAATATTCAAAACAGCATTAAGAAAAGTGTTGTACTGCTGGTTGTAACGACAGCAGATTTTCAAACATATCAATCTATCGTCCTAGAATGACCCGGTCTGTCCTTTGCACAATAAGTCGCCCGTTCTTTCTCTATCCTGGAGTCACCGAGAGGCGTACAAACCGTTGGGCAAATCCAAAGAAACCCGCTAATGGTTATTTTCTTTGCTTGCTAAGCTCATATATTTTCACTACTCCAATAGGTTGCCGGCTTTTTGGAGCACTTCTTCCACTTAATTTTAACTGTTCAAGTAGAATTTGGAGTTCTTTGCGTTTGTCAGCTTCAGTGAAAAAAAGGTTTATCCTTTCGCCTGGGTCACTGGCAAGATTGTATAATTGCCCGGTTGCGTCAACAGCTGTCTCTGGCAAGGCATATTTTGCCAGGGCGCCTCGCTCATAATCATTGCCCCCAGACCCCATGTGATCAAGGTATTTCCAGTTTCCTTTTCGAATCTGAAATTGCCCGCGAAAGCTCTGAGTTAGTAAATGAGGTCTGATCGATTTACTTGTATCCTGGGTTCCCAGCATGGCCGGCAACATATCAAAACTATCCGTTGCATCCTCATCTTTGAGCCTATACCCAACGACTGATGCAAGCGTGGCAAAAATATCCGTGGTATTTATCATCTGATCAGATACTAAGCCTTTAGGGAATTTACCTGGCCAGCGCACAATGAATGGCACGCGATGACCTCCCTCCCAGCCATCCCGTTTCATCCCCCTCCAACCTCCGGAAGCATCATGATTGTAATCCTGCC
>JBBEBN010000272.1:14057-18789 GCA_040882305.1 Cyclobacteriaceae bacterium
CCTGGCGCATCCAGTCCACATGAACAGTTTCAGCACCATTATCAGCATTGAAAATAATAAGGGTATTGTCATCAATACCGAGTTCTTTCACGAGATCTAAAACGCGTCCAACCAGAACATCCAATTCCCATACAAAATCACCGCGGGGGCCTGCCTTCGTAGCACCCTCAAATTCTGAGGCCGGGAGAACAGGAGCATGTGCGATTTGTGTCGAGAATATTGCAAAAAAAGGCTTGCCCGGTGTGTTTCTTCGATGTTCTGTTATGAATTTTTTGGTTTTGTCATAAAACAGTAAATCTGCCTCAATAAAATTGTACCCTGGTGACATCCAGCCCTCATCGTTGTCCCATCGCCACTTGCCCCCTGGATTTGGAAGATTCTCCTTTTTATGTCTTTGACTGGCAGGTACTCGCACCATACCATTCTCAATGTAAATATAAAGTGGGTCTGTATTTGGGCAGTTGGGGGTGATAAAAGACTCGTCAAACCCTCGTTCATTGGGACCGTCGATCAGAGGAGTACTTTTTTCGTAATCAATAAGCAGCGAATTGTCGAAACCGCCACCGAGCCTCTTATTGTTTTTATCAAACCAGGAAAGCCCCACATGCCACTTGCCGAAGACCCCGGTGCGATAGCCTTTTGTGCGCAACATATCCGCAATGGTCAATTCTCCGGGCTTTAGGTAGCTAGGGCCTCCAGGACCTTCAAAGGCGCCACCGCCGGCACCTGTCGAGCGATAGATCTGCTGGCCGGAAAGTAAGCCGTAACGGGAAGGTGAACAAATTGTAGATGGACTATGTGCATCAGTAAACCGAACGCCTTCCTGGGCCATCCTATCCAATCTGGGCGTTTTATAGGCCGATTTGTTGTTGTAGCATGAAAGATCTCCGTATCCTAAATCATCGGCATAAATGATAATGATGTTGGGGAGTTCTTGAGCAGCAGAACTTATGCATCCCAAAAGACAAGCCCATAGCAGGATTGATGATTTAATTTTATTCATATTTTTGTCAATAAGTTTCGATCCAGTCTCACAAGCCTATTCAACGATTACGAGATATGAAGCTGAACTGAGTGGTATGATTCTGCCGCAACCGAAAAAATGCCCACCCGGGAAGTTAAAAGTTTTCCGTATGGTTCTGTCGAGTTTTTCTCCGGAAGAAATTCGTTCAATCTCTTTTATTTGCTGAGCGAAATGTATCCAAAAGCAGAATCAATCACAGCTTATCTATTTAAGTCAGGGCCCTGAAATTCCGCACCTTCGGAATAATCTATAAACCCGCCCCTCGTTAGCTTATACCTCCATTTATCAATGTAATACTGCCTTGGCATGAACTGGTCACCGACTTTATCCAATTCTTTCTTCAGCATTTCTTCCATCTCCAACTGTAATTGTTCATATCCGGGTTTGTCAATCAGATTGTCCATTTGAAACGGATCTTTGACATTGTCAAATAGAAGCCATGGACCCTCCAGGTTTTCAATGTAGGCATACCGGCTGGTATAAACACCTCTGTATTCTTCCTCCTTTCCGGCAAAGGGTGAAACGTTCATGATAAGTGCCACCGAATCACTGGTCTCACCCTTACTGTTTATTGCTGGGGACATATCCCTCCCTTCAATATCTGCTGGAATGGACAAACCGGCCAATGAAAGTAGCGTAGGAAGAATATCCGGTGTATTGATCGGCACCTCAACCTCTATGTTTTTCCTGTACTTAGCCGGATACTTTAGCAGGAACGGAACCATTATAGATTCTGCCCAAGGCACCTGTTTTTGTCTTGGCCAAACACCGTGCGAGCCCATCATTTCACCATGGTCGGATGTGAAAATGAAGATGGTGTTTTCCGATATTCCCGATTCAACGATTGCTTCATTTAGTTTTCCCATGCATTTGTCCAAGGCCGAGATGTGTGCATAGTATCCTGCTGACTGCCTTTTGGCTTCCTCTTCCCGCTCTTCGGTTACATTTGCGCGTAGAATGATATCATTCGGATCAAATAGCTTTTGCGTCTCATCGGGGGTATTATGGTATGGGAAGTGCGGAGCACCCCAGGCAAGTACCAGAAGAAACGGTTTTTCACTTTCTGCGTTTCGTCGAATATAAGAGATGGCATCCCTGGTTTCAGCGTAAGGCCCATATCCGTCCCAGTGCTTTTTCTCGCTACTATTCCCTTCATAATAAAGTAGGTCCGTGTATTCATGTGAGCACTCAAGTGCTTTCCAATAATCAAACCCCTGTCGGCGTTCCGGTGGTGTATATGCGGAGCGACCCATTCCGTCCAAATGCCATTTGCCAATATAGCCCGTATGATAGCCGGCATCCTTAAACAGTTCTGCCATGGTAACGTGCTTCTCTGGAAGATGAAGGTCATTGAATATCATACCGGTGGTCGTCGGAAATTTCCCGGTAAGGAGGGCTGCCCGGTACGGAGTGCAAACAGGGGTGACAGAGACGGCGTTTCTAAAATTTACTCCCTCTGCAGCCATTTTGTCAAGGTTAGGTGTCTTGCCGATGAGATTGGGATCACCGTTGTAGCCAGTGGCCTGTGCTCTCCATTGATCGCTTAGAACAAAGACAATGTTTGGTTTCCTGACTTCCTGGGAATTAGTTGGCCTACTGCCATTACTTTTGCACGCGAATATTCCTGTGCACGCTAAAATTGTGAGCAGCTCGATAATTCTTCTCATATCTTATTTTTCATAGGTTGTACAATTTTATGATAGGGCTTGTTATCCTTATCTGCGTCGTCCTCATTCCTCAGACTTGCATTCCCAACTTGGAAATAGGAGCATGACGGTTTGCCGGGCATATTACAGCTCATTTGACAAATAGTATTTCTGCTTGCCCAGTCATCCCGGATTTGAGCAAAGGACTGTTTTCTTTGAACTTTAATTTAGCGTTGGTATTTGTAAATGGTTTTTCCTGTGGATTTCTTAAATCGCCAATTATCCGGTTATTCCATGTATTTATTGACTGTACGCGGATTTCATTTTTTCCAGGCTTGATGTGGCGTGTAATATTTGTTCTGTACGGCGGTGTCCAGATAATCCCACAGTCCTTGCCATTGACAAAAACTCTTGCAATTTCCTGAACGTCCTCGAAGGCAACGTAGACTTGAGTTTCTTTTGACAAAGCGTCGTCTTTAATGTTAAACTCCCTGGTGTAAGTGGCCGTTCCTGAATAATATTTAATCCCGTCTACAGCGATATCCGACCAGCTTGTTAGTTCTGCCATATGGTAAGTTGCCGGCCCACCAGATTTCGGGTCGAAGCTCACGTGCCAATCATTCAATAAATCTATCTTTGCTGACACGTCGCCTTTGGAGAGTCCGAATTGTAAATCCTGAGTTAACGCGGGGTCATGTTCACCAGTTGATTTCTCCTTGAAAACCACAAACCTCGATGAAAACGGAGCAAGCACTAATTCAACACTGACTCTGTTTCCAGCTTTGGAGTATTGAACTTTTGTTTGAATCAAGCCGGTTTCCGTATCCCATAACTCAGGAACCATATTCGGGTGTACTCGAAATGTACAGGTTACTCTTTCCTCCGCTCGGCTACTATTCGTCACGAAATAGATGTCTTCAGTGTTAGTCTTTCTATGAATGTAATCAATATGATGTTGGCTATTTTCCGTGCCTTCTACTTCAAAGTCCGGATCTATATTTAATTCGTTAAGGACTTCGACAGGTGTCTTCCCCCAGAAGACTGATCCCTTTCCATAGTTATTAGAAAAGACAGTTTTACCATCGCAGCTTCCCCACATCTTGGCAGCAATAGATTTGACCTCCTGGTCGCAATCCGGAAAGTCTTTTAATGAAGTTGATCTTTCTGGTTTGCGGCCGATAATTACCGCACCCTCATAGACTAATCTCTCCAAACGCCTAAGAACCTCAAGCGATATATCTTCCCTGTCTGGCAATACCATTAATCGGTAGCATTGACCGGATGGCAGGACGAGGTTACCTTTCTTTATCTGTAGGACATTGGTTATGATGTCGGCATTCATGTAGTCATAATCATAACCCCTCATATCCCCCGGATTCACGGGTTTGGGTTTCCCGCAATGCAGACACTGCTGGCCATTATAAGGGGTAGTTATATTGGGATCTATCCGTTTCGGAGGAACCAGATTGGGCGCCTGATCCCCGTAGTAAAGACAGACATCACCTACGAAGTTTCCCTGCCTCAACATGAAGGAACTTCTGGCTATATAATCCATAAAAGGCCGGGCCATATCCCACCATGTGGTGTTCACATTGATGTGTTCTCCGGCATGGTACACAAACCCGGGTTTCCCTGCGATTTCAGGATTGTGGGCGAATGTGTGAAAGACAACCTGATTCAAGCCTTCGCAAAATGCTATATCAATTAACTGCTTGAAGTCAGCCGGTCCGTGTTGCCAGTTGTTCCACCCTGTCAGTGATTCAGACGCCACCAGCCTCTTTCCATAAATATGTGCCGCGCTTGCTGCCTCTTTGGTTACCCAAAATTGTTTTCTATTCCAAAACTCTCCCATTGGGATATGTGAATGACCCAGCGCCTTGAGAGGGTCAACCCTGGGATGGCCTCCGTGACCTGCTTCTGTCAACATTTCAATTCCATATTTATTCGCAATATCAACCGATTGACCAAAGTGATTTTCGATCATCATATCACTTACCAGGCGGCGATAATCTCCTAAAAATCGCTGGTCTTTGATACTGTCGTTACTGCTGTATCCTGAAAG
>JBBEBN010000273.1:0-18774 GCA_040882305.1 Cyclobacteriaceae bacterium
CTGGCTATAAATGATGTTCCCGGCCAAAAGAAAAGAAACAAATATAATGGCAGCTATAGCTTTCTTCATTTTACAAAATTAAAGCGTGATGACATTTAAGATATCTCCAATAATGATTCAATCACTCAAGCTAGTCTGCAAACAATTACTTTCTTGCCTATGATCCATAATGAAGGCTAATCTTTATTGCATAAATGTCTTGCAGTTGACATATCTTGACAATTCACCGCAATGTCAGCCGAAAGTTACGGCTCAAAATTTATAACTAGATCCAATGATCCAATATTGCGTTTCATTCGATATGAGTCTAAGCCGGTGAGGTCGCTTTTCAATTCTTAGTTTTTCTGTTTATAATGCTAAAAACTTGCGAGGTTTTCAACGACGTCACTCAGGCCAAAGAAAGAACCGCATAATCAGACAGATATTATTGACATGGGAACAAATGAAGAACGTTCAATCACGATCGGGCATCATTCAAAGATCTGATAACAATCCAGATAAAGTAAAGTATGGCAACTCCTGACCTGAACGAGGGTTCAAATTTCTACAAAAAGAAATACAAGAAGCTAAAAAAAAAGGCAGCAAGCGATCGTACGTCCGAGAGGCAAGTAGTCACCTGGTTCCATGTCACGAGTACCAATCTATATTCCCGCAGGCAGATCCTGGATACAAAAGCCGGCCTAATGATTACAGTTAATTCCATTATTATCTCCGTCTTGATTGGAACACTCTATACTGAAGTCCAGGGAGCCCCTGAACTCTTGTTTGGACTTATCCCGATGGTCATTGCAAATGTAGTCTCGATATTTTTCGCAGTACTCGCAACACGGCCCGCGCTCGCAAACGGGACCTTCTCAAGAGAGGATATTAAGGGTGCAAATGCGAGCTTGAATACATTTGATGACTTCTACCGGATGGAAGAAGAGGAATATCGATGGGGTGTCAACGAAATCATTAAAACAACAAAAGGAATTCAAAACTCATATTTGAAGGAAAATTACCGCCTTGGCATCGACCTTGGCATAAGGTACAAGCGCATGAAGACTTCATACCACGCATTCCTTACCGGTTTGATATTATCACTGACAGGCTTTGCGGTATGTCAGATCTTGCTCGCCGGGTAAAAGTAATGCCCCATCGAACCCCTGTGCCCTCCCTGTGCCCGTTACACTCCCTGTGCCCGTTACACGCAGATGAAAGCGATGAACAAGGCCAGCATCACTTGTGTGAAGGAAGCTGGCCCCTCACATTCGCGGATTGTTCGTAAGAAACGGACTCTCCGAATCAAACAGTTCTGACAAAATCCCCGAAATCCTTTCACTATCTTGTTTCTCCGGCATTGCGCTCATCCGCATATCTGCAACTTCAATAATCCTCCTGATATATTCGGCCGTGAAACGCTCCATTAAATCCTTCTCACCGTCAGAGGCGTTCCTTGAATATCGCTCAAGCGCTTGTTTGCGGATCAGGTCCAAACCGTGTCTAAACTTTCGGAGCGAAAATAACCGCGTATTGCAGGGCGACGGTGAAACGGCATCGTCAAGCGGTTCGCTTTTCATTGGCAATATATTCATCAGGTCGATACCGACTGTATTTAATGCCTTTCAGCTAAATTTCAACGCGACGAAGATCACTACTTAGAGAAGACAAAATCGTTATTTTTTACCGCGCCGTGACACATTCCACACATTCCACCCATCAAACCAGCCCCGCGCATTACCGTACCCTGATCACTCATGATCGTGCCATCTGCATTGAGCATAAACCACTCCCAGTCATTATTATCGGGATTGAAGTTGTTGCCACCTCTTTTTACCATTGCAGTCACCTCTACGGTATTGCCATTAGCATCCCTGGTGTCTTTAACTATAATAGTTCCTACAGGGAATCTCCCGCCTACTCTATTCTGATTATCTTTTATGTAAACTGTGCGAGTAGTATTTTGCACCTCACCCTGATGGGCAGTGCTCAGTGTAGGACTGGGTCCCTCATTGGTAGTCACCTCTGTCCAGGAACGAAAGTTGGCAAAATCACCGCTAGTCGCAATAAACTCCGGATTAGATTCTTCTTTGTCATCTTTACAAGACTGGATCGAAATCAGGGCCGCCAGAAAAAACCACCCTGCTACAAGCAATTTTATTTTCATAATTTCAAAGGTTTAAGTGAAACATCATTATCATAACGCTATTTTTCTGTCAGTTGGAAAGCACGCGTAATATTGAATCCAAAATGTATATCACCGGCGAAGAAATCACCCGTGGTCTCTGTTATAAAGCCACGCTCAAATGTTGGATTCGAGTTCGTAAAGTGCAACTGAAACACGTGACCGCCCGTTTCGATATCGAAGCCAATGGAAGTTGAGTTTTCGTACAAAGCATTCTTGTTATTAAACTGGTGATAGTATTCAAATGTGAGCGCGATGCTTTTCGTCAGCTTTTGTCTTCCGCCAACGCCCAATGCATAAATCAAATTTTTCTCAACCGTTGTCGGTACAAGGTTTCTATGAACCACGCTTGGCATGAGCTGCAAAGAAGTGTTGGTATTAAACTTCCTGGCTAATAGCAACTGATGCGCAAAAGAATATCGGTCCGTTGACCGATTCGGTCTTTCAGGGTTTGACCATCTTGAACTATTGATACCCATATGCGAAAAATATACGAGGGAAAATGGAATAGATTTAGCACCTCCCTGCTGTCCTAAAAGCTTATACTTAATGAAGCCGTCATAGACCTTCTGAAATGAGCTCCTTCCAAGACCAACGACAAACCGGTCAGTGAGTGAATAATCTAACCCGATCCTGATGTTCGCGTCGTCAAGCCCGAAAAGGTTTTCGATTCCGGAATTGATGGTGCCAAAACGGTGAGATATAATCAACTCCAGAACGCCCTGCTTTCGCAGTTCAACTGAATGCCCATTGATCAACCTGGTTCCTTTAAAAGTACCCGAACCCAGATCCCAGTTTTCATCATCCGACTCCGATTCGAGAAGGGCCGATAGATCGTCCTGGCCCTTTAACTCAGAAAATCCAAATGCCAGGGCCAATACGACGGCAAACCGAAGCAATGTTCTATTGCACATTATATGGGACATAAACAAATTCAAGTTTTACGTCAACCACCTCCGCTATGTTCGATGCCACCAGCCGGGGTATCTTAATCTTGTAATCAGCAACCCTGACGGGGAATGATGAACGAATGATCATCCCGGTGGATGAAGATTCGATTTCGCCCTCGATTGAAACCTCTTTTGCCACGCCATGTATCTCCAATGTGCCCTCGGCTGTTACGGTTTGCTTCGTTACATCGTTTTTAAAACCGATTACTTTTCCCTTGAACTTCCCCTTGGAATATTTATGCGATTCAAGATACTTTTCATTGAAGTGCTCCTGCATCAGCGACTTCTCAAACTGAAACGTATTAATGGGGACACTAAAAACTATCTCGCCCGTTGCATTATCGAAAATACTTTTTGCTTGATAGGTGTGCGCCTCAATATCCTCCATAGGCGCCTCTGAATAAAACGATATATGGCTTTTATCCGAGATGAACCGTTGCGCAGATGCACCATAGACAGCAAACAACATGGAAAAGATGAAGGGCAAGCACTGTTTCATAGTAAGCTAATTTTCAGGATATCCGCTATCTATCCAATTCTCAATTTTCTCGATATCGCAATTCGACAACTTGGAATCTCCCTGGGGCATCGGATTAAAGCCAGGCAGATGACGAATAGCTCCGAAAAAGCTGCCGTCTTCAATGTACACCTTCAATCGCGCGTGAGTCTCCATATTTACGTTACCGGATGAGAGCACGGAATTATGACAATCCACGCATCGCTTTTCCAGCAAGGGTTTAATGAAATCAGAATAAGTGACCGCGTCACTTATCTCAGGACAAACAACATCTTTGAAAACACTTTCCTCATTATCAAAGGTACAGCCAGCGAGCAGCAATACGCCGCAACAAAACAAGGCTATAAAGCCCCCATCTCCGAAAGGGTTTCCCATTGACACAAACCGTTTTTTAAATTCAAAGAATGGACGTAGAGATCGTTCACCCCTGACAGTTATCGGCGGAAATAAATATTACGGGTTTTGTAAACTGCAAGACAGGCGATGTGAAGTATTTTTACGATCATCATATATCTTCCTCACAACTATAAAACGGCAGTTCCGCGGGGAAGAGAAGCTCTTCTATTGACTTTGTTGCGCGTCACCCTGAAAACCTATCGCACCTTTGCCACATTTGGTTTTGGCCAAGCCTAAAGCCAACCCTTCGCAAAACCAAAACCCACCGCTGACGAAAAAACGAGCTTGTAGAGACCTTATAAGAATTTGCTTAAATAAGAAAACAATCGTACCTTTGTTGCGTTATTAATTTTGAAATCAGGAAATTGATGGAAAACAATCAATCGTGTATCAGGATGTTTGCCGACAAGGTGCAGATAGAAAATTGTCGCGAAATACTTCAAGCCAACCACAAGGCATTCGGTCAACTGAGCGGGCTTTTAGCATTAGCAGGAAACGAAGCAAGACTGAAAATCTTATTTCTCTTAGAACAAGAAAACGAACTCTGCCCGTGCGATCTTTCAGACATTCTCGAAATGAGCATCCCAGCGGTTTCGCAACACCTCAGAAAACTAAAAGACAAAAACGTTATTCAAGGGAGAAGAGAAGGACAAACCATCTTCTATTCTTTAAAACGAGAGCAACTGACATTACTTAGACATTTTTTTAAACATATCAATAACGCTTCAAAAAAGGAAACCGTATGAAGAAGCAAAACAACAAGCTTGTCGGAGCGGGAGTGCTTTCGGCAGTAGCAGCTTCGCTTTGCTGCATCACTCCTGTATTAGCACTTATTTCAGGAGCATCAGGAGTGGCATCTACCTTTTCATGGATAGATCCAGCAAGACCTTATCTTATTGGCATTACCGTTTTGGTCTTGGGCTTTGCTTGGTATCAGAAACTCAAACCAAGAACAGCCGAAGAAATCCAGTGCGATTGTGAAGAGGATGAAAAGAAGCCTTTTATGCAGACCAAAACCTTTTTGGGTATTGTAACTGTGTTTGCAGCATTAATGGTTGCTTTTCCAAACTATGCGCACATTTTCTACCCTTCAAACAATAAAAAAGAAATTGTAATTGTCAATGCATCTGACATTCAAACGGTAACTTTTGATGTGGAAGGAATGACCTGCAATGGTTGTGCTTCACACGTAGAAAATGATGTTAACAAGTTGCCAGGTATTGTTAAGGTGGATGCGATTTATGAAGAAGCGACTGCCAAAGTAGAATTTGACCAAACCAAAGTGAGCTTGGCTCAAATTGAAGAAGCCATCAATGGCACAGGTTACAATGTGGTTGGCAAGAAATAAGTATTTTTTTGCCTATTGTATTTAAGACTTTAATTAAATAATTATGAGGAAGTTTGATGTATTTGTAGTGGGGTCCGGCATGGCTGGCATGAACATAGCCAACCGCTGTGCAGCAAAAGGGTTGAAAGTAGGAATCACCGATGAATTGCCTTATGGAGGAACTTGTGCCCTGCGCGGTTGCGACCCAAAAAAAATAATGCTTGCTGCAACAGAAACAAAGCATATGGCAACAAACCTAAGCGGAAAAGATATTTCCACCATTCCTGAAATTTTCTGGAAGGAGGCCATGCAGAGCAAACAACACTTTTTGGATGGCATGCCTCCTAAAATTGAAACAGGTTATGCCAAAAGCGGTGTAGAGACTTTTCATTCGTCTGCCCGCTTCGTTTCGAAAAATCAGATTCTAGTGGGAGAAGAAACCATACAGGCGGAAAAAATCGTAATTGCGACTGGTGCCAGGCCCCGTAAACTTGATTTTCCTGGTGGAGATTTGGCACTAACTAGCACCGACTTTCTAAATTTTCAAGAGTTGCCCCAGTCTATCATTTTCATCGGTGGCGGTTACGTTGCCATGGAATTTGCCCATATGGCTGCTCGATATGGCAGTAAGGTTACAATTATACATCGTGGTAAAAGGCCACTCGAAAATTTCGACCCTTTTATAGTAGAACAGATTACCAAAGCCACCGAAGAGCTTGATATTAATCTGGTACTCAACACAGAGGTCAGCGCTATTGAAGAATCTGACTTGGGATATAAAACCACGGGAAAAGGTAAAACACAAACCAATAGTTGGGAAGCGGAGGTCATCATTAATTCAGCGGGAAGGCCACCTGCTATTTTTGACTTAGACCTGGAAAAAGCCGGGATAGACTTCAATCAGCAAGGGATTCAGGTTAACGAATATTTACAGAGCACTTCTAATCCCAATGTATATGCAGCGGGTGATGCCGCACATACGGATGGCCACCCGTTAACCCCTGTTGCCGTAAATGGAAGGGCATATCGCGGCTGCCAATATTCTTAAAGGCAATAATAAAAAACCAGACTACACCGCCATTCCTACGGTGGTCTTCACGTTACCAACACTGGCATCTGTTGGGCTTTCAGAAGACAAAGCTGAGCAAATGGGCATAAAATACATAGTAAAAAAGAACAGTGTACCTGGTTGGTTTACCGCAAAAAGGCTTAACGAAAAAACATACGCCTTTAAAACCCTTATTGAAAAGGATAGCGGTAAAATTTTAGGGGCACACCTCACAGGTCCGCATGCGGAAGAAGTCATCAATCTTTTTGCCATGGCAATAAAAACAGGATTGACGGCAAAAGATATCAAGACCATGATTTTGACGTATCCCTCTGCAAGTTCGGATATCGTGTACATGGTCTAATTAAGACAGTTCATCAAAAAATAAAATCAAATAAATTTAATTGAACAAAATCATGAATAAAAATCAAAACTCGGATGAAGAGGAGCAAATTGAGTTAGTAATCCAAGGCATGACCTGCGACCACTGTGCCACAGGCATTGAGAAACAATTTGATAACAAAAATGGCATTCTGCAAAAGAAAGTAAGCTACCCGGAAGGCAAAGGATCTTTTGTCTTTGATCCGGAGCAGACCTCCAAAAAGGAAATCATCGATACGATCAACGCCACTTCCAGCTACAAAGTCGTTGAAGAGAATGGTGCCACGACAAAGAAAACAGGTACAGGAAGTAATGCGGCTAAAGATAGCGGCAATTATCAGTATGACCTCATCATTATCGGTGGCGGTTCAGCAGCATTTTCAGCAGCCATAAAAGCTGAAGGTTTGGGATTGACTACCTTAATGGTCAATGATGGTTTGGACTTTGGCGGCACTTGCGTGAATGTGGGTTGTGTGCCTTCCAAAAACCTAATCCGTGCCGGTGAAGCGGCTTATCACGCTACCCATTCCAACTTTGAAGGCATCCAGCCTAAAGGCGTTGATATTGATTTCACACAAATCATTAAGGACAAGAAAAAACTGGTAGCCACCCTTCAGGAAAAGAAGTATATGGACGTGGTGAGCGATTTTGAAAACCTGACTATGTTAAAAGGTTGGGCAACTTTCAAAGACAACAAAACCATTGAAGTAGACGGAAAAGAATACAAAGCTCTTAAATTTTTAATAGCCACAGGAGCCACTACCAACATTCCAAACATTGAAGGATTAAATGAAATCGATTACCTGACCAATGTTTCCCTTTTCGATCTGGAAGAAATCCCCGAAAGCCTAATCATTATGGGAGCAGGTTATATCGGATTGGAAATCGCGATGGCTTACAATCGTTTAGGCGCAAAAGTTCGCATTATTGAATTTACCGACCGTATCTTGCGGACCCAAACACCAGACATCAGCGAAGCGTTGGAAACCCAAATTCGAAAAGAAGGAATAGAAATTTTACCCAATTTTAGAGCCGTAAAATTTGAAAAGCAGGGACACGAAACGATTATTCATTGCAAATGCCCTGATGGTTCATATACGCAAATTGTAGAAAAAGGAAAGGTAGTGGTTGCCACAGGAACAAAACCCAATACAGGCCAATTAGGGTTAGACAACATTGGTTTAAAACTTATCCAAACCGGACATATTGCGGTAAATGAAAAGATGGAGACCAATCTATCCAACATTTACGCAGCAGGAGACGTTGCAAACACTCCTGCATTTGTCTATACAGCGGCGTTTGAAGGTAAAATTGCCGTTGAAAACGCCTTCTCCGGAGCAGAAAATAAAGCAGACTATTCTTCTTTGCCTTGGGTGGTTTTTACTGACCCACAAATAGCAGGTGCAGGTTTGGACGAAGCACAGGCAGAAGCAAAAGGCATTCCATTTGAAGTTTCCAAATTAGAACTCAAAGACGTGCCGAGAGCCATTGCAGCAAACGACACAAGGGGATTTATCAAACTCATTCGCAACACCGAAACCGACAGATTGATCGGTGCAAGAGTAGTCGCTCCCGAAGGCGGTGAACTTATCCAACAATTAAGTATGGCAATCAAATACGGAATAACCGTGAAAGATTTGGCCGACAGTTTCTACCCTTATCTGACTTTGGGAGAAGGCATCAAATTAGCAGCTATAACTTTTGGAAAAGACGTATCGGAGTTAAGTTGCTGCGCCAGTTAGCCGACCCAAAGGCAAACACTCTTGCAAGTCACATCCTCTACCACACCTGGTTGGCGTGCGTGATTATCCAACGGATTGTTATGAATAATAAACGATCAAACTACAACGTAATTGCTTACTTAAGCACGTACTTAACTCCAGGGAAACAAATTTGTCGGCGATAGGACAATATTAGATAGCATAAGCAGGCGCAACAATCCGTTGCCAGACAGGCTCATATAAAGTAAGGCTCGCAGGCTATTAGCTTTTATCAGGTACATAAGTAAACTCCACCGTTACATCAACTACTTCCGCTACATTGGAGAACACGAGCTTCGGTATTTTAACTTTGTAGTCAGCTACCCTGAGAGGAAAGGAAGAGCGCACAGTTATTTTCTGAGAGGAGAAGTCAATTACACCTTTAAGCGATACTCTCTTTGTTACTCCGTGTATTTCCAGCAAACCTTCTGCGGTTACATCTTGCTTTCCAGGCGTTTTGGTGAAGCCCGTCACTTTTCCTTTAAACCTTGATCTAGGATACTTGTCTGATTGAATATACTTTTCATTAAAGTGCTTTTGCATCAGCGACCGCTTAAACTGAAAGCTATTTACAGGAACTGTGAAAACAATTTCGCCGGTTTCCGTGTCGAAGGTACTTTTTGACTGATAAGTATGCGCCTCTACATTCTCTACAGGCGCCTCCGAGAAAAATGATATATGGCTTTTCGTAGAGATGAACTTTTGCGCCAGCAGAACAGGAATAATCTGGAATTGAATTAAAACGATAAATATTATTTTCTTCATACCAATCAATTCAGCTGCCGACGTTTACCGGTGTCTCTCTTCCTCAATGCAATCATGGAGATCAGTCCACCCACTTTTATATGTTATTATTACTGTTGTTATTATAGCGAATTGTCGATACAGATACTCCGAAGTGCCCCAATATTTTTCCTTCAATGTTTAATTCTTTAAAGGCCACCTTAATTAACGCTTCGTGGTGTATAGCGTGTTCGAAATTATATGCCAATTCCCTGAACAAGCTGGTTTCAAGAATTACATCATCATTCCCACGCATAGAAAAATTAGCCTTTAACTTCAGCGGGCGATCTGATTTCACACGCAAAAGGCATATAATAAGATTTTCGATTACAGCCATCGCAAAAACTCTGCTGGTTTCTATTTTACTATTTCTTTCGCGCTCATCATAGCACACCATTCCGGTCGGCTCTGCGCAAAAAACGCAAGCGTAAAATTCTATGATGTGCCTTACATGTTTGCCGATTGAAGCCCCGGAGAGAACGTCAACGGGGGCAGTATATTGTTCATCATTGAGCAAGAGGATAAAAGCCCTGATCTCCTCCAGATTGTCCTGACTTCTTGTTATCATTTCCATTGCATGGCAATTATATTAGATTAGACGGGGAACACTCCTTACCCTGACAATCAAAGGGCAAAAGTTGTGTCAAGAGAAACCGGCTTCAGGCCAAAACGGCTTTTAAGAATTGAACTTTCCCTGCCTGTATTTTTTGTGCACATTCCGGAATAAAACCTTATTTTGAGAAAGACTGTCATCATTGGTGGAGGCATGGCCGGCCTGATTTCGGGAATCCAACTCGCAAGGGCAGGCATTCCATGCGTGCTCATAGAAAAAAAGTCCTACCCGCTTCACCGGGTTTGCGGAGAATATATTTCCAATGAAACTGTTCCATTTTTAAAGCGCAATGGCCTGTATCCAACGGAATTTTCTCCACCACAGATCAACCGACTTCAATTATCATCCGTCACTGGAAAACAGGCTATTGTCCCCCTTGACTTCGGCGGATTTGGGATCAGCAGATTTTCTTTCGATCAATAACCTTTGCTAATCTTACGCACCGCGACAATTTAAGGAGGTATGGAAGCGTCGACGCTTTGGAAACGGAAATTCTGTATAAAAATCCGTTTCTAAAATCCATTTTTCACTGAATCCGATTTTATTTTTGACCAGCCAGAGGTTATCAATGAAATCTCGTTCGAAACAAAACATCCGCTTGAAAATCACATACTGATGGCTGGCAATGCCGCCGGTATGATCACACCTCTTTGCGGGAGTGGAATGGCGATGGCCGTGCACGCTGCAAAACTTGTCAGCGAACTGGCCATAGCTTTCTGCAGCAAAAAGATTTCACGCTCAGAGGCAGAAACAGTGTATTGCCAGCAATGGGGAAAACAAATTTCCAAACGGCTATGGGCAGACAAATCCAGAAATTGTTCGGTATCAACTTGCTCTCCCATCGTTTCGGTTTAATCAGTCTGTCCGTCCCAGCCGCAGATACACCCACTAACCGAAGCGCCTTTAATTAATTAGTATGTCCCAAAACTTTATATAGGAAATTGTCAAATGTAAGACATCCCCTCTGTAAGCAAAGTTGCATTTGCTCAAAAAGCAAATTTTCTTTGTAGTGAATTATAAATGAGAATTTGATAAAGTTTTACAGGTCATGACAGGCAAGCATTGCAGTCTTTTAAGATTTGGTTCATGTGCCATTCTCAAACAAAAACATATGATTAAATTACTTGTTGCTTTGTGTTTTTTGATTTTATTTGAAGGCCGTGGTATCGCACAGGAATCAGACAATCAAAATGTAATGAACATTGGGGGCGGATTCGGAAAATCCGCAGGGAATGCTTCACTTGATTACACCCATAACTGGAGGCTTGGACAAAAAGAACGGTTAACGATTGGGATTGGAGCAAGGTTCACATCTTTCTTTGGAGGTATGTTAAATTATACTACTGCTCCTGCGAAATTAACCACCGGGACTGCCGGCCCCGAGAATATGTTCAAAAAACCAATTAAAAGAAATATTGATTCGCTTTGTTTGGAATCTTCTCAAGTAAATTTCCTGAATCTAGCTTTTAACATTGGACACCGGTTTTCAAGTAAATGGGATCTGGGATTTAAAATAGATCTCATCGGGTTCTCATTCGGCGGGGAACAGAAAGGCGAGTATATCAGGAATGGGGAAAGAGTTGCCGCTTCAGCAAACCCAACTTCATTCAACGTTTTGCTGATAGGGGATAACGACCGCGGCAATCTCAATTCTGAATTATATCTCCGTTACTTTATAAGCGAGCGGTGGGGTATTAAAGCAGGGATGCAAATGTTATTTGCGGAATACACTACACCAAATAATATCCAGCAATTTCCAGAGCCAAATGACAGGTTTCGGTATAAAGCAATGTTAATAAGCATGGGCATTTCTCATAATTTAGATAGATAAGATAACCCGAAAACGCCGGTTGTCGATGACAGATCCGATATTTTCCCACGAGTTTTTGTTTTAATCCTATTCGAAAATTTCGGGACTGGGATAAAATGCCCCCCATGAAAACCAGTAACCGATGAATGAGATTACCGGTGTCAACCTTTGCCCGGTACGCGATACCTCTCCTGGATTACCGAAAATATCCCAAGTGTTACCTTCATTATCATGAAGGATCACGGATGAGACACCCTGAGCAAATGGTGCCGGGGAGAATGAAAGGATTGTTCCGTCTTCCAGCCTCCGTTCAAACGCCACCATGAAATTATGAACCTGGCTTCCCGCAATAACAAGGTCGGTTCCATTAAAGTTATCTTCATACACCACGACTTCGGCATCGAAAGCTCCGAACGTGTATACTTTGGCCTTGCCTTTTATGATCACGCCCAACACGCGCTCTTTAGCCGGCAATCGGCCATCCTTTGGTTCAAATGGAAAAAGAAAGCTGCTGTGATTGGTTTTGTACGCTCCGTAGGGATACAAACCGTAGTTTCGGCTAAATCCGGTTTTTGTTGACACCACTTTCGTTTGGGGAAACATCTCTCTCCATGTCTTCCATGTAGTTTCCACAACATGAAATGTTTTAGCAGTTTCACCACGCAGTTCACCGTTTACGCAGTCCAGCCTGATCTGAGACCAGTTGCTGCCGGTCAGGCGGTCATAGGGGATAATATTCGTGTTATAGAGCAATCCTGAAACGCCAAAAGTGGTAACCTCTCCGTTGATCGTTCGCTCCCAGCCGGTGCCGGTACCTGTAAGCGGACAGTAAATAATGGCTATCGGATGGCTATCCACTTCATCGTTTATGATCTCATGCCAGTCGAGGATAGGATGAGGATAAGCCCGCACGTCATCACCTCGTTTATACCCAACCACTAAATCATCATCCTTTAAATAAGATGCTTCATTAACACTAACCATCTCAGGCATCGTGAGCGCCGGAATGCCATCCTTGCCCGGCCCACCATCAAACACCTCACTGCTTGAAATACTCCATCCACCTCCACCTGAACTATTTCCGCTATTCCCTGGACCACTGCCAGGATCGGAATCGTTACAGGCTGTTATACTGACCAGTATTACAGCTATGACCGCGTAATTCATATTAGTTCTGTTTTGTCTTCTATTTTTGTTCCATCTTTCCATGAGGTTCAATTGGCTAAGTCATCCGATCACATTTTGTTATTACCCTAACTTACTTCTTTGAAAATGCATAGTAGATGCCACCGTTAATCCGAAAGGTTGGCGACAGCTGTGTACCGTCTACATCGGCGTATAGGGGAAATTCACCAATCACGCTTAGAACCGCGTCGGAGGTCAAGTGCCAACCAACCAAAGGCACCGCAAAAAGCCAGGCCCCACCGGTATTTGGCAATATTTCACCGTTGAACGTATCCATGGCAACAGATCGATAGCGTGCATTCAATCCAAACGAAATCAAGGTTGATCCGATAAGAAATTGATCCACCACACCTGCCAGCACTTGCTTCTCGTTGCCGAACCGGTAGCGCGCGGTACCCAAATAATTGCTGTTGATCCCGGTCAGGCGGTAAGTAAAGTTTACAACATACGATCGTGAAGGCCTAAGCTTATCACTAGCTTGAACGCGATGTAAAAACACCCCGTCCCATGCGCCGGACCCTGGCTGCAAATCGGCATTGAGCGTCAGGCCACGATCATCCCTTAAATCAGATGCGCCTGTTGGCAGTTTGGGCCCTAATCCCGCAGTAAATTTCAGACGCCCCAGGGCCAGATAATTATAATTTATCAGGATCACGGCATCACCAAATCCGCGGGTCTGGTCCCAATCTTCAAAACCTGATGTTTGCTCAATTTTCCTATCCTGCTGTACCCAAGAGAAAAGTCCCTCGGCAAAGAATCTGTCGGTAAATGAATAAGATGCTTTAAACAGCAAAGAAAAGGTACTTCTCTTTCGTGAGCGATCATTCACCACGACGGCTCCTTCCTTCATCGTTTTAAGAACATTCAAATCGCCAGTCAAGGAAAACTGCCACGTATTCTGCGATGCTATTGGCAGGCCCCCAATGTTGTTGGATAATGGCACACCCCCGGAGCAACAGGTTTGGGAGAGTACCTGGTGAGGAATCACTCCAAAAATCAATAGAACATAATGGTATTTCAAGCGCTTCATACTCCCAGCCAATTTTCTTGCAAGAGACATCGATACCCGATAGTTGCCGGCGCAAACAGTAATTTTATCATTGACGGGCATCTAACCATCACATCGCATCCAAAACCTGCTGCGCTTCCTTCAATAGCTGTTTGGGAGTTCGATAACCGACGACGACCTTTTTCACAGAGCCGTCAGGCATAATAAATAGCATGGTTGGATATACGGCGACCCTGTATTGTCTTGCCAGTAGCCGACCGTCACCCTTTTCACCGTCGAATGTCACATTAATAAAGTGACTGTTAAAATACCCGCCAACCTGGCCATCCGAGAAAGTGTTTCGCTTAAGCGCTTTACAGGGAGCGCACCAGGTGGCGTAGATGTCAAGGAAGATGATCTTCCCTCCTCCGCGCGCTTCCTTCGTAATCTCCTCCCATGATCCCTCCCTGAATTCAATACCCTCTTTCGCCCCGGATCCATGCGGACTCCAATCCGCAGCGATGGATAGCAATCCACCTGTAAAGAGAACAAACAGAATAATATTTTTCAAAGCACTCGTGATTAACTTCGTTACCTTAAGAAGCACCAAACCTGGAAAATTATTCCGGCAAATGATCAGCATCCACCGTGACTTCAATTTCCTTGCCGATATTAGTCGATGGCTTACCTTTCCGGAATGTGATTCCATAATCCGCCAATACCACGTTGAACTTCGTCCGGATATTTACTGTGTTGCCCTTTACCGTTATCGTACCTTTTTCATTAATGGGCTTTGTAATGTCCTTGATGGTAAGGTTTCCCTTCACGCTTGCCTCGTAAACGCCATCTTCTGCAAACCGAACGTCATCGATATTCTGGATTGTCCCTTCGAATTTCGCCTTTGGAAAAGCTTTCGTGTTCAGGAAATCCTTGCCGTTATAGTGCTCCTGCATCAACGCCTTTTCAAATTCAAAACTCTGCATGGGAACAGAAAATGCTATCGACCCTGAACCGGGATCGATCGTACTCACCACTTTATAGTTATGGGCTGTAATGTCCTCCAGGGGCGTGTGCGAATAAAAACTTATATGACCACTTCTGCTGATCAACCTCCCGTTGATTGCTTTAAAGGACACCATTGTCATTACGATCGCAGGGATCAGAATATAAAACACCTTTTTCATCTATTTTTGGTTTAGTTAAAGAACTTGATTTAGGATGGCCCATGTCCATGGTCCATAATTATATAATGTAGGGATCAATTACGTTTGTCCCGCTAAAGAATGCTGCATTTCTCGAGGATCACATCTTCGTATAAACCGAGATCTTCATCATATCCGGCCCCTGCACGAATAACCCCTTTAACAGTAATGGACTGGCCCACCTGAAGTTTTTCGGTCTGTTCGCTGGTCTGTAGGGTAAAGGTGCAGCTCACCCCTGCTTTCTGTTCCTCATCCTTTAGCAACACCACCGCCTGGTTATTCATATCCCGCGAAATGGAATGCACTTTTCCGGTTACAGCGAGAATGCTGGAATTTCCGCTGTCGTCAAGGTATTTCTGGTTTGCCTTTTCCGGATTTGTGAGATATTGAGTGACTAAGTCGGTGTTGCTGACGCGAAATTCAATCGAGGCCGCCTCAACATCACGATGTGGCTTATTAAAGAGGTACACGCCAATGCTTACGGCGCTTACTATTCCAACTATCGCCAAAATAATAATAACCTTGAAAATTTTCCTCCGACTCATATAGTTAGTTTCAATTTGACAATGAATTCTTTCAACGGAATAGACGAAGAGATACTTAAACCCTGACAAACTTTCAGCTGTTTTTATTGGCGCTCGAGTTCGCTTATTATCCTTGATTTGACGTGATCAGGAAGATGTTTTCCTGGGTCCTTATCATCAACGGGTTCCCCAGATTGTTTTCTCAGGATATTTTCTAAAAACTGACTTTGCTTTTCGTATAGTTTACATGCATCGCACATGCTTGTATGCATGAACGACTGGAACCGGGCAAATGCATCAAGCTCACCAAAGGTCTTTCTTTCCATGAGCTCCGTAGCCTTGCGGCATGACAACATCATCATATTCATCACTCGCATCATCTCAATTTGGTTTAAACCAGCGTTTTTCCAGGCAAGCCCTCATCTGCAATTTTGCCCGGTGAAGGATCTGCCAAAGATTAGACGCAGAAATATTCAGTTGCTGACAAATTACGTTACTCTCATTTCCACCCAGATACTTGAGGTGCATACAAGAAGCCCACGCGGAAGGAAGTCGGCGTAGGCACCCGGCCAGCGCCTCTTGAAACGCTGCGTCGTCCAGCAAATTCTCATTTTCAGTATCCCACCGCTGAGGTCTGAACGCCCTCTTCCACTGACCTTGGTCATCAAACCACTCCACTGTCCCTTCGTGATGCGAATCAAGGCCAAGGGATCCTGATTTGAGCACCCTCCTGAAATGATCGGTTATTTTGTTTTTTAATATAGCGAACAGCCACGTTTTGGCTGTACTCGACCCACCGAAACGTTCATAGTGCTGGAAAGCCGCCAAAAAGGTGTCCTGCACCAGGTCAGCAGCCAGAGCCTCATCGGAAGTCCTGTAAAAAGCCCATGAATATAACGGGTCACTATATTGACGGACCCAATGAGAAATTATCCTATGCTTTTCAGAAATATTACTATCCTTCATAGTCGGCATATTTTTAGACAGCAAGACATTTATCGCATAACTTTGACCACAATGCGCCATTGGGCGCCAAGATATTACCCTGTTACTTGCCGGGCTTCAAAATGCATTACCCGTCACCCATCGGGCACTGCATCACACTCAGTTAAAACACTATTTGTGCGCTCAAAGTTAACCGGAGACATGCCTGAAGCGGGTTTCCGAAGGTCTTGCAGTTGACAGAACGCCATTATTGTCCGGCTCAAGAAGGACTTAAGAAATCAAATGAGCGCGTTGATTGTTACAACCAACAGTTGCCACTGAATCTGGGTAAGCGTAGCATTGGCGGTTGCGGTTCACCGCGGGCTTCAGTCCGGCTCTTCCTATAAAAAGAAAGGATAGAATCCGAAGTGTAGATAGAATTCAAAATCACCGGGAATGAAGACTGCAAAGCAACATGAAATATGAATTCAACGATCATTCCCTGGCAGGCAAGTTTGTTCTCTCAAAGGGATTCGGCGTCAAACGGAACCGGATTCCAATTACCCAGTATACCTTTATCTGGAACCAGGGCTCAGAGAAAGAATGGCTCGTGGATTTTATACCGACACGGATACCACCCCAAACCATTTTTTCGCTGTCGCCGGGGCAGGTGTTGACCGTTGACAGATCCGGGGAAGATTATTGTGTAATTCAATTCAATCGTGAGTTTTATTGTGTGGAAACGCACGACGTGGAAGTCTCGTGCAACGGAATGTTATTCAATGGAGTTTTGACTACGCCAATTCTGGTGCTTGATCCGGAAGACCAACGGTCATTTGGCGTTCTTTTGGAAGTGATGCGGGAAGAATTCCATTATAAGGATGACGTACAGCCAGAGATGTTAAAGACCGTATTAAAGCGATTCATTATCAAGTGCACCAGACTGGCTAAAACGCAGTTTAAAGATCATTTTTCCTCGACGCTTGAATTGGATACCGTGCGACTGTTCAGCGCCCTGGTTGAAAAACACTTTAGAGGCCATCACAAGGTAGCCGATTATGCCAACCTCATGAACAAGTCACCGAAGACACTGGCAAACGTGTTCAAGAGCCTAAGCCCGAAAACCCCCTTAGAGATCATCCACGAACGAATTGTGCTTGAAGCGCGAAAGATGCTTTTATTCACAGACAAACCCTCGAAGGAGATCGGTTTCGACCTTGGATTCTCTGATCCGGTTCAATTTAGCAGGCTCTTCAAAAACAAAACGGGGCTTTCGCCGGGCGAGTTTAAGAAAAATGGAATTCTTTCCCAGCCGGGAAATATTGTCAGGTAATAAGGAAATTCCGTCATTTTTTCAGACACCGTCTACGTTCATCTTTGCATCGTCAACAAAATAAATTTTAAACACGTAAACAAATCGAACAATGGCAAAATTAAATGTAATAACGCGCGATGAAGCAAAACCCGAAGTGAAAGGGATTTTCGATGTCTTAAAATCAAAGGTCGGTATGGTTCCGAATTTGTATGCATTCATTGGGCACTCAGCCACGGCGTTGCCCGCCTACCTGGCATTTGACGAGGCGCTGGGCAAGGGAGTCTTCACAGCAAAAGAGCGTCAGGCAATCTTCCTGGTGGTATCCCAGGTGAACCAATGCCACTATTGTCAGTCAGCACACACGGCGCTAGGCAAGATGAATGGCTTTACGGAAGAAGAAACCATAAAGCTCAGAACGGCAACCATCGAAGATAAAAGATTGAAGGCGATAACTTCTTTGGCTGCGGAAATAACGCAGACTCATGGAAAACCGTCTGAACAATCTCTTCAGAATTTTCTTGACGCGGGATTTGACGAAGGTGCGCTTGTCGAACTTGTCGCGCATATTGGTTATAAAACTGTAGCAAATTACATCCACAACATCGCTCAATTTCCAATTGACTTTCCAGTTGCAAAGGAGTTAGAAGCCGTCGGTGCTTAATCTGAAATTAGACGCAGCGGCAGGTAAAAGGGAGCTGGCCCGTCAAGGTTTGGCTCCCTTCATTAGCTGATTTCGTGGTTTACTCTTATTATTGCATAGGCCCGGCGTGAACCAAAAGAAAATGAAACCAGCGGCATTATGGTACTTTGAAAGCGTGAACCTGTTCAGGATACTCTGCCCAACGAAATTCGCGGCAGCCAAAACCAACCATACCTTCCGGACATTC
>JBBEBN010000274.1:0-18728 GCA_040882305.1 Cyclobacteriaceae bacterium
CAACGGTCACTCGGCTACGCTGTAGCGCAGGTTAATGGCGACGACTTGAATCGCGTGGCACAGGAGAACGTTTTAAATGGGCTTTCGGGAAGAGTCCCCGGCGTAACGATCAACTCAACGGGAACTGCGGGTTCTTCCGTGAGCATGGTGATCCGCGGCGCAACATCATTAAGCAGTGATAACCAGCCGCTGTTTGTCATTGACGGTGTACCGGTGATGAATAGTTTAAACAACGTCACCGAGATCGGAAGGGACAATAAGGCGGATTTTGGAAATGCCATCTCGGATCTGAATCCTGATGATATTGCCAGTGTATCCGTTTTGAAAGGTCCGAGCGCAGCTGCGCTATACGGCTCACGAGCCGGCAACGGTGTCGTTTTAATCACGACAAAGAATGGTTCAAGAACAAATAGGATGAGCGTTTCCATCTCGTCAAATACGGTGGTTGAAAAGCCCTATCATTACTTGAAAATGCATGACGATTACGCGACGGGTGTCCTTCCCTTCACACCAGACAACAACCCCTATCCGGGTGGTGTCCTGGTGATCGATGAGGGTTCAGCGGCGGGAATAGGTCCCCAGCTTGATAAAGGGTACAACGCCATTCAATGGAACAGTCCGCTTGATGCCAATGGGGATCCCATCCCTACGCCCCTTGTGTCGCATCCCGACAATGTGAAGAATTTCCTGAGAAGCGGTATCACGACGACAAACGGTATTTCAGTGGCCAACAACACCGACAAGTTAACGTACAGGTTGTCTTATTCGAATATGAGCAACAGGGGTATCGTTCCCAATTCGGACCTGTTCAAAAATTCGTTAAGCCTGAATACTTCTGTGAAGGCGAGTGAGAAGCTGATCATCAGCACAAACCTCAATCTAAGTAGAAGCAATTCCAATAACCGGCCTGCCGGAAATCGTGGTACCAACCCGATCGAATGGGCATACAAGGTTGCTCCCCACATCGATATTCGCGACCTTGAAAATTACTGGGTCCCGGGCCAGGAAGGATTGCAGCAGCTCTCGCAGGCGCCCGGCGATTACAACAATCCATATTTCCTCGCTCACGAGGTGAACAACTCCTTTGTCCGCGACAGGCTATACGGCAACTTGAAAGCCGAATGGCAGATCACACCTGAATTCAGTTTGATGGGCCGGTATGGTCTCGATACGTACGACGAACAGCGCGAGGTAAAAATCGGAAGCAGTTACACTGGCGAATCCAACAATGGCGCCTATGGTATTGTTAATATGAAAAGATATGAGCGCAACGCTGATTTCCTGGCTACCTATAGCAAAGAGTTAATGAATTTTAATCTGACTGCCTCAGTGGGCGGAAATGCGCGGTTTGGAGAAACCAGCGATATTACCAATGCAAGCCGCAGCCGGGCAGGACTTATTGTCCCAGGGCTGTATAACCTTTCCAACATCGCCCCCGGCAACCTGGCCTATGGCAGCTATCTAACCGAAAAAGCGGTGCACAGTTTATATGGACTGGTTAACCTTGGTTTTAAGGACATGATCTACGTGGATCTTACGGCAAGAAATGACTGGTCGAGTACGCTTCCCATTGAGAACAGATCTTATTTTTATCCTTCCGCATCGCTGAGCGTATTAATCAATGAAATGGTTGATATATCAAATTCCCTGGATCTTTTGAAGTTAAGGGGAGGAATTGCAATGGCGGGAAATGATACAGGGCCTTACCAGCTGTTTAACGTCTTGGGGACTGCGGAGTCCTGGGATGGTGTGCCCCGGTTGTCTAAATCCGGCACTGTTCTATCGCCAGACCTTAAACCTGAGCAGGCAACTTCTTACGAAGCAGGTATCGATATTGCTCTGTTTGCAAACCGCCTCAGGTTCTCCGGAACTTATTACAGAATGGAAAATGAGAACCAGATCTTTCAGGTCGGGCTTGCGCCTTCTTCCGGATTCACGCAGCAGAATATCAATGCCGGATTGCTGCTGAGCAAAGGCGTTGAGCTATCATTAGGCGGTACACCTTTTGAAAAAGGTGACTTGAGATGGGATATTAACGCAAACTTCTCTAAGAACAAGACAACGATCGAAGAGCTGCCTGCCGGTATGGATTTCCTTAACCTGTGGACTGACGCAAAAGGCGGGGCCAGAACTTATGTCGGCGGTGAGATCGGGGATATTTATGATGCGAAACTGGTAACAGTGGAAGATGTAAATTCTCCTTATTACGGTTATCCGATCCTCGATGAAGATGGCTCATGGCAGGATGTGGGCTTCAGCAATACAAAGGAGAAAATAGGCAACTTCAATCCCGACTTCCTGTTTGGAATGCAGACTTCGGTATCCTATAGGGCTTTTACACTGAACATGTCTTTTGACTGGAGAAGTGGGGGCGACTTTGTATCGCAGACCTACCGTTACAGCGAGTCAGACCTGAAGACACAACGCTTTCTTGATCTGCTGATCCATCCGGGCGGAAGAACAGGGGATGCGTTGCGCGATTATTTGGTGGAAAACGACATGGTCATTGTA
This sequence comes from Cyclobacteriaceae bacterium, assembly GCA_040882305.1. GTDB lineage: Bacteria > Bacteroidota > Bacteroidia > Cytophagales > Cyclobacteriaceae > Chryseosolibacter. The sequence continues at coordinate 2,512 of JBBEBN010000274.1, forward strand.
AGGGATCACTATAATATCGTCGGTGGTCCTACAGAGGAGTATGGCGGTTTTCCTTTCGAGTATGGCGGAAACACGTATCCTTACGCTGTATTCAACCCCGGTGTGATTGCCGAATACGATGGTGACGGAAATATTATCGGCTATATCGAAAACCTCGGTGGCGCCGAGACCAAGTACATTCCCTACGCGGACAACTACCCCTGGTCGTTTACGAAGTCTGCCATGTTTGATGCCTCTTTTATCAAGCTTAGGGAAGTGTCGCTTTCATATGCCCTGCCCGCATCATTTGTTCAGCGGTTGAAAATCCAGAATGCCAGCATCTCGCTTTACAGCAGGAATATCATGTTGTGGACGGCGGCCAAGATCGGTGTAGACCCTGAACTGGCTTTCCAACCTGAAGCGGGTGCGCAAAGATCCGGTAGCCAGTTCAAGCAGGGAATTGAAAGATACAATGTTACGCCCTGGGTTATGCCTATCGGCTTCAAGCTTAATTTAACTCTGTAGAAATCTCTAGATCAAAGAATATGAAAATCAGCAAGAATAAATTCATTGTATTTTCAGTTATGTTCGCCTTGCTCTTTCTATCGTGCGAGGATCTGACAGAAACGAATATAAATCCGAACGGGATGGAAGCAGAAAAGGCCCATCCAAACCTGTTGATGTCAACGGTATTGACCGAAACCGGTAACCTGTATGTTAACCTGGGTTACCAGGACATTGCCGGGGTAGTTCAGCACACGCAAAAAGATGCCTGGTCCAGCGGCCACAACGATTATGATTGGGGCGGAAGCCAGGACTGGAGCGGTTACTACGCGATACTCAGGAATAACGACCTGATGTATAACCGTGCCGTTGACCTGGAACTTGAGTTTCATCAGGGCGTTGCCCTTGTCATGAAATCATTTTTGTTCGGTTTAATCACGGACCTTTGGGGAGACGCGCCGTATACCACTGCCTTGAAAGGCGAAAGTGGTGAGCTCAGTGATACACAGCCCGCTTTCACTGCGCAGCAGCAAATTTATGACGGAATTCTGGCGGACCTTGAAACTGCCAATACACTCCTGTCAAAGCCGGAGGTTGAATACACTGGTATAGATGGCGATACAGACGCGTATTTTGACGGCGATCCGGAAGCGTGGAGGAAGTTTGCCAACTCACTGGCCCTTCGCTATTACATGAGAATCTCAGGGAAGTTGCCCAGTGTTGCGCAGGCAGGCATTGAGAAGATCGCTGGCAACGCGGCGCAATATCCCATCATCACTTCCTCCGACGAAAGCGTGACCATGGGATTTCCCGGTGGAAGCCCGGGAACATCATGGCCGGCCAACACAGCCTTTGATCCCAGTGAAAGTAATTACAAGCGAATTAAGATGGGCGCAACACTCGTAGAATCCTTGCAGGCGAAAAATGATCCACGCCTGGCAGTATGGGCAAGCAAGGTGCAGATTCCTCTTGTGGTGGATGGAGGTCTCCCTGCGGGTACGGACGAGATCATTGACGGTGTGCGTTATCTGTCACCGGATAAAGTCGGTACTGCGCTCGTGGACACCGATCCGGAATATGTGGGAATTCCTACGAGTTTTTCAGCGTTGCCTTCAATATACAATTTGAATCCGACGCCTGGTCAAACTTCCAATAACCCGCACGTTTCCTTCCTGAATGAAATGTATAAGCAACCTTCCGGCGATCTTTTGGAGGCACGGTTATTATCCGCCGCGGAAGTACACTTTATTCTGGCAGAAGCCGCCCTCAACGGCTGGGCTGTAGGAAGCGCCCAGACGCATTATGAAATGGGTGTTCAGTCTTCATTGGAGACCTGGGATGTCGGTGACGAATTTTCAGATTATATCCTGCAACCCGGCGTTGTCTTTGGAGGAACGCTCGAGCAGATCATAGAACAAAAATGGATCGCCAGCTGGACGGCTGCCACCGAAGCGTGGTTTGATTTCAGGAGAACCGGCTTTCCGGCACTTCAGGCCGGACCCGCGGCTAATCGCAGCGTTTTACCCGTGAGATTCTACTACGGCCAGAGCGAAATAATGCTCAACGCCGATAATGCGTCGGCAGCATTGGACGGTCTGGAAGTGACAGGCCATTCACAGGCTGATGGCAAGAACAGCGCATGGTCTAAACAATGGTTAATACAGGGTACCGGTAAACCCTGGTAATTATTTTTTGGGTTTTTGTTAAAAATAGCGGAGACTTGGCTCCGCTATTTTTTTTAATTTGATTAGCTGCCCTCATCATGAACAAATATTTGAAACTGTCGTTCTATTGATTTGGTGCCCGTCGCTTTTTTTTTCTAATATGCGGCCCCTGTCAGGGACGGTTTATCATCATTTTTAATTGATCATGTCTAATATCCGATGGAGCTGGCTTGTGCTGATCATGGTGTTTGTCGCCACGGGACTGAATTTCCTTGACCGTCAGGTCCTTTCTATCGTAATCATCAAAATACAGCAGGAGTTTGATATGTCGAACGTCCAGTATGGGATGATCAACACCAGCTTCCTGATCGGATACGGGATCATGTTTACAGTAGCCGGGAGGTTAATAGATACGGTGGGAAGCAAGGCCGGCCTGGCCGCTTCGGTAGGGGTGTGGTCGATTGCAAACTGTCTTCATGGTTTCGTCAACAACTTTCATCAGCTACTCGGTTCGAGGCTCCTGTTGGGGCTGGGTGAAGGCGGTTGTTTTCCCGGCGCGGCGAAAACCGTGAGCGAATGGTTTAGCATAAAACAACGTGGTTTAGCCAATGGAGTGGCGATAGGAGGAGCGGCCATTGGAGCAGTGGTCTCTCCACCGCTCACAATCTATTTGTCCGCGAGTTATGGATGGCGCTGGAGTTTTGTCATCCCCGGACTGATCGGAGTGGCCTGGGTCATCATTTGGTTGATGCTCCCCAAACCTCCGAAAGTAGAAACGTCGCCATCCACTCAGAATTCTGCCCCCGGGGCAATCCCTTTTCTTTCCATTATAAGAAATAAGAATGCCCTGATCTTCATCCTTATCCGGTTTATGCTAGACCCCGTGGTGTACTTTATCATGTTTTGGGTTCCCAAGTACCTCAATGAAGAACGGCATGTCTCCTTTGAAAGGATCGGTGAATTGTTCTGGATCCCTTTTCTCGCGCTCGGCATCTCCAATATCTCGGGTGGCTGGTTTTCGGACAAGCTTGTCGCCGCGAATTTTTCCGTTAACAAAGCGCGAAAAACTGTCATGGGCATCGCTGCCGTGCTTACCCTGACAGTGCCTTTTATTACTTCCGTATCCACTCCGGAAATCGCCGTCGCATTGATGGCGTTATTCATGTTCGCTCATGGGTTCTGGATCACCAACTACATCACCGCGATCGCGGATGTGTTCGGAAACAGGGGTACGGCCACCGTAGTGGGCTTGTCTGGCACCGCGGGAACTTTGTCGAGCCTGGTGATCAATCCTATGATCGGGCTGATCGTTGAAAATTATTCTTATAGTCCGCTTTGGCTCGTGGCGGGCTTTTTATATCCAATGGCGTTTATTCTTTTTATCATCTTTATTCCTAAAATAAAACTGTTGCCCATGGCGGCGTAGTGCTAATCATTTGAATGAAAATAATAAAAGAGTTCATAGCATTGTGATAAAATAAGTAGCGCCACGGAAAGGTTGAAATAACAACATTATGATATATGGATAGACAGGAGATCACTAAACGGGTGTTCAGAAGGGAATCGAAGGCCAGGATCGGCGTTTTTGGCGTGGGCTTTTACAAATACTGGCCCCAGTTCGATGGCCTCCTGAATGACCTTCTGAAAAAACAGGAGGTGTTTGTAAAAAAGCTGGAAAAGCGCGACGTGGAAGTCGTTGACTTTGGAATGGTCGATAATGTTACCAGCGCCTATGAGCTGGTGCCAAAGCTGAAGGCTGCCAGCCTGGACCTGATCTTTTGCGACATGCTGACGTATGCTACTTCGAATATCTTCGGGATCGTGATCAAGAGCATGGAAGTGCCGATCGTACTCGTGGCCTTACAGCCTGATAAGGCCATGGATTATACAAAGGCCTCGACCTACATGCAATTATACAACGATGATATCTGCTCCCTGCCAGAATTCACGGGTGTGGCAGTGCGCATGGGAAAAAAAGTACCTGATACCATCGTCGGTACGTTGCACGATGATCCGCAGGCGGAAGAGGAGATCGGGGAATATTGCAGGATTGCCAAAGTGCTCCACGATCTGAAGACGGCACGCATCGGCCACATCGGTCACCCGATCGAATCCATGCTCGACATGCATACGGATGCCACCATGATCACCGCGCATTTCAGCCCCCATGTAGTTCAGTGCGAGGACCATGAAATCGTTACACAGTATAAGAGTATTGGAGAGGCCGAAGTAGAGGTGGAGAAAAAAACTATCCTCGATTTCTTCGATACACCTGATCCGGTGTCGGACCCGATATCCGAAAAATTGAAAGATTCCGATCTGGAAGTTTCTGCGCGCGTATCCCTCGCATTGCAAAGATTTGTGAAGGAGAAAAACCTCGATGGGCTCGCCTATTATTATGAGGGCGAGGCCGACAGCGTCACCAGTCTGGTGATGTCGAATTTGATCGTAGGCAATTCCCTGCTCACCGGCGCCGGATTTCCCATGTGCGGGGAGTCGGATCTCAAGACGTGTATCGCTATGTTTATCATGGATCGGCTCGGCATCGGGGGAAGTTTCGCGGAATTCCACCCCGTGGATTTCAAGGAGAACTTCATACTGGTAGGTCATGATGGTCCGCACAACGTTACCATTGCACAGGGAAAACCCGTGCTGAGGAGCCTGAAGAAATATCACGGAAAACCCGGTTTCGGCGCGGGAGTGGAATTCAAGATCAAGGAGGGTCCGATCACTATGTTGAGTATCAGTTCAACCTTTGATGGCAAATTTAAATTTGTCATTGCCGAGGGTATGTCGGTGGCGGGTCCCATTCCTCCGACCGGGAATACAAACACCAGAGGTTTTTTCAAACCCGATGTCCGAACCTTCCTGAAAAAATGGATAAAGGAAGGGCCCACGCACCATTTCGCGCTGGGTATCGGCCATCATGCGGAAACGATCAAAAAGATCGGCGATTACCTGAGTATCGAGGCCGTGATCGTGCGGTGAGATTGACAATAGGGATCTCCGTACAAGGATTACCGGAAGGGAAATTACCGTCGCCTTTCGGATTCGATTGTTGTGTTGAGATCATTCTCGACCGGAAGACATACACTTTCATATCGATGGTAATTTTGGAGCCATCATAATCTTATCCCCGAAATAAATCATATAGTTAATTCAATAGGGTACAATATTTTGCCAAAGGTGTGGAGGTTTCAGGCATTGTCATGTGGTATTTTCGTGCATGTTTGCCGGGGATATCTGTTCCAGATACAATATTAAATTATATCGATCTATGCTTTCAAGAATAACTCATGTGTCTGTTCCGTTTCTTTTAATCGTCTTATTAGCCTGCAAGGGAAATACTTCAACGCAGGATGTGCAAAGCGAAGGACGGGGAGGGGATAAAGGCAATGGCATAGGCCCGTTTCAACATCATTTCATTGCCCGCGATCTTCCCGGCGACGAAGGCTCCGGTTATGGAGTATCATCGCTTGGAGACATCGACAAGGATGGCGATCTTGACTATGCCACCTGCTCAAAGCAGGATAGCATTTACTGGTTTGAAAACACGGGAGGTGCTGAATGGGTCTGGCATACGGTTGGGAAAATTCTAACTACTCAATTAGGAAGTGTCATGATGGATGTTGACCGGGACGGTTGGCAGGATATTGTCATCGGGGGTACCTGGTATCAAAACCCCCAGAATCCCCGTCTCGCTGTTTTTGAAAGAATGGTGTATGACGACAGGATCCTGAGTGAAATACATGATATCGTGCTTGCTGATGTAAATGGAGATGGGCGATCGGACGTTGTCGTTTTGGGAGATAAAGAAGGTTGTTTCTGGTACGAAGTCCCCGACCAACCCTTGGCTGGGAAGACCAATTGGAAGAGGCATGTCATAACCATGGATGTATTAAAGGACAAAGATGCCATCCATTCCGGCTTTTATCCGGCAGGGATCAGCGATCTGGATGGCGACGGGGATGCGGATATCGTATTGCCTGACCGGTGGCTTGAAAACAAGACCAAAGGAGAAGAATGGGTTAAGCATGCTCTGCCTTTTGGGAAGAGGGGCCCTTGGGGGCTATCTTCCCGTAGCTGGATCGTTGACCTGAATAAAGATGGTTTTCCGGACATTGTGATGACGGATAGTGATCAGAAAAAATCCGGCGTAGCGTGGCTTGAAAATGATGGCCAAAAGCCACCTACTTTCAGGGCACATGATCTGAAACAGGATGCGACGGGTGATCGTGGTTCTTTTCATTCGTTAGCCGTACTGGATTTCGACGGGGACGATGACCTTGATATTTTCACGGTAGACCAGGAAGATCCGAGCATATTTCCATCAGGTGCCGGACCCAGGTGGTATATTTTTGAAAATCTGGGAAAGGAACAGGCAACCTTTCAGGAAAAAGTGATCCTTGATAATGGATTGGGGGGCCATGATGCAAGGGTTGGCGATATGGATGGTGACGGAGATTTAGATATCGTTTCCAAAATATGGAGGCGTTGGCCGGAAAATGCTAATGGCGGAAAAGAACATGTAGATTGGCTTGAAAATTTGCACGTAAAATAATTTGTGCACTATCGGATACGAGAGAAGAACAGAAGATGCTACAAAATTCCGAGATGAATCTAACTAATCTCTTCATGGTGATCACGGCGTGCCTCGTTCACCCGTTCTGCATGGCTCAGGCTGATTTCAAATTTCATTATATTGAAAAAGATGCCAGCTGGATCACTTCCGCCCAACAAACCACATTGTCAGATATCGACAATGATGGTGATTTGGATTTCACCTCCGGAAATGTGCACGGGAGTCCAAGCCTTTTTTGGTATGAATATATTGATGCTGACAAATGGGTAAGGCATGTCGTTGGCAGTGATGATGGATTTTATGGAGGAGCTGTTTCAATGGATGTCAATCAGGATGGAAGAACGGATATCATCTCTTCAGAGTATTTATTCATCAATAAGAAGGGGGAGCGCGGTATAGGGTGGGACAAATACTTCATTGGCACAGGAGATCCTTCCTGCCACGATATGGTGAAGATAGATCTGAATAGCGATGGGAGGATGGATCTGATAACAAACAGTGGGACGAAGCAGGGGGAAGGATTGTGCTGGTATGAGATGACCGACGACCCGATCAAACCATGGGTTAAGCATGAAATTGGGGGAAAGGAATACTTTGCCCATGCCGCCCTTGATCCCTGGCCTGTGGGCGATCTTGATGGTGACGGGGATCTTGACGTCGCTGCTGCGCAGGTATGGTTCGAAAACAGAGATGGAAAGGGAACGGCATGGAAAGCACATCGCCACGATCTCATTGGTCAGGAAGGTCCATGGGGAGTAGGGGTGAAGACGCATGTTGCTGACATGGATGGTGATGGAGATCTGGATATCGTGCAATCCGAATGTGACCTTCGGGATATGCCTGCGGGATTGGGCTGGCTGGAAAATACGGATGGAAAAGGGAGTTTTAAACTCCACTGGATAAAGTCCAGACAAGCCAACGATGATTTTCACAGCATGTTTGTATTTGACTATGACAAAGACGGGGATTTGGATATTATGGTTGGCAATGGTCCGCTCTCTCCGGGGAAAAAAACATTCATCTTTGAGAACCGTGCTGGCCCCCGCAAAAAGCCTGCGGCTTCTGATTGGAAAGAACATGTGATCCTGGAAGGATTTGTTGCCCATGATGGTGTTGTCGGTGATGTAGACGGCGATGGGGACTTAGATATTGTTTCAAAGGAATGGACCAGCGGATCCGTATATTATCTGGAGAATAATTTAATAAAATAACGAATATCTTTCGGCCTTTCCTGGCCGACATCGTCGGGGCGCCGGCAAAAAAATAGCAGCTGCCTGAACAGCTTTCCACCACACGGTTTAAATCATCCTATCGCAAATACCAAGCTCCGTAGTTGAACTATAATAGCCTGTAACTGTATTTTGGTCCCTATTGAATTCAATAGGGTTCAAAACTCGGCTAAAAGAGTGGAAGTTTTGGCTTTCATGATGGTCTATCTTCGTTACTGGAATAGCAAAATCCTTGCTCAGCAATCACAGCGTTTTAGTGCTGATCGACTGACAGAGGATAGCGATAAGATCCTCGGGAAAAAATTGAAGGGGAAGCCTGGCCACTACCTCTGAAAAATTCACTAAAAACGAGCGAGAGAGCACTCCACGCTTTTCTTTTCATGGTACGTCATTTGAAACTCAGTTTAATAAAGATTTTAATTATTCATTAACCCAATCAGCCTATGAAACCAATATTACGAAGGATAGTCAAATCGACTATGTTGACGATCGTTTTTGGTTTTTTTTCTTTTTCATTATACCCGCAAACGTTTGCCGATGCCGGCGACCTTTCGGGAAATGAAAAAGTAAGAGAACAATCCGTGCGAGGAGTTTCGCTAAATACGCCGGCCACATTAGCAATATCGGTCAGCGGTATTGTGAGAGATGAAAATGAACAACCTTTACCTGGTGTGAACGTGCTGGAGAAGGGCACGAACAACGGTACGACCACCGATGGAACCGGAAGGTTTTCTTTTAATGTCCAGGATGCAAGTAGCGTTCTGGTTTTTTCCTTCATCGGTTATGCCACACAGGAAGTTTCTGTTGGCGGCCAAACCGATTTTTCTATCGCACTGACTCCGGACATCCGTGCCCTGGACGAGGTTGTGGTAGTGGGATATGGCACCCAGGAGCGCGCAGACCTGACCGGTTCGGTGGCCTCTGTATCATCAAGGGAGATCCTTGCCGTCCCGGTTGAGCGCATAGACCAGGCGTTGCAAGGTCGTGCCTCTGGAGTTCTGGTGAGGCAAAACACCTTTGCGCCAGGCGCCGGCAGTGTTTCTATTATTATAAGGGGTTTGAATTCCATCAATGGCAATAACGCTCCGCTGTTTGTTATTGACGGCGTGATCGGCGCTAACATCAACGCCCTTGACCCGCTTGATATTCAGAGCGCCGACGTCCTGAAAGATGCTTCCGCAGCTTCCATTTATGGCTCCCGCGCCGCGAACGGCGTCGTGATCGTTACAACCAAACAGGGCGTAGCCGGAAAGCCAAAAATCACTTTTGATGCCTATTATGGGGTCTCACAACCCACCCGGACATTTGACGTCATGAATGCAAGAGAGTATATGGAGTATGTGAATGATGTTGGGGTCCAGAATTCGCCCGCGCCTCCGGCTCCGCCTTCACCAGTTGCTTATCCTGATATCCCGGGAGTATTAAGTCAGGTAGGTGAAGGTACAGACTGGCAAAACGAAATGTTTAGCCAGGGATCGCAACAGAAGTACTTTCTATCGATTTCAGGCGGATCAGAGGACGTGAAATACAGCGCGTCTGGTGGGTATCTTTCCACGATCGGGATTTTGCCAAATGTTGATTATAAAAAATTTACAGCAAGGTTCAATCTGGATTTTAAGGTCACGGAGCGGTTGAGATTGACGAGTGGGATGTCTTATGCATCTGACGTAACAAATTCAATTGGTGAGACTTTTGGGTATACCTATGGAACCATCAATTCAATTTCCATCCCGCCGGTCATGTCCCCAAGGGATGCATTTGGAGAATTTCCGCCGATTGTTGTGAATCCGTACGAAACCGGAAGCCCAAAACAGCATGCCAATGCCTTGGCAGCGTTGGATAGGGAGATCCGTGAAGGACTGGGTTCTTTTTCGCAGTTCAATTTCGGATTGGAGTACAAGTTCACGGATTGGTTAAAATTTCACACTACTTTGGGTTTACAGCCCAGTTTATCGGAAGGCCGGTTTTTCTCGCCTTTGGAAATTCCCGATACTCAGTATTTGACGCTGGTAGCATCTGCTTCAAAGGGTTTTACGAGACGCAACAACTGGTTGGTGGAGAATATGCTCACATTCGATAAAAATTTCAATGATCAGCATCAGATGACTGTAATGGTGGGAACCACCACGCAGAAAACAAGTTTTGAAAGTACGAGTGCGGGAGCCCGGGATTTTGCCTTTGAACAGTTTGAATTTCACAACCTGGGGGCTGGGACCCCGACCCTTAACACGGTCAGTTCGTCGCAAAGTGAGGAGCAACTCGCATCTTTTTTTGGACGGATAAACTACAACCTTGATGACAAATATCTCTTCCAGATCAACGGAAGGTATGATGGTTCTTCCAAATTCGCTCCTGGAAATCAATGGGCATTCTTCCCTTCGGCTTCCGTAGGATGGCGGCTTTCGGAAGAGGCGTTCATTCAGGATATGAATATGTTCGACAACATGAAATTGCGGGCGAGTTACGGCAGCATCGGAAGTCATGGCATAGGTGCCTACTCGACCCTGTCTCGTGTCAGTGGCACACATTCTTATGGATTTAACGGTGTAAGGCAAGGAACATATGGACCCGTCGGAGTTGCGAATGCCGATCTGAAGTGGGAAACCACCACCCAGTTTGATATTGGATTGGACGTGGGTTTTCTGGATAACAGGCTGGGCATTACCCTGGATTATTATCATAAAAAGACCACCGACCTTCTTTTAAATCAACAGACTTCTATCGTTAATAATCCAACGACTAATCACGACCCTAGTATTACCAGAAATATTGGTAGCCTCCAGAATACCGGTTTTGAATTCAGTGTGAATTATCAACCTGTAAATGCTGCACAGCTGAAATGGTCTGTAACCTTAAACGGAACCTTCCAAAAAAATAAGATACTCGATTTGGCATTAAACGAAGGTGTTGAGTATCTCCAAGTTGGAGACAACATCAGACGCAACTACAATCGAATCCAGGAAGGCCAACCTTTTGGAAACTTTGTGGGATATGAAACCGACGGATTGTACCAGACGGTAGAAGAAGTTGCCGCATTTACTAATGCACAGCCTAATGCAAGGCCAGGGGACATGAGATATGTTGATCAGAACGGTGACTCCACCATCAACGGCGACGATTTCGTAATACTTGGAAATGCGTATCCTGATTTTTTCGGTGGTATAACCAATAACTTTACCTATAGGAACTTTAATCTCTCGATTTTCTTCTTTGCCACGTTGGGACAGGAAGTTTTCAATTTTGGCCTGGCGCAATGGAAATATGATCTGTCGTCGAGCGAGTTCAACAAACTGAAGGAAGTTGCCACCGATCGGTGGACCGGTCCCGGAACCTCCAATGATATCCCGAGAGCAGGTTACAAACCGGTAAATATTACCGATGGACCGGATGGGGCGATCGACCGGATGGTTGAAGATGCCAGTTTCCTGAAGCTTCGGAATATTACGCTGACCTACAACCTGCCAAAATCCTTATTAAGCCGGGTGGGTATTAACAACGCGAACATTTATCTTCAGGGCAATAACCTAATGGTGTTGACAAAATTTACGGGCTTTGATCCGGAGGGGAACAATCTGCAAGGAAGCGCGACACTGATTCCTTTGAGTGCAATGATGTACCCGGCAACCCGGAATTATATGCTTGGAATACAAATCGGACTTTAATTACTAAACGCTGAAAAAATGAAAAAGTATTTTATAATAGTATTCTTCACCCTATTGATAGGCGCATTCGCCTGTGAGGAATTCCTGGAAGAGAAACCAAAGACGGTTGTAACTGAAAGTAATTTCTTTGGCGCTGAGGCGACAGAAGCGGGTATACAGCAATTTGTTAATGGCATTTATCCGGGAAATTGGTGGGCCATCAATGACCGACGCTGGACCTGGTTTGCCACTGTGCCTGCGGATGAATTTAACCATACGCTTGCCTTTGACGCAGAGGGCCAGCAGTACGACAATCATCATTTTACCGAAAGCGATTTTAATATTTACAGGCAATGGAATTACATCTGGTGGCCTACCGGTCGTGCCAATACCTTCCTGGCATACTATGACGACCTGAAAACCCGGTTCGGCGACCGCTGGGCCAAACTTGATAATTATAAAGGGCAGGCGCTGTTTTTCCGGGCCTATAATTTTTTCATCGGCGTACAAATGTGGGGTCCAATCCCGGCGGTTACTGTAAAACCTGACGGAAAGAGTTATCCCAACAGCACGGTTCCGGAAGTTTATGATCAGATCATTGCGGATTTAGAGGAAATCATTGATAACGACTACTTGCCGAATTGGCAGACCCTTGCTGCTGCCGACAAAGGCAGGATCACCAGGGGTGCGGCCAAATCATTGCTGGCGAAAGTTTACCTGACGAAATCCTATTACGCGGAAGCCGCTGAACCGGGTGATGTAGACCAGGCAGTATTGCATGCCAAAGATGTTATCGATAATGAGGGCTATGACCTGATTACCGATGCCATACTGGATACAAATGGCGATACCCTTTACACGGCGTATGCCGCCGCCTTTTTGCCGGTCAACAAAAATGGTAAGGAAGGCATTTGGGAATTTCAGTTCATTCCCGGGTCGTCTACCAACAGAAATAACGAAATATGGGCGTTGAACGGTTATTTTGGAAACTTTGGCTTGGCTCAGTTCGAAGCCACGCCGCTTCTATACAATAGTTTTGCGACAAACGATCGGAGGAGAGAATCTTTTATTACCGGAACGGTGGTCAGCCCGATGACGGGCGCTACCCTGAATACAAACGGAAAGATTTATATGACCAAACTCCAGGATTCCGCGCCGACAACTTCGGGAAACCATACAAATAACTGGCCTTTTCTCCGTTTTGCGGATGTGCTGCTCATTTATGCCGAGGCGTTGAACAAACAAAACAATGGCTCGACTCCAGCTGCGCTGGATGCCCTTAATCGCGTGAGAAACAGGGCAGGCTTGCCAGACCTGACGGGCTCGTATACCCATGACCAATTCCTGGATATCATCAAGGATGAGCGGTTTAAGGAACTTGCAGGCGAGGGCCATCGCCTGGTTGACCTGCGCCGGTGGGGTTTTGCTTACTTGAAACAACGGGTGGAAATGTCAAACGCAAATGCGATTGTTGATGCGCACGAAGCTTTGTACCCCTTTCCAAGTGTTGAATTGCGTGCGAATAACCTGATTGAACAAAATCCGGGATATTAAATCCATAACGCTATACATTTTTTTGATTGATACTTTTCACATCACCATACCATCAGGTGTGGTGATGTGTTAAAATCTCCTTTAGTTGTATTGACGGGTCCAGGGAGGCCCTATCTATTCGAGGCTTCATTGAAACCGGAAACCTTTACTACCAGGACTCCCGCAATCCCCCTCTTTGTTTTTAAATAACCGATTATGAGACTGCATACAAGTTTACTATTTCTACTTTTACTCGACGCTCACCCGCTGCTGTTTGGGCAGGATAAACCCGGTGCTGACTTCACTGCCCACAAACTCGATGATGGGCTTGGAAAAGTGATTGCCGGCGATATTGACAATGATGGCATCAACGATCTGATTAAAATAGCCGGATTGAAAGGTGAATCCATGGTCTTTTTCAAATTCGATAAGAATGGGAATTATAAAAAGTATGTACTGCTCGATAAAATAAACTTCCGGGGCGATCGCCTTGCCCTCTATGATATTGATCAGGACGGAGACCTGGATCTTCTAACGGGTATGGGGAACAATGACAGCAATGGGAAAGAAATCAACCTCGACGTTGTCTGGGTGGAAAACCCCTTCCCGAAAGGATACACCCGGTCCGGATCCTGGAGGGTCCACAAGATTGGGAATCAGAAGGATTATATAAAAGATATTGACATAGCTGATTTTGACCGCGACGGGAAACCGGATGTCGTTACACGGGCAAATGAAAAAACCGCGATCTATTTTCAAACAAGCCCGTCAAAGTGGCAAAACGATGTTGTCATTGAGCATGAATCGCATGAGGGGATGGATATCGGCGACCTTGATAAGGACGGGGATACGGATATTGTCTTAAACGGATTCTGGTATGAAACACCCGACAAAGCGCGGGTGGCTGCTGATTATAAAAAACATGCCTTTGATCCGAAATGGTTTACGAAGGTCGATAATTCATGGCGGGATAATAACGCGGCGATCAAAGTCGTGGACATGAACCAGGACGGATTATTGGATATCCTCATTTCTCATTCCGAATTGACGGGCTTTCCTATTTCCCTTTATATGGCCAGCTCAATTGAAGCCATAAAATCCGATAAATGGACAGAAACACAAGTTGCGGAAACATTTGATTTTTGTCAGACACTTGATGCCGCGGATGTAGACAATGATGGAGACCTCGATGTGCTGGCCGCAAAATTCAAACGAAACCCCAATGAGGGTGCTCAGTTTATCAATAATCCTCCGTTCCCCATTGTTATTTATTACAATATGGATGGGAGCGCCAGGGTCTGGAAAGCACACCATGTCGCTGACGATGGGATGTATGCTGGAGCGCTTGCGGATCTCGGAAGCAATGGCAGCATGGATATCGTTGGCCCACAATCGTATTTTGAAGGACCAACGAAAATGTATACGAGCAAGGTGGCAGGTTCAAAACTTTCTCTCGATAAATGGAACTACATCCAGGTAGATGATTCGCGCGATAATTATGTGATACCCGGCGCCGCCCCCTGGTGGAATTATTTTGGACTGGACATGTACGACGTGAATCGGGATGGGTACACAGATATTGTTGCAGGGGAATGGTTCTATCGAAATCCCGGAGGTGATATGAGCTCAAGATGGGAACGAATTACTTTTCCGGTGGAGGTGGATGCCGTGCTTGCCCTTGACGCGGACGGGGATGAATTCGCCGACGTGATTGGACTGCGCTTACCCCAGTTCTATTGGCTCGAAGCAAATAACCGGGAGGGCACGTCATGGTCATACGTGGAGATTGGAACCATGCGGCAAACCGGTCACGCGAACGCGCAGGAATATTCTCTCGCACAGATCATTCCCGGCGGCAAACCCGAGATCATTCTCGGCGATGAAATGAGTCAATACTATTTCATAATTCCCGACAATCCATTAAATACTCCCTGGCCCCACGTTACCATCAGCAACGAAGGCGGCGGATATGCCACGGGCGATATCGATCAGGATGGGTTCATCGATCTGGTGGGAAGCATCAGGCAGCCCGGTGTTGGCGAAGTCATGGAAGGCACAAGCGATGTCAAGAAAGACAACAGCATGATGTCATGGTGGAAAAATCCCGGCAATGGAAAAGGTAACTGGACCCGGTTTGAAGTTGGAACGGGGACAAGTCCAGAGCGTTGCATAGTAGCGGATCTCAACGGAGATGGAAAACTTGATATCGCGACGAGCGACGAAAGATATCCGGGCAATGTGCGAAATGCCAACCTTACTTGGTATGAAAACAAAAGCGACCCGTCAAGAAAAGGTTGGATAAAACATATCATCGTTACTTCAAAATCAATGAACAGCATGGACGCGGCGGACATCGACCGCGATGGTGATATCGATCTGGTTGTAGGAGAGCATGAGATGATGGGCAGAGGAATGACCTCGTTGCTCAAAGATGAGAAAGTGATCGTTTTTGAAAATAACGGAAAAGGTACTTTCACTCCCCACACGGTGGATCAGGGAAAAGAAAGTCACCTGGGCACTCAGCTGGATGATCTCGATGGCGACGGCGACCTTGATATTGTCAGCATCGCATGGCGTGAGCCTAAATATCTCCACGTGTGGAGGAATGATGCCATAAAGAATAACACGAAACCGGAAAAAATTTCTTCCACTTCCAATAAAAAGTTTTCATTACCGATAGCTGTTAATGGAAATGGTTTTTTGCGAATCGATAAACCTGTGGAAGTTCAGCTTAACTTTACTTCCCTGCTTGGCAATGCCGGTTTGGACCCGTCGTTCTCGGAAAAATCACTTCATTTGGTAGAAGTAAATTCGTCGGGTGAAGTCGTCAACAGCAATGTGCCTTTTCAGTTTGACAAAGCTGCGGAATTTGACGCAGGCAAGAAGGCACTGGGGGCATTAGTCTTCATCCTGCAGGGAAAAACCTCGCCCGACCAATCACGGCACTTCAGATTATATTTTGATGATAAGGATCATGCTCAATACGGAAGTAAAAAACTGGTGGGCATTGAACAGGCAGGAGTGTATGAGGGTTTCGACGCATTCAGGATCAAGACACCAGCGGCAGAATATTATTATCATTCTG
>JBBEBN010000275.1:0-7446 GCA_040882305.1 Cyclobacteriaceae bacterium
ATGTTGGTTGTGCTGGAATTCTCCCGCCCGCGGAAATTTCCCATGCGTCAGCTATATAATTTCTATTTCAAAAACATATTACCCGGTTTAGGTCGTTTAATTTCAAATGATAAGTCAGCGTATACGTATCTACCCGAATCGGTGGAGGCGTTCCCTGACGGTATGGATTTTGAAAACATCCTCAAGAAAGTCGGATTTAAAGAAACCACATGCAAACCGCTCACATTTGGAATAAGCTCCATCTATACGGCCCGAAAATAATGGTAGTGTTGCTGGTGCTCGCGGGCATCAGCCAGGAGGCTTATTCGCAGCAAAAAAGGTGGATTAATAAGAATAACCCGAACTATGATGAACGCAAACTCTCCTATGGGTTTCTCATAGGGCTTCATAGCAGTGCTTACCAGATTAAATACGCAGACAGATTCGTTACACAAGATCTTGACACGGTCTATTCCATCGAACCCGGCTGGTCGCCAGGCTTTTCGCTGGGGTTTATTGTGAACTACCGCATTACCGATCTGCTCGACTTCAGGATCACGCCGAAAGTAGCTTTCTACGAACATACCCTTCGGTATTTGTACACCGATGAGACCCCCACTGAGGAGAAACTGGTGGAGACAACTATGGTGGAGATGCCTTTCCTGCTAAAGTATAAATCAGAGCGCCGGGGTAATATCCGGATGTATATGGTGGGGGGCGTGAAACCCGGCCTGGAGGCCTCCGGCAAAAAAGACATGGAAAATATTTCCAATAATTTGGGTATCACCTCTATGAATCTGAGCCTCGAAGCAGGTTTCGGTTTTGATTTGTATTACCCTCTGTTTAAATTCTCGCCTGAAATCCGTTTTTCTCGCGGCATTGTGAACATTCTGAAAAATACCACGAATCAGTATGGCCAACCGCTTGAAAGGGTAAATACGAACACCATCACCTTGTATCTTTTATTCCAGTAATGGGGCAACGAAATGTTTTAATTACAGGCGCCACTTCGGGTATCGGAGAAGCCACGGCGAGATTGCTCGCGAAAAATAAATACAACCTGATACTCTGCGGGAGGCGCCGTGACAGGCTGGAGAAATTGCGGGCCGAACTGTCCAATCAAACCAGTGTCACGACGCTATCATTTGACGTCCGGGATTACGAGGGCGTAAAGACTGCCCTTAAGTCTCTAGGGCAGGAGTGGAAAAAAATTGACGTGCTCATCAACAATGCCGGGAACGCTCACGGCATGGATCCTATTCACAAGGGAAGCGTTGAAGACTGGGACGCGATGATGGATATTAATGTGAAAGGTTTGCTCTATGTCTCTCGTGAAGTGATGCCGGGTATGACCGAGCAAAAGTCCGGACACATCATCAACATCGGGTCTATCGCAGGTAAAGAAGTATATCCCAATGGCAACGTGTACTGTGCCAGCAAGTTTGCTGTTGAGGCCCTGACAAGGGGAATGCGGATCGACCTCAATCCATTTGGGATCAAAGTTACTTCCATCCATCCGGGGATGGTGGAAACGGAATTTTCACTCGTGCGGTTCAAAGGCGACGCTCAGAAAGCCGGCTCGGTATATAAGGGAGTTAAACCGCTTACAGGAGAAGATATCGCCGATGTCATCCTGTATGTGCTCTCCACTCCCGATCATGTGGTGATTGCGGATATGATCGTCTTCCCAAAAGCACAGGGTAGCAGCACCGTTGTGCACAGGGAGGGGTGATTCGGCGCGGCTAGACTCCGTATTGTCAACTGCCTACTGCCAGCTGTCAACTTTTTTCCCTGGCACGCGGCAACTTGCAGTTTCGCTCACCTCTTGAACCCAAGCGCGCTTCCGCCGCAGGCGCTGGTGGTATCGTCGAAAGTATATCGGATATAATAGATACCTGTATTGTTGCATGGATACGCAATGGCGCTGATATACTGATCTTCAACTTTGCTGCTGGCAACCTTATTTCTTTCAGAATCTTCCAGTGTCACAATGATGCCATTGGCCTTTTCACCGGCCGCGCAAAGGTTGATCATATATTGTGTTCCTTTTGTAAAAACATAAGAGTATTCAACATATGCCTTTCCGCCTTTCTCTATCTTATAGCTTTTCAAAAAATTATAACCCGACGCCAATTTTGGTATGCACTGCGTACTAAGCGTTTCAGCATTACATTGTGCTTCTGCATTGAATCCGCTGAGTATAAAAACAGTGAAAACAAAAACGAGTAACTTTTTCATATGGGTTCCTGTATGGGAGTCTTAGCTTATTATTTTGGTTCTGATATTCTGGGTCACGGAACGGATATTATCAATGTCCGCCTCGGTGATCTGGATGGTGGAGGAACTGTTGTCCTTCACGACCATCACACCATCCACTACCTCAAAGGTTGAGGGTTTATAGATTGTTGTTATTGCTACTGTGTCAAAAGACTTTTTCAGCGCTTCGAAATCCGCCAGCAGCGTTGCCATGTTCCGGTCGCTGTCCTTGTAAAAGGAAAGCAGTTGAATGATATTCTCCAGGATGATCTTTTGTCCTCCGATGGTTTCCTGTAATTGGCTGTTACCGGGATTCGCCTTTGCCACCTCGCAGGTGATGTGCAACGCTTCAAGCCACCCGCCCGTGAGGAACAGTACGCTGAGATGTGAGCGGTTCTGGGTCTGAAGATATTGATTAATAGTGTTGAAATTCTGTGTCGTGATCAGCAATAGTGAGTCAAGGTTGTTGCTGTTGGATACCAGCCTGGCAATGGTTTCCATCTCAAAGAACTGACCGATGTTCAGTTCGTTTGCCAGGTCTTTGATGGTTGCCATGTATTTAATGCCATCCTGGGTCTGTTCGTAGATATTCGTGTAACCCAGATCCGTACCATAAATGCCCAGGTTGAGCGCTCTTTTGTAATTGGTGTTGTAACGCGAGAGATTGTCAGGAGAATTGAGAAAAGCTCCGTCGTACTTTTTTCCGGAATCTTTTAAAAGCACCGATATTTCAAGGGGGCTTGGAATTCTGTGAAGGATGTCGTTTACCTCGCCGGATATAACCTGGTCGTCAAGTCCCGATTCCGCCAGTTCATCAACGAAAGTCTGTTCTTCACTTTTATTGCCAGAACACGCCATCACAAGCGAGAGAAATAACCCTGCAATTAGGATCTTCATATTATAAAATTATATAGTTGTAAAGTTAAAAATTCAGCATTCCATACCAAAATGTTACTTGTATGCTATTTCCCATTGCGGGATGTTCTCCCTCCTGAACTCAGGGAGACAACTATTTTTTTCAGTAATTCCACATACAACGTTCCATACAGGAACAATGTCATTATCCAGAGCACCAGTACATTGAACCAATAAGTACTCACCATCGTGCCGAGAAGGTTCTTTTGGGGAGCAAAGAAATGAGCCCTGTAATCTAAAACGTGGGCAGGCTCGGGATCCAGAAATACGGGATTCACCTGTTGTACCAATTGACCATTATACTCGATAATACGATTTTTTTCCGAACTATTCGTTAAGAGGTCCGCCAGGCTTTCGTTGTAGAACCGGTTTTTGACCCGCGTGACATCATAATATTCCGGCCCTTCCCCTGCAAAAAACTGCTCACGGGCATCCACTGCTTCGTTATAGATATTCTGGTAAAACTTTTTGTAACCGGCTAACCATCTTTCAATTTTAACATTAAGGTCACCGGAGAATCCTGCAAGGGCCCACTCCCTATGTTCGTTCATGTCCGGCAAGCCTTTCGTATGTCGCTCCTGCTGTATCGTCTCCCGGATCATCCGGAGATTCTTCTCCATCACCCAGACAATGGAATCCTCTTTCTCGTGGAGGTGATCCTCGATAAATTTTCTTCGTTTTTCAAGTTCGTCAGCCAGAAATGCCGAACGGAAATTCGCGTGGGCCTTTACTTTCTCAAGCCTATAAAGGGGGCGTTGATAGCTATTGTTCACGAAATGATAAACGGCCATGGCCTCGTACGCCCAACGTGATGCTATCAAGTCAGCAGCCAGAGGCACTTTTCCCTTTGTGCTGACCACATCGTTCAGTTTCTCAAATCTGAAAAGCAAACCGCTCAGGATCAGTTGAGGTATGATCAGCAAGGGAATAAGCACGTACACCGTGACCGCCGACTGAAAGGCTGACGAGATGTTTAAACCCATTACGTTTGCCATGCACGAAAGACTGAAAAGGACAAACCAGAAGGGGAGCAGCATTTTCCATTCAATTTCCAGAATGAAATGGCTGACCACGACAAATGACATGGTCTGAATGGCGGTAAGCGCGAACAAATTGACCAGTTTCGATAAGAGATAACTGTTCCAGCTCAGGTGCAGAAAAGATTCCCGTTTAAGGATCTTGCGGTCGCGGATGATCTCTTCGGCACTGACGCTCAAACCCATGAACACGGCAACGATGATGCTCATAAGGATAAAAGCAGGAAAGTTTTCGTTGTACCTGAAGAGGTATCCCTGCTCGCCTGGGGCACTGTTATACTTGATAATAAACGCCAGGAGTAGTGCGAGCAAAGGTGCCTCCAGTAAATTCACGAGCATATACTGCTTGTTGCTGAGCTTCGCCAGGGTGTCGCGCAGGGTGAAAATGATGGTTTGCCTGAGCTTGTTCGGCAGGTGAAGCGAACGGGGAGGTTGCACGCAGACATCAGGAATGCGGTTTATCTCAAATTCTTCCTTGTACTGTTGATACCATTGTAGGGGGGATACCTTTCGTTTGCTGGTAGGCTGACCGTATTCATCCACTACCCTGGCTTCCATGATGTTGAAGATCTGTTCGGGATTCACGTCACCGCACGCCGCGCACTGACCCCGGTGACTGCCAGCCTGGTGAGTGGATTTTTTAAAGTAAGTGATCGCTTCCACCGGCGGCCCATAATAGGCCGGATAACCGCCCGTGTCCATAATGATCATCTTGTCGAACATTTTGTAGATGTCGGATGAGGGTTGGTGGATCACGACAAAGATCAATTTGCCCTTCAGGGAAAGTTCCTTCAGTAAGTCGATAACATTTTCAGAATCGCGGGACGAGAGTCCCGATGTCGGCTCATCCAAAAACAGGATGGCGGGCTCGCGAATGAGTTCAAGGGCTATGTTGAGCCGTTTTCGCTGACCTCCTGAAATGACCTTATCCAGCGTCTGACCTATCCTTAGATCTTTGCGCTGATCCAGGCCCAGGTTGTGAAGAACGGCCATCACACGATCCTGGATTTCCTGTTTGTTGAGATTGGCAAAGCAAAGCTGTGCATTAAAGAACAGGTTCTCGTAAACGGTGAGTTCTTCGATGAGCAGGTCGTCTTGCGATACATAACCGATCATCCCATGGATCCGGTCTCTTTCCTTGTGCAGGTCGAATCCATTGATTTTTATTTCTCCTTCGCCTGGTTTGATCAATCCCGCGAGAACGTTCAGCAAGGTGGATTTTCCCGCGCCGCTACTACCCATGATGCCTATCAGCTTGCCAGGGCCCTCTGAAATGAAAATGTTTCGCAAACCGAAATTTCCGGAGGGAAATTTTACCTCTCCGAGGTTCGCATTAAACGATAGTGGCGCGGTCCTTAACTGGTCGTTGAAATGGGCTACCATGTCGCTATAGTATAACGCCTCACCAGACTGCGCCTTGATGCTGCTACCGTGGGTGAACAAATACACGCGGCTGCTTTCCATGACGAAGCCGTTCAACATATTGGCTTCTGTCCCCAGGTATTTCGTAAAATACATTTCAACGCTGGCGACTCTGAGAAATAACAACGTACCGCTGATATGTCCCTGAAAATGTTTGCAGAATTTGTAGGGGGAGGAAGGCTGGTCGTCGACGACGAGAATTTCTTTTATGTCCAGTGATAATGGACCCTCATTGATGACGAACTTTTCAACGGCATCATATTCGGCCTGATCAATGTTAAACGCGGAGGATGCTGTATTGATGATATTCTTTCGCTGCGGTGAAAAACTTTTGCCCGTCGCCACCAGTTCAAGAAGCTTGATCAGCACCACTACCTTTTGCTTTTGAGTGAGCGTCTGATTGATCGTCTTGCAAAGGCTGAGGGTTTTGACGGAGTCCTTTACAGAAGTGAGTCTCGCTTTCCCATCGCCGTCATCTTTTCCATAGTCTGAAAATCCATCGTAGAGCTTTACGTATTCTATCACGGCATCATGTTCCAGCTCCGTCTGAAAGAAGTGGATTACGTACAGCCTCTCTCTGTCTGTCACCCCGCCATCCTGTTTGGTGATGATGGCAAAAAGTTGGGTCAAAGCTTTGAGTATCTCCTCACTCATGGTCGCGGTAGTTGCGCTTCAGGTATCATAAAAATTTAAAAAATATCGGATGTCCGGTACATTGCGTTTAAAAAGTCAGGATTTGGCCTGTAACCAGCGCCAAAATGTGCAGATCCCTAATAGGCCATGAATTCAAAAGGAATATCCACCAGTTCCGAAAATTCCTGCCCTGCTTCCTCCATGTCTTCATCTTCTTCATTGAAATACCAGGTGACCTTTATGCCTTTAATATCCTCCAGTGCATACAATACATCCAGGATAAGTTTGGAAGAAGCGGTATTAAAATACTCCAGCTTGAAAACAAAATTGGTGGAAGGGTTAGGGTCGTTTGCGTATTGCTCAATCCAGTCAAGAACAGGCTTGAAAAATTCAGTTGAATCTTCCGGCAATGAGCGGCCTGAGATCTCCATCACTTCGTTCTTGCTGTCAAGGACGATACGGGGTGTGTCTTCCGTGCCTTCCAGATGTAAAGTTTCTATCATCGTTACTGTTGTTTAGGAGTTAATTAAATGTCTCTCGACACATGCACCTTCAGACAAAAGAAGCAATATCCATCCGACATTTCCGGAAAATCAAACCAGAGGCGCTCACCGGATTTTCGTGCCATGTCTACGAATCCCAGGCCCGCACCGCCTTTTTCCGAGAGCTCAGTGTCCCGCATGATCTCCTTATACAGGTCTTTCAGCCCATCCTTATCCAAAGCATTGATCCGGCTCAGGTTGCCCTGCAGTTCGGAAACGCGGCTTTTGTGAACCGGATTTCCCGACATGAGCGTATAGCGTTGCGATTCGCGGCCAATGAGAAAGATTGCATTCTGGCTGCGGATTCCCGCCTGGATCAATTCCTCGTTGTGTTTCACAATATTCTGAAGCAACTCCACCATGACATTGAACACTTTGCGTTTAATGGCAGCATCTTCCTCTTCTGTCTGCAGACTGCGCTCGGCCATCGTCAGAATGGTTTTCGTGGTCTCTTGCGTAAAATCCCCCTGGTACACCAGAATCACTTTCTGTGACATCATCGTCCGGTGCAGATCATAAATGAAATTCATGGATCTATTTTCATTTTTTACTGACGAGCGCGAAGTTATTAATAATAGTCCATAGTCCATGGTCCATAGTTGACGTCACGTAGATCCCAGAAGCATTACTGTGGACTATGGACTGTGGACCATCGACCTTAT
>JBBEBN010000275.1:7456-18677 GCA_040882305.1 Cyclobacteriaceae bacterium
TGTTTTTGATTTCCTTTCCATCTTTCCCATTGTTCTTCAAAAACCTGATGGGCCTCTTTCATGGACAATGTGTGTACTTTGCCAATGATCTGCCGGAGCTGCTTCGTCCCGAATTTTTTTCCGTCCGGGCCTCCGAACTGGTCACAGTAGCCGTCCGAGCAATAATAAATGGAATCGCCCTTGTTCAGTTTGATCCTGTAATTGGTAAAGTTCGTTTGGTTTTTGAAGATTCCCCCTCCAATAGGGAATTTGTTTCCTTTGATCTCTTCCAGTACGCCATCTCTGATCATATAGAGGGGGCGATGGGCACCTGCATATTCCAATTCCCTGTTTTCTATATTGATCTTGCAAAGGGATATGTCCATGCCATCCTTCGTACCGGCATCTTCGGCTGGCCTTAGCGTTGTTGACACACCCTCGTCGAGGAGGTCGAGGATTTTTCCGGGATCGGTTACACGCCGGCTTCTGACAATATCGTTCAGAAGAAAGTATCCCACCAGTGAAAGCAAGGCTCCGGGGACGCCATGCCCGGTGCAATCTACCGCTGCCATAAAGATTTCGTTTTTCATCTGCACGAACCAGGGAAAATCACCCGACACAATGTCGCGGGGTTTATAGAGTATGAACGAGTCGGGCAGCGCGCGGTTAATCAATTTCATGTTCGGCAGAATGGCGGATTGAATGCGCTTTGCGTAATTGATGCTTTCCGTGACCTTTTTGTTCTGGAGCTGGATCTCAAGTGCAATCCTTTTTCTTTCTGCCACGTCGTTTGATACCATCAGTACAGATTCCAGTATGACGTCCTCATCCAATCCTGTAAGGTTATGAAGGTGCAGCCCGTCAATGTTCGTTTCCGCTGGGGTATCTTCTGTCACGGCATTCAGGGCGGACGTTGGAACATCAGCTTCCTTTGCCCGTGCCCGTTCATTTAATGAAGGGCTGTTGTTCTTTTCAGGCCCGGTCGTCAGCAGTGCTTTTCGGTTGTAAAATGCCAGCCAGATAGCAAGGCTTCCCGATAGGAAGATGAAGGCCAATCCCGTAAACAATACTGCGGGAATGTGGGCGCTATTGTGGTGAAGCAGGTCTGTTTGAGACACGGCGTAAAGGTAAAAGGCAAAAACCCCTACACACAGAATGAAAAATCCTGCCAGGATCAGACTCCAATTATGACGGTCTCTTATGAACTCCATTGACGGTTTTCCTTTCTTTATACTACAAGCCGGTCACTGCCCGGCCTTGCGCGGTTTGTTATATTATCTTTTTATAAATTTTCTCCGCATTGTTGGTCACCATAAAGCGGTTGGCATAGTCGCACCATATTAGCGATTCTTTTGAGCCAATGGCGAGGTAGCCGTCCAGGTACAGGCTTTGATGGAATTTTTTCAGTACTTCATTCTGAAGAGACTCGTTGAAGTATATCATCACATTCCGGCATAAAATCAGGTCAAAGTGATCAAAAAGACGACCGAGCACCAGGTCATGCCTCCGGAAGGAGACACGACTCAGCAGGCTGCGGTTAAAGACCGCGTGACCATTTTGCTGCGCGTAATAATTTTCATGCAGCATTGTTGCCTTGCCTCCGAAAGTGACATAGTTACTTTCATTCAACTGCATATTCTTGCCGGGATAGACCGCCGACTGAGCTTTCTTCAACATGTTTTCATCCAGGTCTGTCGCGGTAATTGAAACATCGCCCAGTATACCCATTTCTTCCAGGAGGACACACATGGTCAACACCTCCTCGCCGGAAGAGCATCCTGCGTGCCAGATCTTAAGTTGTTTTTTGCTCGCCCTGAGGGCGGGAATGATTTCCTGGCGCATCACCTTCCAGAATCCTGGGTCCCGAAACATTTCAGTAACGTTTACGGTGAGCTCGTCAACAAATTCGTCGATAAACGGGGGGGTATCTGTTAGCTTTTTTAACAGGTTCGTTAAACTAAGTTTCTTTACCTGCAGGATTCGCACCACGCGTCGTTTGAAGGAGGACATGGCATAATTGCGGAAATCGTAGTGGTATCTTTCGTAAATCAACTCCGAAATACGTTTTAAGTCCGCAATGTCAACGTCCTGCATGAGGGGCATCATTAAACCGCTAAGTTACCTTTGAAATGGTCGGTTGGCTGCTAATTTCTGCGGGAAATCTTACATGGCTAGGTATATAGGTGTATAGGGTACCTCATTTCCGCTCGTTGGCGTGATGCTCCAGGCTGGCTTTGGTGAAGCTGAAAGGCAGTAAGGATTGGGCCGAGAGAGCCTTCACCCACTTGTGGTCTTCGCTTTGCATGATCACCTCGAATGGTTTATCCTGACGGATCTCGAACTCAAGCATCACCTGGCGACACGCTCCACAAGAAGTCGCCGGAGTCAGTTCCTTTCCACCCTTGCGCTTTGCCACGATGGCTATTTTCGTGATGACTGTTTCGGGATGGAGTGCTATAGCCGAAAACAATGCAACGCGCTCGGCACACATGCCCGAAGGATATGCTGCATTTTCCTGGTTAGTGCCTGTAACGATGGTGCCGTCTTCCAAAAGCACGGCAGCGCCCACCTGAAATCGGGAGTACGGCGCATAGGCATGATTCGCAGCATCCTTCGCCTTGTGGGCGAGGTATTTCGATTCCAGATCAAGGTCTTCAAGGTGATTAACGATTACGAAGGATTCCATACAACGGTGCGCTTGACGGAGGGTAAGTTAAAATATTTTATCGGGAATTCTATTGAGGATTTCCATTACTTTGCAACATGAAACGCATATTGTTGCTCGGTGCTGGCCGCTCTTCTTCATCGCTCATCAAATATGTGCTGGACAATGCCCGCGCCCTGGGGTGGCAGCTTACGGTGGGAGATGTTTCCGTTGAAACAGCGAGGAAAAAGATCGGATCTCCTGATGCCGGAGATGCCGTACTGTTTGATATGAACGACACGGAAGGGGCAAGGGAAATTATTGCCAGCGCTGATATTGTGATTTCTTTGCTACCGCCTAATTTCCATCCGCTTGTTGCCTTGCGATGCATAGAGGCGGGAAAACACTTCCTGACGGCGAGTTATGTTTCCGATGAACTGAAAGCGTTTGATGAAGAGGTACGTGCTAAAGGACTTGTGTTTCTAAATGAATGCGGCCTGGATCCGGGAATTGATCATTTAAGTGCCATGAAAGTGATCGACGGCATCAAGACTAACGGCGGGAAGATCGTCTCGTTCGAGTCTTTTACTGGCGGATTGATCGCTCCCGAAACCGATCCTGAAAATCCGTGGCGCTATAAATTTACGTGGAATCCCCGAAACGTCGTGATGGCGGGGCAGGGAACTGCAAAGTATTTGCACAATGGCAAAAGTAAATATATAGCATACGCCCAGCTTTTTCGAAGGGTAACTTCCATCAGGGTTCCTGCATACGGACATTATGAGGGATATGCCAACCGCGATTCCTTAAAATATATTGATACCTATGGTCTGGAAGGAATAGCCACCATGTTGCGCGGCACGCTGCGAAACGAAGGTTTCTGTTCGGCGTGGAATGTTCTCGTGCAACTCGGCTGCTGTGATGATTCTTATAAAATGGAAAATGTTTTGCACATGACGCACGCGACATTCCTGGATTCCTTCCTTCCTCCGCTGCAGGAATGCAGAAGCGTTGAAGGAAAGATCTGCGTTCATTTCGGATTGAAATCAAACAGTGCTGAAATTAAAATGCTGAAGTGGTCCGGATTTTTTGAGGAGACCCCGGTCGGACTGACAGATGGAACTCCGGCCAGGATCCTGGAGTGGATACTGAATAAAAAATGGGCCCTGGAAGAGGGCGACAAGGATCAGATAGTGATGTGGCATCGTTTCCGTTACGTGATGCAAGGAGAACAGAAAGAGATACAGGCATCGCTTGTTGCCACAGGAAGTGATGCTGTATACACGGCCATGGCAAAAACCGTCGGCCTCCCACTCGGTATTGCTACAAAGCTCATCGCCTCCGATCAGATCGGGAGGCGCGGAGTGATGATCCCCACTACGCCTGAATTTTATCTTCCGATCCTGAAAGAACTTACCACCCTGGGAATTACATTAAATGAATGGGAGGTGCAGTAAAACTACCCTTTTAAGGGCCCATTTCATAACCTTTCGTACCGAACAAACCGATTACATTACATCACCGGCCGGTATTAAGGACTATTCAGTAACTTCGGAACGAAAGTCTGCCAACTTATACCCATATGAGAACCATATCCCGCATGCTGGCAGTATGCATGGTTGTGTTTACGTTGACAGGCAACGCGCAACCGAAAACTGCTCCTTCGTGGTCGGCTAAATTCAAAACTCCAATTAACTGGCAGCGTGTTCATTCACTAGGCTACCTCATTGTAAGTACCAATGATGGATTGTATGGTGTAAATCCGGATGATGGCAAGATCATTTGGGAGAATAAGGGTTTTGCGGCATTGAATCCAGAATACTACCAGGAAGTAGAAGGAACAGAATTCCTCACCATCGCCTACCAGACCGATAAGGCTTCTGCGATTCCCATGCAGGCAATCGTTCACGTCGCCAGTGGAAAAGTGCTGTTTGATTCAAAAACAGAACAGATCGGAGTGCTCAGCCGCCATGTGTTGCCTGAATCCGGAAGACTGCTCGTTATCGGCGTAAAACCAAAGACACTATCAGCATCGCTTTTTATGTATGACATCGTCAGTGGCCAGCAACTTTGGAGCAATGATGAGATGTTTAAGGCGGACGAGGGAAGTGCCAAGGGGTTTCTTGGAAAACTGCAGGCTATGGGACAACAGCTTAGCAACCTTCAATCGCTGACCAGCGAACCGTTAGAAATGGAAGGAGGATCCATTATTATCACTCACCCGAATTATGTCATACGACTTCAAACGGCTGACGGAAAAGTGATCTGGAAAAACAGCATACAGCCCTCTCTGCGGGCAGAAATTCATTTTTCACCTTACAAAAAAGGTGTTGTATTTGTAGGTACGGATGTTGAATCTTCTACCGGTTCCGGATTCTCCTCTTCTTCAAACCAGGGAGAACCTCAGAAGTTCTATACCAATCTTTATTATGCTTTCGATTTGCAGAGCGGAGCGCCTTTGTGGAAAGAGCCTGCAAAGGAGAACGACCGTCTCAATCAGATCATCATTCATGAGAAAGGTATCATTATTTGTCCCCGGTCTTCCCAGAAGCCAACCATTAACCTGATTGATTATCAAACCGGGAAGACCATTTGGGGCAATAAAGGGAAGGGCATTAAGGCTCAGGGAAGTGTGGTGAGTTATATTCCAACACAAAAAGGTTTGCTCATCACTACCGCCTTCGATAATGCCTGGAACAACAAGGCGGAAGAGTTCTATCTGAATGTTCTGGATCCTGCTTCCGGAGCGTTAAAATATGAAAAGTCAATAAAGCTGAAAGGCGACCTCGTCCGTTCGGAAATGGTGCCAAAGGGGTTGTTGTTCATCACCAACAAAGAAGTGAATATCCTCGAAACGGACAAAGGCTCCCTCGTCTGGGAAAATTCCATTGAAGCAGGCAGCCCTTTCAACAGTGACAAGGCGAGACCGTTCCCTATGGGCGACGGCGGCGATGGGAAAATGTTTGTGTATTCACCGAAAGAGAAAGGTGTGTTCGAGATCGACAAACAGGCCGGCACATTTAAGAAGATCACACCGGCCAAGATCGAATTTGAGGGTAAAGAGATGCCGCATACCATCGACGTGGTGAAAGATGGCCTCGTATTGTCTTCTGACCAGAACGTGATGAAGATGGGCTTTGACGGACTCGTGAAGTTCTTCAAATATCACCCCGCACCACGGCAGCCCGCGCTGATGCGGGCGCTCTTGGCGGCACAGGCCGTGCGGGCAGCTTACATCGGGGCCGCCGCCTCCGCCTATTCCGCCGCCTTTGCCCAGGCATCCCAGAAAACGAATGACCCTACCGGTAAGGCAGTAGGCCAGGAGTTATCAAGAGGATTTGGCGAACTCGGCCAGGCTGGTTTTGCCTATTCTTCCCAGGCGATGAAAGCGTTCAACGCCCGCTTCAAGGCTTCCATGAACACGCCCGCCTTCGTAATGATGATGACCACGCAGGAGAAAAAAGGAAATCAACTGGTACAGGTGAACAAGGCAAATGGTGAGATCGCCAGCGCGGTGGATATCAAAAATGACCGGGAACCTGAATATGATGTGGACCAGATCTACAACTACGTCTACTACAGGCCGAGTGGGTCGGAGATTGTGTGTTATAAGTTGTAGCGTTTGGCTGGCAGCCTTGGCTAATGGGCTACCCCGGATACGATACGCTAAACACTAATTCAAGAAGAGGCTGTTCCGAAAAGGACGGCCTTTTTTCTGAACTGGCCGCTCATCGCCTGGAACAGCGATCGTGCTGAGGATCAGTTTCTTTGGAATTGTCTACAACCTTTACTCGAGGATATTTAAAGACGGTCAATATTTAGACTTCCAACCGGCAGTTTCCAATTTATTCACTTTTTCTTTCATCACCTGACGGGCCGCTCTCAGATAAGAATTACTTCTCAGGGCGAGGTATCGTCTCATTTGAACTTCAGTACACCTAACGGCCCATTCTCAGCGGCTATTTCCCTTCATTTCTTACACATCTAAGCGGCCATTCAAAACTGCATGAATAAACAGCTGGTTTGATGTTCTATTTGTGACTTAAGCCAAACGATTCAACATGTAAACAACCAACTACAGCCTCCGCCCCTGTCTTTCTGATTCGCTCATCTTTCAAAGAAATAAACCCCACAACAGGGACCTGCTATCGGGCTCCTGCATAAATCATTCACTAATGAAAATTCCTTTCATTCTAAACTTATGCAAAAAAATTATGGTCATGCTGACCTTCCTACTGATTATAGTTCGATGTGCAAATGACGAATTCCTAATTGAGCCTGTAAACGAAAGTTATTCAGGTGATCTAAATACCACTACCTTAAGCGAGACAGGATTAACGGATTGTTTATCCTGCACTTTTGTTGTTCCTGCGGATATGTACGTCGTTGACGGCGCAGTCCTTGGCCTTCAACCTGGAAGCGTTATCGGACTCAACGCCAATATTACTTACATGGGTCTTCGGTTCCGTAATATTATTGGCACGGCGGATAATCCCATCATCATAAAAAATTGTGGTGGAACTGTCCAGATAGATGGCACAGGAAAACACGACGCTCTAAGAACAGAATTCAGTAAACATTTCCGTATTACCGGAGGGGATGTTGATGGATCCTATGGGATTGTTGTCAGCGGCGCGCGCATGGGCATTAACAACGGTGGTCTTAGTACCGATTTCGGGGTGGATCACGTTAAAATAATCAATTCCGGTTTTGCGGGCATCATGTCCAAGACTGATCCAGACTGCAATCCGTCAACCTGGCGCGAGAATTTTTTAATGGAGAACGTGAAGCTCCACCACAATTATATCAGTGATACCGGAGGAGAGGGTATTTACGCCGGAAATTCATTTTTTTCGGGAGCGAACACGGCCTGTGGAGTAAAGCTTCCCCATGAAATACATAATATAGAAATCTACTCAAACATCCTGAAAAATACAGGGTGGGACGCAATTCAATTAGGATGTGCCACTCAAGGTGCAAGCATTCATGGAAATACGATCGAGAACTACGGTGCAGCGAATGAACTTTGGCAGAATAGTGGCATCCAGATCAGTGCCGGCACGGGAGGATTATGCTACAGTAACCTGATCCGAAAAGGTACTGGCACCGGAATTGGTGTGTTTGGTATAGGTGATAACATTATCTATAACAACATCATTGACCAGCCAGGGGCCGTTGGGATTTTCTGTGATGAACGATCCACCCCTGGAGAGGGTTTCAAATTCCTGAACAACACCATCCTCAATCCTGCATCCGACGGTATCCTTATCTTTTCGGAGCTCGTGCCGATGAATGTCTTTGTTAATAATATCATTTCCAATCCAGGAACTGGCGTGTTTGTCTCCAAACTTAACGATGATGTCAAGATCACGATGGCCAACAACTACTTCACTGCTTCGACGGATTCACTTCAAATTTTCAACCTCCAGGTAGCGGATTACAGGTTGGAAAGCACGTCGCCGGTGATCGACAAGGGAGGGGATGTTTCGGCATATTGGAGTATTCTGAAAGATTTTTATAACCACTTACGGGTCAGCGGAGCCGCGTGTGATATTGGGGCGATAGAAACCGCCGCGGTACTTAATATGAGCCCTGTAGCCAATGCCGGCAGTGATATGAGGTTGATCCTGCCTGTGACCCAAATAGATCTCAAGGGAACAGCCACAGATGCAGATGGATTTATTGTTTCCTATAAATGGGTCCAATACGGGGGTGAGAAGGTTTTCATCAGCAATGCAAACAGTGAAACCGCAACCATTGACGGTCTGAAAGAGGGAAAATATTATTTCAGGCTTATCGCGGAAGATGATGATGGCGCAACGGATTATGACAACATGCTGATAGTCGTAACTGCGCCTCCCGTATCACAGCATAATGAAGATCCTATACAGGAGAACATAGCCCCCGTAGCTTATGCGGGATCCGATATGGATGTTGAACTTCCCGAAAACGACATAAAACTTTACGGTAGTGGCAGCGACAGTGACGGTTCCATTGTGGAGTATACCTGGACCCAGTACGGTGGGCCGAATGCCGCGATGACCGATACAAATCAGCCCACGGCAACCATCACATTTTCGGAAAGCGGAAAATATTACTTCAGGCTTACGGTAAAAGATGACGATGGTGCAACGGACTATGATAATATACTGGTAAGGGTAACCGGCTCTTTGTCGTTCATTAATCAGGAGCCTGTCGCCAACGCCGGGCCGGACCGCACCCTCACGCTGCCCGACAATTCAGTAACGTTAAGCGGTGCCGGAACTGATAGCGATGGCGCTGTGGTGACTTATTCCTGGATCCAGTACGGGGGCCCCGCCGCCATTATCAGCAATAAAGATACCGCAACGCCTACCATAAGCGTGTTGGTTGAGGGAAGCCACTACTTTCGCCTTACTGTTACCGACAACAAGGGAGCAACTGATTACGACAATGTTTTGGTTAGGGTAAACAGTCCCCTATAAGAAACACGTAGTATTCTTTTCATGTCGGTGATTTTGTTTTGCTTTAATTGTGAAAAAAGCTGTCCGGAAGGGCAGCTTTTTTTTGGGCCAGCCTGCGGGACAAAGCAACTTACAGCTCAACATCGCGGTTGTTCTCGTATTCCAGATCCACCAGCAATCCGGGGCTCGTGGCTGCCTGTACGGCGAGATAATCGCATCGCTCGTTTTCTATATGGCCGGCATGTCCCCGAACCCATTGGAATTTGGGCTTAAATTTCTTGTGAAGCGGGATATAACGTTTCCACAGGTCGGCATTTTTCTTTTTGGCAAAATTTTTTTTCTCCCAGTTCCAGAGCCATCCCTCCTGAACAGCCTTTACGACATATTCCGAATCGGAAATGATGGTGACAGGGATCCCTTCTCTTTTTATGGCTTCGAGCCCGGTGATCACCGCCAGCAACTCCATCCGGTTATTGGTCGTTAACCTGAAACCCTGTGAGAGTTCTTTCACATGGTTATTATATTTAAGGATCACACCATAGCCACCAGGCCCCGGGTTGCCCTGGGCTGCTCCATCGGTATAAATGCGGATCATTGATGTTTTGTGTGTTGAGGTGTTGGTGTTATTCGAAATCTGAAAGAAATTCCTTCAGCGTTTTTATTTCGCTTTTCTTGATGGCGGGAAAATTGGCAATGCGAAAGGTTGAAGGATTCAGTTCGCCGTACCCCTCGCCCAGCAGGATTCCGTTTTTTTTCGCCCTGGATTTTATCGCTGATACCAACGTCGCCTTTGCCTCTGCTGGAATGACGGTGAATGATCGTGCCTCTTCGTTGGTGATCAGGTGATGCAGTGTTTTTTTATCCTTGAAAAAGTCAATCCATTCCCGGTACCGTCCTTCAATCTTGCTGTGGACCTCGCGGATGGGTTTGGTGTCTTCCATTACGCGCATCAATAAATAAATGGCCAGCACATTGGGAGTAAAAGGTGTTTGCCATTTATCCATCATCTGAGACATAAAGGTGAGGCTGTTGTAATGCTTGTCTTCACCCACTTTTTTTACTTTTTCCATGGCAGCGGGTGAACAGATCATTAAACCAAGCCCTGCGGGGAGTCCAAAGCATTTTTGCACTGAAGCAAACCAGATATCTGCAGCACGGAGGTTGAGATAAATCCCAGCCATGCTGGAAGTCGCATCTACGGCGATGAGATGATCCGGAAAGCGACTCCGGATCGATTCGATCATTCCATTGTTTACCTGGGTTCCATTGGATGTTTCATTCTGGGTGAGGCATATCACCCCCTCCTTTCCCGGCCGCAGTTTTTTCACATTGATGAGTTCGTTGTGGCCAAAAGGAAAACTTTTTGCGCCACTGAAAATGCGGCGCGAATATTCGAACCACTTTTTTCCAAAAGCACCATTGAAAATGTGAAAACCGGTGGTGGTCATTACCGATTGCGAAATGATCTCCCAGCACTCAGTGGCCGACGACGTATAAAAAATAGTATAGTCTTTCGGGATATCGAGTTTACTCTTCAGGAGCCGGATAGTCTTTTCCGATATCTCCATGAATTCCTCACTGCGGTGATTAATGCTCAGGACGCCTTCCTGATAAGCTTCCTTAACGTACTGGGGAATTTCTTCGTGAACCCTTGAAGGACCGGGGTAAAAGGATATCATCGTGCGAAGATATTCAGCTGTATTTGTTTATCAAATAAGATATCGCCAAAGCGTAGCCCTCCAGTCCAAAGCCAGTTAAAAGGCCAACGCATTTGGAGGTGATCAGGCTCTTGTGCCGGAACTCCTCACGCCCATAGACATTGGAGATGTGCACTTCGATAACAGGGGTTTCTATCCCTGCGATGGCATCGTGTATGGCGACCGATGTGTGTGTGTAAGCGCCGGCATTGAGGATAATGCCTGTAAAATCAAACCCGGTCTCATGCAGTTTGTTGACGATTTCCCCTTCAACATTCGACTGATAATAATAAAGCTCAACGGCAGGAAAACGTTTCCTCAGGTCTTCAAAGAACTGCTCAAAAGACTGGTTGCCATAAATGGATGTTTCACGTTTTCCCAACAGGTTCAGGTTGGGGCCATTCACGATCTGGATTTTCATGGTGGAAAGATAGGGAAATAGGTTTAAAAGGTGGGGG
>JBBEBN010000276.1:0-8421 GCA_040882305.1 Cyclobacteriaceae bacterium
AATCTTTTCAGCGAAAATATTATCTCAACCTCTTTATCAGAGGGGGCATTCTCACTCTGTCGATCATAATCGGCTATTTCGTTATCGCTTCTGTTCTGGAGCATAACTTGTGGCTAAGCCAGTGGGCGCGGTTACTGATCTTTCTTGCCTTCTTCGGCGTTGCCGCTTTTTCGGTACTTAAATTCCTTAACCAACCCCTTCAGTGGTGGATCACCAAAAGAGGTCTGAATGAAGAGCAGAGCGCAAGACTCATCGGCAGCAGGCTGCCTACCGTAAAAGACCGGCTCGTAAACCTCATCCAGCTGGCGACTTCCGGCAAAGAATCTGACCTGACTTTTGCAAGTGTCCAGCAAAAGACCAAAGAATTTGAGCCGATGGCTTTCGATACGGTCATCGACCTCAGACAAAACACAAAACTCCTCCGATACTTGGCCCTCCCGGTAGGTCTGGTGCTGTTGATCATGCTGATCAATCCCAGCATCCTCACAAAAAGTGCGGAGCGCATTGTTCACTTTAACCGGGCTTATGAACCCGATGCTCCCTTTACCTTCAATGTCACCAATAACTCACTGACCGCATTTTATAACGAAAACTTTACCTTACAGGTGGCGCTATCCGGAAACGCCATTCCTCAGAATGCCTACATCGTTTCGAAGAATCAGCGCCTGAAACTTATTCCCACGGGACCGGGAAAGTTTGAATACACCTTTGAACGCATCCAGAAGCCGATGGAATTTCAAATTGAAGCGGCCGGCTTTTTCTCCGATGAGTACTCGATTGACCTAGTGAATCGCCCCGAACTGACGCGTTTTAATGTGGAACTTGAGTATCCCAGGTACTTACAGCGCAGCAATGAAAAACTTACCAACGCCGGTAACCTCGATGTGCCGGAAGGAACGAACATTCGCTGGAAACTGAATACGGCACACGCGGACAGGGCCACGATCCAGTTTAACAGTGATAGCCTGGTACATGAGTTTAAAGCTTCTGATAATCAATCCTTTGCCTTTTCCAGGAAATTCTTAAACCAGGATCAGTACGAGATAGGGCTGGAGAATGATAAAAGCCGCAATAAGGATCGGATCGCCTACTCGATCCATGTGATCAAGGATCAGTATCCGCAGGTCGTCGTTAACAATTTTAAAGACACGGTGTTGTATGAGCGGGTGCTACTGGGCGGTATGGTTAGTGACGATTACGGCGTCACGCAACTGACGCTCAATTTCCGGGTACGCAACGAAGACCAGAAAGAAATTCTGAGCAACTCCGTACCGATTGCCGTGACCAGAAATCAGCTACAGCAAAGTTTTTTTTATAATTGGTCCATCGATTCGCTTGATCTCAAAGCCGGCGATCAGCTTGAATACAACCTTCAGGTTTGGGATAACGACGGCGTCAACGGAAGAAAATCCACGCGGTCAGCAACTTATACTTTCCTCGTTCCCACCTCTGATAACCTGGTGGCGGAGATCAGCCGTTCTCAGAAAAGTACTGAAAGTCAGATCGACAAGAGTGTCACGAAAGCCAATAAACTTCAGGACCAGATCGAACAGGCCACTCAGAAGCTAAAGGGGAAACAAAACCTCGACTGGCAAGACAAAAAGATGCTGGAGGATATTATCCAGCAAAAGCAGAGTCTCGACCAGATGATAAACCAATTAAAACAGCAGAATAAACTTCTCGAAGAGAAGAAGGACGCCTTCACCGAGCAGGATGAACGCATCAGGCAAAAGGCAGAACAGATCCAAAAATTGATGGAGGAGCTTCTCGATGAAGAAACCAGAAAACTTTTTGAAGAGCTGCAAAAATTACTGAAGGAGAACACCGACATGTCCGAGATCCAGAAGCTGCTGGATAAAATGAATCAGAAAGCTGACAATCTCGAAAAGGAGTTGGAGCGCACGCTTGAGCTGTTCAAACAACTTCAATACGATTTCAAACTTGATCAGACAATCGAAGATCTGAAAAAGCAAATTGAAAAGCAGAAAGAAATACTTGCGGAGACAGAGACCCTTGACAAAGAGAAAAAGCCTGGAGACAAAGACAAAGACAAAAAAGCAGAAGAGAAAGCACGCGAAGATAAGAATGACAAGAAGAACAAAGGCGACGAATCAAAGGATGGCGATAAATCCAAAGAAGGTGACAAAGAAGATGCAAAAAAATCCCTGAACGAAAAGGACGGAGAAAAGAGCGAGGATAAGAAGGGAGAAAAAGGCGATGATAAGAAATCTGAGGGTGAGAAATCCGATAAATCCCAGCAGGAATCCAGTGAAAGTCAGGAGCTGGCAAAAGAACAGGAAAAGTTGAAAGAGGATTTCAAGAAGACCGCTGAAAAAATAAAGGAGCTGGAAAAGCTGGGTGAGGAGCTCAACAAGGAAGAAGGCCTGCCTGAGGAACAGGATTCAGAGGAAATTCAGCAGGAGCAGAGTGAAAGCCAGGAGCAGTTGCAACAGAACAGTCCCTCAAAGGCCAAGCCACCCCAAAAGAACGCACTGGAGAAGATGAATCAGATGCAGCAACAAATGGAGGGGATGCAGAGTTCGATGATGATGGAGATGGAAGTGCAGAATTTAGAATCGTTACGTCAGATCATCCACGGGCTGGTGAAGTTGTCCTTCGATCAGGAGGGGCTGATGAAAGAATTCAATGAGCTGCAGCAGAACGATCCGCGCTTCAATGCGCTCGCGCAAATGCAGTTGAAGTTGAAGGATGACGCTAAAGTATTGGAAGACAGTCTATTAGCGCTTGGAAAGAAGGATCCGATGATGGGATCATTTATCACGAAGGAAGTAAATGAGCTCAACAACCACATCGATAAAGTCATAGAATCAAACAAGGAGAGGCGCAGGCCGCAAGCTTCCAGTGAGATGCAGATGACGATGACTTCCATCAATAATCTGGCGCTGATGCTGGACGACCATTTCGATATGATGATGCAGATGATGGCCAATGCTCAGCCATCGATGAAGAAGTCAAAACAAAAAGGTCAGAAGCCCAGCTTGAGCCAGATGCAGCAGCAACTCAATCAAAAGATCGAAGAGTTGAAGAACGGTGGCAAGTCGGGTCGTCAACTTTCAGAGGAGCTTGCGGAGATGGCGGCGGAGCAGGAGCGGATTCGCCGTGCGCTTCAGGAGATGCAGGAGAAGATGAAGAATGATGGTCAGATGCCAGGAGGGGAGCTCCCGGGAAAAATGGAACAAACAGAGATGGATCTTGTCAACAAGCAATTGACCGATCAGTTGATCGAGCGTCAGAGACAAATTCTCACGCGTCTTCTCGATGCGGAGAAATCCATGCGCGAGCAGGATATGGATGACGAGCGCAAGGGGGAAACCGCCAAGGATTATGAAAAAGAAATCCCGAAGGCTTTTGAGGAGTATTTGCGGCTCAAGGAAAAAGAGGTAGAATTGTTGAAAACCGTTCCACCAAAACTGTATCCGTATTATAAGAAGGAAGTGAATGAGTATTTTAAGCGAATGGGCACCAAATAGAAAACAATAAAGCATTCATGAATACGATCAGTATCCAGGTTCCTTCTATCATGGAAAATATTCGAATGATTGAAAGCTTCATTGATAATGCGAAAGAAAAATTCGAACTCGACGATGACATATACGGCAATATCATGATTGCTGTCACGGAAGCCGTTAACAATGCCATCAAACATGGCAACAGCGGGAACAGATCAAAGAATGTCTATCTCAGCCTCTTTCTGGAGGACAGCCTGATAAAGTTCATTGTAAAGGATGAAGGGAGCGGTTTTAACTACGAGACCCTTCCTGATCCCACCTCGCCTGAGAATCTGGAAAAGCCCGGAGGCAGGGGTATTTTTCTGATGAAGCACTTATCTGATGAGGTGGAGTTCAAGGATAACGGCAGAGTGGTTGAATTGAGCTTTTACATGAATACCTGATGGCGGACGTTGAGTTCTTCAACCAGGATACCACTTTCAAACTTCCCAGGCCAAGAAAAACCAAACAGTGGATCAGGGACGTCGTATCCGGGGAAAAAAAGCAGCTTGCCCATCTCAACTACATTTTCTGCACCGATGAATACCTGCTGTCGATCAATCGGCAATACCTGAAGCATGAAACTCTGACCGACATTATTACCTTCGACAACAGTGAGGAAGGGGGTGTGATTGAAGGTGATATCTTCATTAGCATAGAAAGGGTAAGGGCCAATGCCAGCGGATTAAAGACCGATTTTGATGAAGAGCTCCATCGGGTGCTAATTCATGGTGTCCTTCACCTTTCAGGATATTCAGATAAATCCACACGCGATAAATCCCGGATGCGCAAGAAAGAAGACGCTTACCTATCTTTGCGTGAAATTTAGGCTCATAATCCTTATCGGGGGTTCCACGTGAAACAAAATGTGGATATGTGGATAAAAATTGTGGGCAAGTTTCCAGTTCCACGTGGAACTAATTAAAAAAAGAATCCGCTAGCTAAGAACATATGTTTCCTTCGTACGATGTGATAGTAGTAGGTGCCGGGCATGCCGGATGTGAGGCAGCGGCTGCAGCAGCCAAAATGGGATCAAAGGTGCTGCTCGTTACCATGAACATGGCCACCATTGCACAGATGTCATGCAACCCCGCAATGGGCGGAGTCGCCAAAGGCCAGATCGTTCGGGAAATCGATGCCCTGGGCGGTTTATCGGGGATTATCTCGGATAAATCTATGATCCAGTTCCGGATGCTCAATCTCTCAAAGGGACCAGCAATGTGGAGCCCCAGAACACAAAATGACCGGATGAGGTTTTCCGAAGAATGGCGACTGGCCCTGGAAAGGATACCCAACCTGGAATTCTGGCAGGAAATGGTTAGTGGCCTGCTGGTGAAAGACGGTATGATAGCGGGTGTGAGAACAAGTCTGGGAATAGAGATCGAATCCAGCGCAGTGGTGTTGACCAATGGCACGTTCCTAAACGGCAAGATACATATCGGGAACAAAAACTTTGGCGGCGGCAGAACGGCGGAAAAAGCCGCCACAGGAATAACCGAACAGCTGATCACGCTTGGATTTGAATCAGGGCGGATGAAGACGGGAACACCTCCAAGGGTAGACGGACGTTCCCTGGACTTTTCCAAAATGGAGGAACAACGCGGAGACGCCAATCCTTCAAAATTCTCCTTCTCCGATACAATGCCTCTCAAGAAACAGGTAAGCTGCTGGATCACCTATACCAATGATACGGTCCATAAAGAACTGGAAAAGGGATTCGCCCAGTCTCCAATGTTCCAAGGTCGCATTAAAGGAATGGGTCCACGCTACTGCCCATCTATAGAAGACAAGATCAATCGCTTCGCCGAGCGTGAACGCCACCAGATCTTTGTAGAGCCGGAGGGATGGAATACGGTGGAAATATATGTAAACGGATTCTCAACATCCCTTCCCGAAGATGTTCAGCACAAGGCACTGACAAAGATCCCGGGATTTGAAAATGCCAGAATGTTCAGGCCCGGCTATGCCATCGAATACGATTACTTCCCGCCAACCCAATTAAAAATGACCCTGGAGACTCAACTTATTGAGAATCTGTATTTTGCGGGTCAGATTAACGGCACAACCGGATACGAGGAAGCCGCGTGCCAGGGCCTTATGGCAGGCATCAATGCCCACAACAAGGTCCATGAAAAAGAGCCATTTGTGCTGAAGCGCTCGGAAGCCTACATCGGAGTGCTCATCGACGACCTCGTGAACAAAGGTACGCAGGAGCCCTACCGCATGTTCACCTCCCGTGCCGAATACAGGATCCTCTTGCGCCAGGATAATGCCGACTTGCGACTGACGGAAGCTGGCCATCGACTCGGACTGGCCTCGGATGAAAGGATGAAAAACCTCCTGGATAAGAAAACCGATTTCAAAATCCTCTTGCAGGAACTCAAAAAAGTAAAAGTGGAACCCGACGTGGTTAACGAAGATCTTTCAGCATTCAATACGGCGACGATCAGAGAGAAGGTACCCGTCGTCAATCTCTTGCGCCGTCCCCACATTGGCATGCAAGAAATTAAAGTGATCGACAAAAGCCTCAAAGCTCTGCTGGGTAAATATTCAGAAGAAGTTCAGGAACAGGTGGAGATCTTTCTGAAATACGAGAACTACATCGACCGTGAAGAGAAACTCGCGAAGAAAATCGAAGGCCTGGAGAATTACAGGATCAAAGGCGACTTCGATTATGATCGCGTAAAGGCGCTTTCTTCGGAAGGACGGGAAAAACTGAAAAGAATAAAACCTGAAACCATCGGCCAGGCATCCCGAATCAGCGGAGTGTCACCGTCGGATATTTCAGTGCTGACTGTTTACCTTGGAAAATAAATGGAGCGTTTGTCGGCATGCCCTCTCTGCGGTAACAGCAATTTCTCGGCTTACTTGTCCTGCCGCGATTATACTGTTTCACATGAAACATTTCATCTGCAGCGGTGCGCACACTGTGGCCTTGTGTTGACAAATCCCCGGCCGCACGACAGGGATCTGCCAAAGTATTATCAATCGGAAGCATACATCTCCCATTCTGATAAATCAACCAATCTCGTTGGGCAGGCTTACAAGGCCGCCCGCACCTTCACCTTAAAGTGGAAATACAAACTCATCCAAAAACACAGTTTGCAGAAACCCTCCTCACTTTTAGATTATGGCTGCGGAACCGGAGCTTTTCTTCTTGAATGCACAAAACACGGAATGAAAATCGCGGGGGTGGAGCCCTCTTCAACCGCGCGCACACAGGCAAATGAAAAAACTTCCCATCAGGTCGTCTCAGCTATAGGTGAATTAAGAGACACTTTCGATGTGGTTTCCCTCTGGCATGTACTGGAACACGTCAGCAATCTAAATGAGACAGTCACCCATCTAAGAGACCACTTGAAAGAAAATGGCACAATGTTTATTGCAGTACCAAACCTGCAAAGCGAGGATGCCAAAACATTCGGCGAACACTGGGCCGGCTATGATGTTCCCCGACACCTCTGGCATTTCTCAAGAAATACCATGGAGAAGTTGCTGACCAACCATAACCTGAATTTAATTAATGTTGTACCCATGCGGCTGGATGCGTTCTACGTCAGCCTGCTCAGCGAAAAATACAGGAATGGAACAAATGGGATCCAGGCCATGGCAAAAGCTGCGTTTGAGGGATGGAGATCGAACAGGTCCGCAAAAACAAACGGCGAATATTCAAGCCTGGCATATATAGTACGAAAATGAATTTAAATAAAAACCTTCACTGGTTCATCTATATTCTTTTCCTTCTTTCATGCGCCCGCCAAAGCGCACCGACAGGTGGTCCGAAAGACACAATT
Organism: Cyclobacteriaceae bacterium; assembly: GCA_040882305.1. Classification (GTDB taxonomy): domain Bacteria; phylum Bacteroidota; class Bacteroidia; order Cytophagales; family Cyclobacteriaceae; genus Chryseosolibacter. Next base: position 7,304 of record JBBEBN010000276.1, read on the forward strand.
CCACCCGTGCTTGTGAAAGCTACACCTCCAAACGAATCCATCAACTTAACATCGAATGAAATTCAATTGATCTTCTCCGAAGATGTCATTCTGAACTCACCCAAAGAACAACTGATCGTAACACCCACCATCGGAAAAGACTATAAGATAGTCAGCAGGAAAAATATCGTCACGCTCACCTTTGAAGACCCGCTTCAGGACAGCACCACTTACACCTTTAACTTCAGAGAAACGGTCCAGGATATCACAGAAAAAAATCCCGTGCGATATCTTCAGCTCGCCTACAGTACCGGCAATTATTTGGATTCACTTTCCATAGAGGGTACCATCTCTGACCTATTAAAGGGAACCGAAATTAAAGACGCGACCGTGGCCCTACACGTCGAAAACGACACGTTTAATATCTTTGAACATCCCGCTGTGTATTTCACAAAAACTGATGAGAAAGGAAAGTTCAGGATCTCCCACCTGAAACCCGACAACTACTTCCTCTACACTTTCGAAGATAAGAACCGAAACCTGGTCGTGAACAGCCGATCTGAGTCCTATGGATTCATCGCTGACTACCAATACCTTCTCGACACCATAAAAGATGTTTCGGTAGGACTCATCAGGCTTGACACTGGACCTTTGAAAATGACCAGCGCGCGGCCATACAATACTTATTTCAATATCAGGACCACAAAAAAGCTCCGGACTTTCAAGTTAACGGCCGCAGATTCTTCCGACCTCAGCTACACCTTCGGCGAAGACCAGGCAAACATCCGCCTTTATAAAACCTCCGACAAAGACAGTCTCCAAATCCACTTATTCGCTTTAGACAGCATCGACAATGTGATCGACACCACTTTGTATGCTAAATACCTGACGCGAGAGGTAACGCCTGAGGACTTCCGAGTGAGCGTACAGGCCTCAACACTGTACGGACACAAAGGCGATCTCAAAGTAACCCTACAGTTCACTAAACCTTTCAAGGAAATAAATTTTGACAGCCTGTTTTTTCAGATCGACTCCTTAACCAGGGTAAACCTTTCAAATGAGGACTTAACCTGGCATCTGCTGGAAAGAAAGCTGACGATCACCAAATCAATAGATCGACTACTATTTGCAAAGACTGA
>JBBEBN010000276.1:8431-18641 GCA_040882305.1 Cyclobacteriaceae bacterium
AACAATCAGGCAGACCAACACTGCCCCCCGCCGGGCAGGGCTCAACTGAAAAAAAGAAGGCCGTGAATGAACTGCACCTCGGAACCGCAGCATTTATCAGCATTGAAAACGACAGCTCCGAGAAAGTTGTCCAGCCGATAAAGCCCCTCTACGCTGAGGAGCTATCAGTAATTAATATAGAGATCCAGACCGATGAGAAAGATTTCATCGTTCAGTTGATAGACAAGAGCTATAAGGTGATCCTGGAGGTCAAAAACCAGCGCGCGGTTAGATTCGCGGATGTTGTTCCAGGCGATTACCAGATCCGATTGATCATCGACAAGAATGCCAATGGCAGATGGGATCCGGGGAACTATTTCAAGAACACAGAACCGGAAAAAGTGATCTATTACCGCGCCCCGGACGGTACAACCGCAATTAAAGGGGTTAAAGCGAACTGGGACATCGGTGCTGGAGAAATGTTCATAACCTATTGATAGGTTGTGGACAAATACATTTGTTGAATCTAATTCCTGAAAAAAACGTTAACACTTACACGGGTTAATATTTTTTGTTAATGGATGCGGCGTTATCCACACTAATCAACATTCCAACTTATTCACAACAATCTTGTCCACCTGAAATTAATTTGTTGACACGCCTATAACCCATTGATACAGATTTAATTGATCGCTAAATTTAGTGAACAGTTCATCCACAGAAAAACGGAACGATTATTTATCCACTTATCAACATGACTAATTATAATTACATTAATATATATATAATACTAATTAATACCAGGGTGGTATTCTTCACAGCTTTCCTACTGCTGTCAATTTCCGTTGCAGGACAAAATCATTCTGAGATACAGCTGGCCAATGAGTACCTTGTAAAGGGAGATAAGAAAAAGGCTTTTGAACTTTATAAAGATCTCAGCCGCGCGGAGTCGAACATTCCCATGATCCACAATAACTATTTGAACCTGATGATTGACATCGGGGTCTTTGACGACGCCGTGGATTATCTGAAAAAACTTTTGAGGAAAGATCCTGTTAACATGCAATACAAGCTAGACGTTGGATTGGTTTACGTGCGTTCCGGGGAGGTGACCAAGGCCGACCGTTATTTTAAGGAAATGAGCGCTGAAGTAAGATCAAATATGCAACTGGCCAAGATGATGTCGGATTACCTCGCCGCCCGTTCGCTTTCTGAATATTCGATCATGGCGCTAAATGAGTGCCGGAATTACCTGGGCAATCCCTATCTCTTCTGTCTTGAACTTGCCATGCTCTACCGGATCCAGGGACAACAGGACAAAATGGTTCAGGAATACCTGAGCTACGTCACGCAAAGTTCCGCGAATATTCAGTACGTGAAAAATGTCATGCAGGCTTTGCTAACGAAACCGGAGGAGCTTGAAAGTCTCGAACGTCTGCTGTATGACAAAGTGCAACAAAATCCGGAAGTGGAAGTTTACTCCGATCTTCTTATCTGGGTGACGATGCAGCAGAAGAACTTCTATGCATCTTTTATTCAGGCCAGGGCCTACGACAAACGCTATAAGCGGGAAGGTGAAAAATCCCTCGAGGTAGCACGTGTGGCATTGGACAACGATGATTATGACAATGCCTCGAAGATATACCGATACGTCATCAAGGAATATCGCGGAACGCCCAACCACCTGCTTGCGCGGCTGGGTCTGATCCGTACGAGGGAAGCACGGGTAAAGCAGACTTTTCCGGTAAAGGCCGATTCCGTGAAGGCGCTCATCGAAGATTATCAAAAATTTATCGCAGAATATCCCACAAATCCGAATTCACTTGAAGCATCCCGCAACCAGGCGCTGCTTTTTGCAAATTATCTGGATCAAAAGAATGCCGCTATCGGGATACTAAATCATCTGATCAATAATCCACGGGCCACGCTGTATTTAAGATCGAAAGCAAAGCTTGATCTCGGAGACATTTACCTGTTGAAAGGTGAAGCATGGGAATCGACCCTCCTTTATTCGCAGGTGGAGAAAACCCAAAAAGAAAATCCCGTGGGATATGAGGCGAAATTGAAGAACGCGAAACTTTCTTATTACAAGGGAAATTTCAGACTGGCACAGGAGCACCTCGATATTTTGAAGGAAGCGACTACGCGAGAAATTGCCAATGACGCCATGGACCTCAGTATGCGTATCAAAGAGAATATCGCATTCGACTCTGTTGGTGAAGCGCTGAAGCAGTATGCGCTGGTTGAATTGCTTTTGTATCAGAATAAAATTGATTCGGCACTGATGAAGATCAACCAGCTGAAGCAGGGCATTTCCGACAGCCTGGTATTTTCCAACCAGACAATCTTAGATGATGTTTACTGGTTAGAGGCCAACATCCGGATGAAGCGCGGGGAGTTTTCGGAGTCCATTGCCTTGCTTGAAAAGATTCTCGTCGATTACGCTGATGATGTTTTATCTGATGACGCATTTTTCCTCCAGGGAGAAATCTACGAGCGCCAGCTGAAAGATAAGGACAAGGCGATGGAAATTTACCGCGAGTTCCTCACGAAATATCCCGGAAGTGTCTATGCCGCCGAGGCGAGAAAACGATTCAGGACGTTGCGCGGAGATTTTACGACGGAAAGCCCGCAGCCGATTAATTAATCTGTGCGCAGGCTCCCAACCCTTTGTGGATCCCGATTTCCCGGGTTCGCTGCAAGGCCAATCGCTAAAAGCCAATGAGCCAACTACTCGTCCGACTTGTATAGGAAGGTTTTAGCTTCACCTTTCACCCTGATATATCCCCGGTACATCCCATCGGTATTGAAGGTCATGGAGATATTTCCATCGCGGTCCATAGCAATCACACCGCCGTCTCCTCCCAGGCGCGGAAGTTTTTTCATGACGACACTGTCCGCAGCCTCCTGGAGGGAAAGTCCGCCGTATTCCATCATCGCTGAGATATCATGCGCCACGGCAAGGCGGATAAAGTATTCACCCCATCCGGTGGAAGATACCCCGCAGGTCTTGTTGTTAGCGTAAGTGCCCGCGCCGATGATGGGGGAATCGCCCACGCGTCCGAATCTCTTATCGCTCATTCCACCCGTTGAAGTACCCGCGGCAATGTTGCCATATTGGTCGAGCGCAACCGCACCGACAGTGCCGAATTTCTTTCCCTTATCCTGACCTTCGAGTTGAGCTGCATCACCAGTTTTCTCCGCCTTCCTTCGCTCCAGGAATTGCTGATAGCGCGTGGAGTCAGCAAAATAATCTGGATCCACTATTTCCAGGCCGTGTTCTTTTGCAAATTGTTCCGCGCCTCGTCCCGCGAGCATGACGTGCTCTGACTCGGTCATGACGGCGTACGCTGCTTTGATGGGATTTCTGATAGTGGTAACACCAGCGACGGCGCCGGCCTTCATATTGCTTCCATCCATAATGGACGCGTCTAATTCGTTCTTTCCGGAATAAGTGAAAACAGCTCCCTTACCGGCATTAAAAAGCGGAGAGTCCTCCATCAGGGAAACGGAGGCTATGACGGCATCCATGCTGCTGCCTCCCTGATCCAGAACTGCGTAACCGGCATTAAGGGCCTGTTTTAGTGCCTCGTGATAAGCCTGCTGCCGCTCGGGCGACATATTTTCCTTTCGGATCGTTCCCGCCCCGCCATGTATGGCAAGCGCAACGGCTGGTTTTTCATTTTTTTGCGTTTGCGGCATCTTTCCAGGCTCACAGGCCATGATCAAACCGGAAAACACACAAAGCATCGCGAAACGTGCCATATCTACTAATCTGATCGATCTTTTTAAGAAAGAAAGGGAAAAGAAAGTTTTGATTCTTCAAAGGGAATTTTCTATAATATTTTTTGTTTTACTAGCCATCCTATAATTTTGCGAATCTTTATTAAACGGAGGAAATCAAAATGGCCAAGAATAAGAAGGCACACGCCAAGGCATCGAAAAAGGCAAAAAAAGTAAAACCAGCAGCAAGGACTAAGAAAGCTGTACACGCGAAGGTCAAAAAGCCTGTAAAAAAGAAAGCTAAACCGGCGCCTAAAAAGGCTAAAGCGAAGAAAGCTGCTCCGAGAGCCGCTGCTCCGAGAGCCGCTGCTCCGAAAGTTGCCCCAAAGACAATCGCGCGGCCCAAAGCAGCACCGAAGAAAGTTGTTGAAAAGAAAGTCCTTCAAAAGAAAGTGACTGCAAAGAAAGCGGCCGTTGCGCCGAAAAAACTTACTGCTGCGCAGATTGAAGCAGCCAGTGCGCAGGCCACCACGGCGGCCAAGATTGCCGCTACTGCGCAATTGAATTTTTTCCAGATGCCCAATCAGCGGCCGATGGCTCATAAGCCTGCAAAACCTTCCTCCACTTCCCAGGACAAGACACGTTACTCAGATGAGGAACTTCAGGAGTTTCAGGTTCTGATCAACCGCAAACTGGAAAAAGCGCGCGAAGAGTATAAGATCTTAAAAGAAACCCTCAATCGCAATAATGATGAGGGAACTGATGCCACTTCCGGTGGAAACACCAAAGTGCTGGAAGATGGCGCTGAAACTGCGGAGAAAGAAAATCTCAGTCAGTTGGCTGCCCGCCAACAGAAATATATTACTAACTTGGAGAATGCATTGGTTAGAATTAAAAATGGAACCTACGGCATTTGTTCCGTTACGGGAAAACTGATTTCAAAAGAGCGGCTTATCGCTGTTCCCCATACCACCCAATCCATTGAAGCCAAATTAATGCAGCAGGATTAACCCACCCCCTCGTTTTGCCTGAAGGCAAAACGGTCCCCTGAAGGGGACGTGATGGGTGAAGTGAGTGAGAACTTAAAAAAGAACAATGGATTTTTTACAGAACCACATTGAGGCCCTGATCTTCTGCTCGTTGAGCCCGATCAAACTGGCGGATATCAAATCATGCTTGTCGGAAATGTTCAATGCCGATGTTCCGGAAGAAGATATCATGGGCGCGATCCAACGCCTGGAGGAAAAGTATCAGTCAGAAGAATATGCTTTTCAACTTTTCAAAGCCGCAGGCGGATATCAGTTCTTGACCAAGCCGTCCTACCAGGCAAGCATCAGCATTCTGCTCAAGCAGCAATCCAAGAAAAGGTTGTCCACTTCGGCGATGGAAACACTCTCGATCATTGCGTATAAACAACCTATTTCAAAAACTGAAATTGAAAATAACCGGGGCGTGAATTGCGATTATGCTGTTCAGAAATTACTGGATAAAGGTCTGATAGAAATTATTGGGAAGGCTGAGACGATCGGCCGGCCGATGCTATACGGCACCACAGCTAAGTTCATGGAATATTTTGGGATCAGCGATCTCGTGGAATTGCCCACGCCGAAAGATTTCAGTACTGAAGTAAACACGATCGGGGAGAATTCTGAATCAAAGGAGCCCGATGCCCAGACGTAACGAAAGCGGTCGCGAGAGAAAACGTTCATCCCGTCCCGGCAGATCCACCTCAGGCAGGGACAGGTCGGGAAAATCATTGAGGAAATCCAAAGACGACAGTAGCGCACCCAGCTCAGGGTCGTTTGGTGGCAAAAGAAATCCAAAATCTTCATTCCGGTCTGGTCCCTCAAGGGGTGGCCAGGGCTCGGAAGAGAAACGCGGTTCAGCGCGTTCATACGGAAAGCCTTTCAAAAAATCCAGCCGCGACTCGGGCGAGGGCGCATCATCTTCCAGACCTTTTGAGAATAAAAGAAATCCGAGATCAGGCGGAAGACCCTATAGGGACTCGCAGTCGGGTTCCTTTCGTTCAGGCCCTTCAAGGGGCGCCGGAAGGGGAGAAAGAAAGCAGGGTTCCCCCCGATCATACGGTGAAAATTCGGAAGAGAAAGGGCTGAGTAAAAAGAGTCGTTTTGCTTCCGGCAAGCCCAAGAATTATGGCGCGCCGCCGCGCTCCGGCGAGGGTCCTAAGTTCCGTTCGGGAAAAAGACCGCGGACTACTGACGATCCAAGAAAACCACGCGGCGCTTCCTTTGGCAAACCTTATAAAAAAACCTACAAGCCCAAACCGGAAAGGGATCACTTTCCCGCCAGGAAAAAAACAGGCGCTGAAGAAGGGTCAGCTCCGAAGAGCGATAAGATCAGGCTCAATAAATTTATTGCAAACAGTGGTATCGCGTCGCGTCGCGAAGCAGATGAACTCATCACGATGGGTTTGATCTCTGTGAATGGACAGGTGGTCAGCGAACTCGGATATAAAGTAAATCCCGGGGACGAAGTCCGCTATGAGGACAGGGTGTTGCGACCGGAGAAACCCGTGTATATCCTGATGAATAAGCCAAAAGGTTTTCTCACGACAACAGATGATCCACAGGAGCGCAAAACCGTCATGCACATCGTCGGAAGTCTCGTGAAAGAGAGGATCTATCCTGTTGGCAGGCTGGACCGCAACACTACAGGTTTGCTGTTGTTGACGAACGATGGGGATCTCGCGGATAAACTTATGCACCCCTCCTTCAATGTTAAGAAGGTTTACAAAATTGAATTGGACAAAGCCCTGACAAAAAATGATTTTCAGGCAATACAGGAAGGAGTTCGTCTCGAGGAAGGGCGTGCTGTCGTTGATGATCTTGCCATCGTATCCGAGGATGGCCGTACAGTAGGCATTGAGTTGCACATCGGGTGGAACCGCGTGGTGCGCAGGATATTCGAAAACCTGGGTTATGAGGTGGTGAAACTCGACCGCACGGTATATGCGGGGCTCGATAAGAAAGAACTGGGCCGCGGCCAATGGCGGTTCTTAACGAAGGAAGAAATTATCCACCTCAAACACTTCAATTAGTAAGGTTCTTATTTAATTTTTGACAGTGTCTTAAGAAATACATCTAACCCTGCTGACGATGACAAGACCTGATATTGAAACTGTTCCCCCGTTTTATAAAACCTATGTTGAATATGTGAAGGACATGGATCTGCTCCGGGCGCTGCGGCAGGCGGGGAAGCAGGTTCAGGAACTCCTGGAAACGCTACCCGAGGAAATCGGAACATACCGCTATCAGGATGGCAAATGGACAGTCAAGGAAGTGTTGAACCACATGATGGATGCTGAAAGGGTCTTTGCCTACAGGGCGCTTCGGTTTTCCAGGAATGATGAGACCCCCCTGCATCCCTTCGAAGAAAATGACTATGCTCCGCTGGCCAATGCTCATGCCCGCACGATTGAACAGCTTGCTGAGGAAATGCGAAGGCTGAGGGAAACAACCATCGACCTCTATGCGAGCTTTTCTCCGGAGATGCTTCAAAGGATCGGAACTGCCAGCAATAAAAAGATCTCCGTTATCAACCTTGGATACATTATCGCCGGACATGACCTCCATCACCGGAAAGTCTTAATGGAGCGCTACCTTAACTCCTGAGACCATGCGTTACGGATTTTTTCTGTTGGCGCTGGCACTGCTGTATTCCTGTTCACCGATATCAAAAGGAAGATTAAAGAAAACCTTTCAATCAACCGAAGAACGGTTTCAGGACCATACAGGATTTTTTCTCTATGATCCCGAAAAAAATAAGACCATTTTCGACTTCAAGGGCGCCAGCTATTTTACTCCGGCCTCCAACACAAAGATCTTTACACTTTTTGCAGCCCTGAAAATTCTCGGTGACTCTGTGCCTGCCCTGGAGTATGTTCAGCGCAATGACTCACTCATCTTCTGGGGAACCGGCGATCCCTCGTTTCTCTACAAAGAAGTATTTTACGATTCCGGAGTGTATCATTTTCTAAGTACTTCTGAAATGGAACTGTATTTTTCGGGCGCAAATTTTCACACTGCCCGTTTCGGAGAAGGGTGGGCGTGGGATGACTACAATTCGGGTTATTCGGCAGAACGCGCTTCCTTTCCGTTGTTCGGGAATGTCGTATCGGTCGTGGCCGACCAGAATGTGCTGCACGTTGCGCCGGATTACTTTGCTCCTTTCTTCAGACACGGCGAGCCCAAAACAGACCTCGAGATAAAGCGCGGTTTGAATGAAAATATCTTTGTTGTTCATGCATCTGAAAAGATCACACCGGTAAAGGAGATCAATATCCCCTTCAGGCTGGATACCGTTACTTTTTTTGCGTTGCTTTCAGATACACTGAAACGACACGTCCGCGCAGTGGACAAGCCTTTACCCGCCTTTACCAATATTTTGTTCAGCATTCACCTGGACAGTCTCTATCGTGTAATGATGCAGGAAAGCGATAACTTTATTGCCGAACAACTGTTGATGATGTGTGCCAATGTTCTAAGCGACAGCCTGAAACCCGAGATCGCCATTGATTTTGTAACAGAAAATTATTTGAAAGACCTTCCGGATGCGCCCGTATGGGTGGATGGGTCAGGGCTTTCGCGATACAATCTCTTCACGCCGCGTTCGATCGTAAAATTGTGGCAGAAAATTTGGGAGATCGTTCCGAGAGAGAGACTGTTTCCCCTGCTCGCAACCGGTGGAGTGAACGGGACAATCAGGCAATGGTACGCAAGGGACAAACCGTATATATACGGAAAGACCGGATCCTTAAGCAACAACCACTGCCTGAGTGGGTTTCTGGTGACCAAAAAGGGAAAGGTTCTGATCTTTTCCTTTATGAACAGTAATTACACGTCGACGACGAACGCCATCCGCAGAAACATGCAGGGGATTCTGGAAAATATTTATGAACATTATTAAACGCGAAAAATGATCAGCCGGAAATACATGTTATTCTTTGTGCTTTTGGCGTCCATGTTTGAGGCAAAAGCTCAGGTTAGTGACAGCCTTGACCTGAAGATAGGACAAATGTTGCTCATAGGATTTCCAACAGCCGCAGTAGACGTGAAGGTTTTGGAAGAAGTGCGAAAAGGAAAGGTCGGGTCACTGATCATTTTTGAAAAGAACATTCCTCCGAAGAATTCTTTTGTCGCACTAAAAAAGATAACCTGGACCTACCAGCAGGCTGCACCCATCCCGTTGTTTATTTCCATCGATCAGGAAGGCGGACGGGTTAACAGGTTAAAGGATAAATACGGATTCCCGCGATCCATTACAGCTGAGGCGATGGGGAAAGCGCATTCACTGGATTCAGTTCGGTTTTATTCCGAAGCCACGGCAGCCACCCTCGCAGGACTGGGCATTAACGTGAATTTTGCTCCTGTGGTGGATCTTGCATCTAACCCGACCAATCCCATCATTGCAAAGTTCGGAAGAGCCTTCAGCGCGAATGAAGATTCCGTTTCCCTGCTGGCCAGGGAATTCATCAAAGGCCACAGGAAATTCAATGTGCTGACGTCACTGAAGCATTTTCCCGGCCACGGAAGCTCAAAAGATGACACGCACCTGGGCATAGCCGATGTTACGAACACGTGGGAATCACGGGAATTAAAGCCTTATCAAAATTTGATCGATTCGGGTTACGTTGATGCGATCATGACTTCCCACATTGTGAATAAGAAATTGGATTCCGGTGGAAATCCCGGAACCCTGTCCCGTGATATTATCACTGGCATTCTGAGAGAGAAATTGCATTTCAACGGAGTGGTGTTTACAGACGACATGCAGATGCACGCCATCACAAGACACTACGGACTGGAGGAAGCTATCCGCCTGGCGATCCAGGCGGGAGTGGACATCATGACCTTTTCCAATAATATTTCGGGAAGTGACGAACGCACTGTCGACAAGGTACATTCCATCATTCGCGATTTGGTGAAAAAAGGCACGATCACCGAAGCGCGGATCGACGAAAGCTTTGACCGCATCATGAAACTAAAAAAGGAATTGACGTCGGATGACAACGTAGCCGCGTTAAAGCAGGAGTTGGAAGCGGTGAGGTTGTCCCTTCAAAACGCGGTCGAAGTGGTTCGTGAAACAAATCAGACTGTGAATGAGCAAAAGGTGCAGGAGGAAAAAGCCGACAAGAAGAAATCCCGAAGAAAAAGTAAAGATCTATGACGGAGCAACTATTAGAAAGACTAAAAACAGCCAGGATTGTTTTGGCATTGAGTGTAATCGTGTCTTTGATATTTCTTGTTTTTGCGTTCATTCAAAAAAATGAGGCGGACAAGCAACGGGAGTATGCAGAGCGCAGCTTTCTGGAAGCGGAGGAGCAACGACAAATTGTAGTGGAATTCCAATTGCAGTTGGAAAAAGCAAGACTGGAACTTGCTGCCTGTAAAGACGAGTGATGATGTGCGTTGGTCTTCATGTAGAGACGCAAAATCTTGCGTCTCTACATGACCAGACCCAGTCACTTGCAGCAACCTTAGAAAAAGGA
>JBBEBN010000277.1:0-18188 GCA_040882305.1 Cyclobacteriaceae bacterium
AAAGGGAATGTTCTCCAACGATACCTTCCGGACAGTGGCATCCACTGTGGCAAACAGCTTATTTTCCGCCAGCACATCGGACTTCGACAAAAGATTCATCAAGGTGGACTTGCCCACATTGGTATAACCTACCAGGGCCACACGCACAATGTTGCTTCGGGACTTCCTTTGCGTCGCCCGCTGCTTTTCTATTTTCTCCAGTTTGTCCTTCAACACGGAGATCTGGTTGCGAATGTTCCGCCGGTCAGTTTCTATTTCCCTTTCACCGGCACCGCCGCGGGTTCCTGTTCCTCCGCGCTGTCGTTCAAGGTGGGTCCACAATCGTGTTAACCTGGGTAAAAGATATTGATTCCGCGCAAGCTCCACCTGCGTCCTGGCCTGAGCCGTCTGCGCACGCCAGAGAAAGATATCCAGAATGAGCAAGCTGCGGTCGTAGATCTTTACCTGCATACCGTCGGACTCTTTCGGGTTCAGCTCCCGCTCAAGATTGCGAAGTTGTGAAGGACTAAGGTCTTCATCGAAGATCACGTTCTTCACTTTGTTGGTGAAAACATATTCCTTGATCTCCGCCAGCTTTCCTTTTCCCACAAAAGATCGCGGATCGGGCAGGGGTAAATTTTGAACAAAACGCCTCACCGCTCTGATGCCTGCTGTTTCCGCAAGGAATGCCAGCTCATCAAGATGTTCTCGCGTGAGGTCAGCATCTTTCGCCCCTCCGAGTGCAACCAGTATGGCGGTGTTGAGTGAATTTGTGTCCTGCATCTGAATCGTGTGAATTACCGGGAACAATCTTAACACATTATTTCCATTCCTGGTTTTTAACAGTCGGTTACTTTCGTTACATTTAGCGTATTGAACTGTGAGAAGTTCCCATTTAACCTCTATTTTCTGCCCAGGAAGCTGAAGATAAAGGTGTGAGAATTCTCATAATAAGCCCCTACATGAGAATCGCTGTGGTCCTTAACACATCCTGGAATATTTATAATTTCCGGATGAGTCTTGTAAGAAGTCTGCTTGCCCAAGGCCATGAGGTTCATACCATTGCCCCTAAAGATGATTTTACCTCATTGCTCCAGAAAGAAGGATGTCTTCATCACAATTTGAGGATGGACAGCCGTGGAGCCAATCCCATAAGAGACTCAGCCTTAATAGCCGAATTGTTTTTCATTTACAGGAAAATACGGCCGGATATCATCCTGCATTACACCATCAAACCAAACATCTACGGAACGCTTGCAGCGGCGTTGCTCAAGATCCCCGTGATCAACAACGTCTGCGGACTGGGAACCGTTTTCCTGAAGGACAATCTCGTTTCGGCCATTGCTATTTTCTTATACAAGATCAGTTTCCGTTTCGCGCAAAAAGTGTTCTTTCAGAATCCCGAAGACCTGAAACTCTTTGTAACAAAAAAGATGGTCAGGGCCGAGGTGGTTGACCTGGTACCGGGTTCAGGCATCGACCTGAAAAAATTTCAACCCGTGCCCTTTCGCCGCAACGATACCTTCACTTTTCTACTGATCTCCCGGCTCATCACAGACAAGGGCATCCTCGATTATATAGATGCAGTAAAATCCCTTCAGAAGGCTGGATTTAAGGCCCGTTTCCAGATTCTGGGCCATATGGATCCCGAGCATAAGAGAGGTATCAAGACCAATGTCATCAGGGGATGGATCGAGAGCAATATCATCGAATATCTGGGTACAACCCGCGATGTGCGCAAATACATTGAGGAAGCTGACTGTATCGTGCTCCCCTCTTATCGGGAGGGAACACCCCGCACCTTGCTGGAGGCTGCGAGTTCGGAAAAACCGATTATTGCCACCGATGTCCCCGGATGCAACCATGTGGTAGTCAATGACCTCAACGGGTTTCTGTGCCGGATAAGGGACCCTTTCGACCTCGCAGCAAAAATGCGGAAACTGGCAGCCTGCCCGGATGAAAAACTGAAGGAATTTGGCCGCAACGGCCGCTTAAAAATGGAAGCTGAGTACGATGAAAATCTTGTCATTAACAAGTATCTTCGCGCCCTCGAATCATTTAGAAAGGCTTCTTAATTTTTTCATTGTTCATGCAAATCAAACAAACCGGATTTGACGGCCTGATCGAACTGACCCCAACTGTGTATAATGATAGTCGCGGGTGGTTTTTTGAATTCTATAAGGAAAGCACACTGAAGCAATTTGGAATCAATATGGATTTCCCCCAGGAAAACATTTCTTTTTCGAAGAAAGACGTTGTCAGGGGCCTCCATTTTCAGCTGCCGCCGTTTGCGCAGGCCAAATTGGCTACGGTGATCAGCGGAAGCGTCCTGGATGTGGTGGTGGACCTGCGGAATGGCTCCAAAACATTCGGGGAGGTGTACATTTGTCCCCTGGATTCTGTCCGGAGAAATATGCTGCTTGTCCCGGAGGGGTTTGCGCATGGTTTCGCAGCCCTGGAAGACTCCATCTTTTTTTACAAATGCTCAAATGAGTTTCACAAAGCGAGCGAATCAGGCATCTTGTGGAATGATCCCCAATTGAACATAAAATGGCCCGTGACAACGCCTATCGTCTCGGAGAAGGACGAGCTGCTGCCAACTTTCCAAGAATTACTGAGAAATTCAGTAATTTCACGAAACTGATAGTCTGACCTTGAGATCACTACTTATTCCCTTTTGGCTCTTCACGGGGGTTTTCCTCACATCCTGTGGAAGCTACCGACAGAACATACTTTTTCAGGTTTCTCCGGAGGCGGTGGAAAGGCAGCGAATGGAAACGGAGACGAATTACACCATTCAGTCCAATGATTTTTTAACCCTTGAGGTATATACCAACAAAGGAGAAAAAATTGTGGATCCGAACCGGGAATCCTTCCAGGATGCAACTGGTTCATCACCGGATCCGCTTCCTTTTCAGTATCTTGTTGATATCAATGGGGCGGTGAAATTCCCCCTGATCGAGGAGGTGAAGGTGAGTGGGTTAACCATCAAACAGGCGGAGGAAATGCTGCAGGAGGCCTATGGAAAATTCTACGAAGACGCATTCGTGGTGTTGCGGTTCAACAATAAGCGCGTTATCGTGCTGGGTGCGCCGGGAGGCCTGGTGGTACCCCTTACCAATGAAAATATGCGGCTAACGGAAGTGCTGGCACTGGCAAAAGGTGTCACACCGGACGCACGCGCCAACAACATCCGCGTCATCCGCGGCGACAAAGTCTTCATTGCTGACCTCAGCACATTTGAAGGATACCAAAGGTCCAACTACGTTATGCAGCCAGGCGATATCGTGTATGTTGAACCGGTGCGCAGGCCCTTCATCGAAGCGCTTCGCGACTATTCGCCCGTGATTACCATTGTAACGAGTTTAGCGACGTTGATCTTTATTATCTCTCAGGTGAACTAAGAAAAATGCAGGATCCCGCTCACATCAGGTCATCTTCCGGCAGTGACATCGATTTTAATAAACTTAAGATCGTTATCAGAAGCAGCTGGTATTGGATCGCGCTGATATTCCTGGCGGTAAATGCAGCGGCCTATTTGTATATCCGCTACACGAAAAACATCTATGAATCCGAATCATCCCTGAAGCTGGATTTCAAGAATGACGCCACGGAACTTGGCATCAAAAATATTGTCGAAGATCAGAACCTGACCCTGCTCTCCGGTGAGATCGAGATCATTCAATCCGAGCTTTTTCTGAACCGCGTTTTAGATGAAGTGAATTTCGAGGCCAGCTTCTTCAGTGTCGGGCGGGTGCTGAATGAAGAACTTTACAGAAATGCGCCAGCCATCGTCACCTGGTTCAGCAAGAACCATTCTCTTCACAACACACCTGTTGCATTTCGCGAAACTTCGGAGGAAAGTTTTGAGCTTGGCCTTGAGAATCTGCCGAAAGTGGAAGGCCGGTATAACAAACTTGTCTCAGTGGGAGGACTCGAGCTTATCCTGGCGCGGAATGATAAATTTAAAAAAAGCGACGAGCTCGGCTATTTCATCGTCATCAAAAGCCGTGACGTCCTGCTGAAAGATATTTCGAGAAATCTCACCGCAGAACCGCTCAACTTCAATGCCAATACCATTCGTGTTTCCTTCCGGGATTACAATCCTTTCAAGGCTCAGTACGTGCTGAACAAGATCGATACGGTCTACCTGTTGTACAGCAACGAACAGAAAAGTCTCGCCAACAAACAGAAGATCGATTGGGTAAGCCGCGAGCTCAGCAACATAGAGAAGAAAATGGAGGATTTTGAAGATTATTTTGAAACCTTCACACTGGAGAACAAGACCAGTGACCTTGATGAGGATCTGAAGAACACAATATCGGCGATGAGCCGGGTCGATTCGCAACGGTATGAATACACGAAACGGCTCGTCGAAATGGAAAAACTGATCGACCACCTCGCTTCGGACACCCGCGCTTTTGCTTTTGGCATTCGACAGATGTTTCCCGAGCCACTCAACCGGCAGCTGGAGGCTATCCAGGAACTGGAACGCGAGCAGGAAAAATTAAAGCTGTCGTATAAGGAAATCACCTTCGCCTATCGCCAGAAGCAGCAGGAGATCGCCGCGCTGAAGTCGAAAACCAGAATGCAGGTGGAAGAACTGCGCAGCCGGTGGATAAATGACCTGAAAAATCTCAATCAAAGGAAGATCGCACTGGAACAAGAATTTTCTTCCATCCCGGATAAGAATACGGAATTCTCCAAGAACCAGCGTTTCTATAAACTCTACGAAGAATTTTACCTCACTCTGATGCAATCAAAGTCGGAGTTTGAGATCGCAGAAGCAGGAAGCACAGCTGATTTCAAGATCCTTTCCCCTGCCTCCCTTCCGTCATCACCCATTTCTCCGAATAGAAATATGATCTTTGGAGCGGGCTTTGTGGCCAGCCTGGTGGTGATCTTCTTCTTTGTCGGCATCGTGTATCTGCTCAACAACAGGATCACCAATCTTTACGAGCTGGAAAAACTGGATAAGGCTCCGGTGATCGGTGCCGTTCCAATGTCGAGACAACTCAACGGTCAGGGACTGCATGTGCTTGATCATCCGCGGTCGATGGTAAGTGAATCCATCAGAACCTTGCGTACAAACCTTGATTTCTTCAACCTTTCAAGCGACAAAAAAATCATCGCGATCTCGTCTACCGTCTCAGGAGAAGGAAAATCCTTTATTGCCATGAACCTGGGAGCCGTTATGGCTTTGTCGGACAAGAAAGTGATCCTGGTTGACCTTGATATGCGCAAAGCCAGGGTCCATATGCCCTTCAAGTCAATTGACGCCAGCAAGGGAGTGAGTACCGTACTGATCCGCAAAAATTCGTGGCAGGAGGCTGTGTTGCCGACGCCCATTGCAAACCTCGATTACCTTCCTTCCGGTCCGCATCCGCCGAACCCTTCGGAACTCCTTCTGCATGTGGCGTTTTCCGAGCTGCTGACCGATCTGAAAAGACATTACGATGTGATCATCCTTGACACGCCGCCAGTGGGGCTTGTTACAGATGGTATCATGGCGATGAAAAACGCGGATGTGTCGCTCTATGTATTCCGGGCCAATTATTCCAAAAAAGAATTCCTGCACAATCTGCAACGGATCATCAGTATTAATAAATTCTCCAACATCACTACCTTGCTGAATGCCGTTACCACAGCAGGTAAAACTTATGGCTATGGCTACTACGAAGAAAACGGCAAGCCCATTACCCTTAAGTCACTCTTTAAATAGTGTTCAACTGGTTTAGAAAAAATAGAACTGATCTTCCACCGCTCCGGGTGGACATGCATTCGCATCTCCTTCCAGGCATCGATGACGGCGTGAGCACACTGGAAGAAGCCTCCGAGATCATCGAGCAATTTTTAGAGCTGGGCTACAGCCGCATCATCACCACCCCGCATGTGATGAGCGACGCCTACAGGAATACACCGGAGATCATTCATGAAAAACTTGAGGAGCTAAAGAATTTTCTCCGTCAGAAAAATATCAACATTCCCGTATCAGCGGCAGCGGAGTATTACCTGGACGAGTCGCTGTTCAAAATGATCGAAACGAATCAGCGCGTACTGACCTTTGGCGACCGGTATCTGCTCTTTGAGACAAACTTCATCACCGAACCTTTCAACCTGAAGGATTTCATTTTTCTGGCCACCACGAAAGGATATAAGCTTATTCTCGCCCATCCCGAGCGTTACCTTTACCTTCAGCATAATTTTGACAAAGTTCAGGATTTGCTGGACCGCGGTGTGCTGATGCAGATGAATATCAGCTCCCTCACCGGCTACTATTCAAAGCCTGTACAACAAATGGCCTTTAAACTGATAGATCGGGGAATGATCCACTGGCTGGGCAGTGACTGTCACCACCTGCAGCAAGCTCGCTTAATGCGCGATGCCAGGTCATTCAGATACTTCCGGAAAGCTTTAACTTTACCCTTGTTGAATAATTCGCTGACATGATCGGAGTTACGGGAGCAAATGGTTTATTAGGCAGTTTCATCATCCGGAAACTCATTGAAGAAAATGAAAAATTTGTTGGGTTCAAAAGGCCTTCAAGCGACACGTCCCTGCTGGACGATGTAAGAGAAAAAATCGAATGGCGCAATCTTGATCTGCTCGATCCTGTTGCCATGGGTGATTCTCTCCACGGGGTTACCTCCATGATTCACGGAGCCGCAATGGTGTCGTTCAATCCCCGTCATGCCTCGCTGATTTCGAGGATCAACACAGAGGGTACACGCAATCTCATCAATGCCTGCCTTGCCGGGCAGGCAAGGCGGTTTGTCTATGTCAGTTCGGTGGCAGCGTTGGGCAGAGCCAAAGGGCAGACCCTGATCGATGAAAACAACAAGTGGGTGGAAAACTCCCTGCATACCGGCTATGCAACCTCAAAATATTACGCTGAACTCGAAGTGTTCAGGGGTCAGGAAGAAGGACTGAGCACCGTCATTGTGAACCCCTCCGTGATCCTCGCTGCTGCCGACTGGACCAAAAGCAGTGCCCGTTTATTCAACTATGTCTGGCGGGAACACTCTTTTTATATAGAAGGTTCGCTGAATTATGTTGACGTCAGGGATGTCGCAAAAGCCACCCTTGCGCTTCTGAATTCGGGCATGGAAAATGAGCGTTTTATTCTGAATGCTGGTGCCATATCGTTTAAAGAATTTTTTGACGCCGTGGCCGCCCGGTTCGGGAAGAAACCCCCAATGATAAAATTGAGTGGAAATTTTCTTAAGATTGTGGCAGGAATCGAAGCGCTCAGGGCAAGACTACGCCGCACAGAGCCTAAAATTACCCCCGATACTGCCCGTTTGGCAGATACCGATTTTCTTTATGAGAATAAAAAAATAAAAAATCAGCTCCAGTTTGAATTTGGCACACTGGACGATACGTTGGACTGGTGTTGCGCTTATTATATGCAAAAGTTTACTCTTAAAAAAGAGTAGAAAGAGATTCGCATTACATATAATTTAGTTATTTTAGGAAAACCTTTAGTCAATGTCGAGAGAATACCGCAAAAGAGAAGAGGAAAACGAGCTGATTAAAAGATTTGAGGATCACCTCCGCAAACGGAAAACAGAATTTTTTGACCTTGACGCCTATGAAGAGATCATCGATTTCTACATGCTGCGCGGCAAGCATAATAAGGCCCTACAAGCGGTTAATCAGGCGATCGGTCAATATCCGTTTTCAATCGAACTAATTACGATCAAAGCGCAGGTTCTTTCGAACCTCGAGGAATATGAGCAGGCCCTTGAACTGCTGGACCAGGCGCACGCTTTTCAGCCCAACGATCCGGATATTTTCCTTACCAAAGGATCGATCTATTCTCTTCAGGGAAATTTTCAGGAAGCCATCGATAATTATGAGCGGGCACTTGCTTTTGCCGACGATAAGGACGAAGTGTATTACAATATCGGTCTTGCAAAACAAAGCATGGAAGATTTCGACGGGGCGATTGAAGCATACAAGAATGCCATCGAAGTTAACCTGAGTCACGACGGAGCCCTCTATGAGCTCGCCTATTGCCTTGATATCACAGGACAGCTCGAAAGCAGTGTTTCATATTATCAGAAGTTTATCGATGAAGACCCGTATTCAGCGGCAGCGTGGTACAACCTTGGAATCGTTTACAATAAGCTTGAAAAATACGAGGAGGCCCTGAAAGCCTATGATTATGCCATTACCATAGATGAAACGTTCGCCTCGGCATCTTTCAACATGGGCAACACCTACATGAATCTTCAGCAATACACAAAAGCCCTGGATTCATTTAAAAAAACGATCGAATTGGAGGGTCCCAGTCCGGAAGTTTATTGTTGCATTGGTGCGGCTTATGAGAGTCTTGAACAATATGAACTCGGATTAAAATATTTTCAAAAAGCGTCCAAACTGGATTCCATGTATGATGAAGCCCTGTACGGGGCGGGAGCATGCCTGGAGAAAATGGAAAAATGGCACCAGGCGCTCCACTTTTATAATAAAGCGCTAAAACTACACACGGAAAATGCCGAATACTGGAAATCGGTTGCCCATGCGGAATTCAAGATAGGAAACACCATTTCCAGCATTGACGCCTATGAAGAAGCCAGCAAACTTGAACCGGAAGACAAGGAAATCTGGCTCAACTGGTCATTTATCTTCTACGAGCAAGGCGATTATCTCAAAGCAACGGACACCTTAATGCAGGGCTTTGCAAACATCCCCGACGATGCTGAACTGTTCTACCGGATGACTGTATACCTCATTGAAGCGGGCAAATTTAAAGAAGCCTTTAATTATCTGGAAAATGCTTTAATTTTGGACTTTGATGGTCACTCGGCATTGTTCGATTTTTTTCCTAAAATCGAAACTCAAAAAGCCTTGCACAAGATCATTGAGCAGTTTAGAAAAGAAAACCATTAAATGAATTACGAACTGAAAAACTTACCTGAGCGCACCACCAAGCCCAGGCAATACGGCTTTACTATGGCTATGGACAAGGGTTTGAGTGTCAGGGCAGCCGAAGACTTTGCCAGCGTTTGTGCAGATCACGTCGACATCGTTAAACTGGGGTGGGCAACCTCCTTTGTAACCCCAAACCTGAAAGAGAAACTCAAAGTGTACAAGGAAGCAGGCCTTCCGGTCTATTTCGGCGGAACACTATTTGAAGCCTTTGTCATCCGCAATCAGTTTGAGGACTACCGCAGACTTCTTGACAAATACGATATGTCGTTTGCCGAGGTTTCTGATGGTTCTATTGAACTGGACCACGATAAAAAGTGCGATTATATCGTCAAATTATCCGAGCAAGTGACCGTACTTTCCGAAGTAGGTTCGAAAGATGCCGACAAGATCATCCCACCTTATATGTGGATCGACCTGATGCAAAAGGAACTGGATGCCGGTGCCTGGAAAGTGATCGGTGAAGCGCGTGAAGGAGGAAACGTTGGATTATTCCGGTCTACCGGTGAAGTCCGTTCCGGACTCGTACAGGAGATCCTCACGAAAATTCCATTTGAGAAAATTATCTGGGAAGCACCCCAGAAAGCCCAGCAGGTGTGGTTTATTAAGTTGCTGGGCGCGAACGTAAATCTGGGAAACATCGCGCCGGAGGAAGTCATTCCATTGGAAACCATTCGCCTGGGCCTGCGCGGCGATACCTTTTTGCATTTCCTTGGAATCGAAAAGAAGACCAGCCATTCTGCTCCGCCCTTTGAGGCAGATTAATTACCGTTGTAATTTTGAGAAGGCCACTCGATTATATTCTTCTATTTATAAAAGGTTTATGCATGGGCGCGACGGGCGTCTTGCAGGGTATGTCGGGGGCGTCCATGGCATTGATGCTGGGAATTTATCATGAATTTATTTTTTCTCTCGGAACGCTTGACCGCACCGCTTTTCGATTGCTTCTCAAAAAACAATTTTCGAACTGCTGGAAAAGGATCAACGGAAATTTCCTGCTGGTGGTGCTTGCCGGAATTTCCGCAGGCCTTACAGGGCTTCGCGCCCTGTTCAGCTTTTATCTGGAGCAGTATCCGATTTACATTTCTTCTTTTTTCTTCAGCCTGGTAATTATTGCCGCTTTGCTGCTCCTTCGAAAAGTTACCCGGTGGAACGCAGGGGTGGTGATCAGCTTTGCAGTAGCATTGGCTGTGAGCTATTTTGTCACCCGCTCGCCTCCTTTCACATCACCTGACCAGATCCTGTTCAGTTTTCTGGCTGGAATTCTGACAGGGGCAACATTCATTATCCCTGGCGTTTCCGGAGCATTTATCTTGATGTTTATTGGGAAATATCAGTATATCCTTACTAGCTTTGGCTCCCTTGAATTTGACGTAATTATCCTGTTTATTGCCGGTGGTATCCTTGGATTCCTGGTCATCGCGCGATTCATGTCTCGCCTGTTGGCCGATTTTCACAATGCGACGGTAGCCTTATTCGCCGGCCTGATGATCGGTTCTCTTAACAAGATCTGGCCCTGGCGGGAAGTGTTTGAATATGCGACAACCATACAGGGTAAACGGATCCCCGCCTTTGATAAAAGCATTTTGCCCTGGCGGTATTTGGAACTCACAGGAAAAGACCCTCAGGTTTTCTACGCCATTCTCATGATGGCGTTGGGTGTGTTTATGGTGGTTTTAATTGAAAAGATTGCTGCAAGGTTAAAAACGAAAAGCTGAAATGGACAAAATCTTTGGGCTAATAGGGCAAACCGTTAGCCACTCATTCTCAAAATCCTACTTCGATGAAAAATTCTTTCGCGAAGGTCTGCGCGATCATCATTACGAACTTTTTCCGCTGAAAAATATCCAGGAGATTGAAAATCTCATAGAAGATACCAAAGGCCTCACCGGTCTCAATGTCACCATCCCCTATAAAGAAAAGGTGATGGAATACCTCGATGAAGTCGACCCTGCAGCGAAAAAGATCGGTGCCGTCAATGTTATCAAGATAAAAGACGGAAAGCGTAAAGGATACAACACCGATATGGACGCCTTCTATGAAACAATAGAAAAGTGGCTTCCAAAAGAAAAAATCTATCACGCACTTATACTTGGAACCGGAGGTTCCTCAAAATCCGTCCAGGAAGCACTCGTCAAATTGAAAGTCCCTTTCAAGCTTGTGTCGCGCGACGGATCAAAAGGAAATTACACCTACGAGGACCTTGAGAAGAGTCCTGACATCTTCCAGG
Organism: Cyclobacteriaceae bacterium; assembly: GCA_040882305.1. Classification (GTDB taxonomy): domain Bacteria; phylum Bacteroidota; class Bacteroidia; order Cytophagales; family Cyclobacteriaceae; genus Chryseosolibacter. The sequence continues at coordinate 11,144 of JBBEBN010000277.1, forward strand.
AGTCAAACCTCATCATCAATACCACTCCGCTGGGCATGCACCCCAGCACGAACACCATGCCACCCATTAATTATGAATTCCTCACCGCCGACCATTATGTCTATGATCTCATTTACAACCCGGCTAGGACTATGTTCCTGCAGAAAGCGGAGATGAGAGGAGCCACGGCCAAGAACGGTTTGGAGATGCTGCACGTGCAGGCAGAGAAGTCGTGGAGTATCTGGAATAATTAGGTTGTTGGTTGCTGGTTTTTTGGTTTTTGTCTCAAACAAAAACCGACAGCTCTGCTGACATACTGTTGTCAGGAACCTCTCGTATTTTTAGTTCGTTGATCAGAGCACTGTCTTAAAAGCCAATCTATGGAGTTCAAACTAACGAGTGATTATGTTCCAACCGGAGATCAGCCGCAGGCAATAGAACAGCTTGCGAAGGGTTTGGAGGAGGGGGACGCACACCAAACGCTGCTCGGTGTGACGGGTTCGGGCAAAACGTTTACGATTGCCAACGTCATCGCGCACTCAGGACGACCCACCCTCGTACTGAGCCATAATAAAACGCTGGCGGCTCAGTTGTATGGAGAATTCAAACAGTTCTTTCCCGAAAACGCTGTGGAGTACTTTATCTCCTACTACGATTATTACCAGCCCGAAGCCTATATCCCTTCTTCCAACCTGTACATCGAAAAAGACCTTTCCATCAATGAGGAAATTGAAAAACTTCGGTTAAGCGCCACATCCTCCCTCCTCACGGGAAGACGCGACGTGATTGTCGTGGCATCGGTGTCGTGTATTTATGGCATCGGAAATCCGGATGAATTTGGCAAGAACGTCATCAAGCTGAAAGTAGGCGAAATGCTGGCCAGGAACAGGTTGCTTTTTGGATTGGTGGATATCCTTTATAACCGCACCGAAGCGGAATTCAAACGCGGTACCTTCCGCGTCAAGGGTGATACCGTGGATATTTTTCTCGCTTACGCCGATTATGCCCTGCGCATTTATTTTTTCGGCGACGAGATAGAATCAATTCAACGCATTGACCCGCAAAGCGGAAAAAAAATATCGGACGAAAAAATAGTGACCATCTTCCCGGCGAACCTATTTGTAACGGGCAAGGAGTCGCTTCACGTGGCAATGCGCGAGATCCAGCACGACATGGTCACCCAGGTAGAAATGTTCGAATCGGAATTGAGACACCTGGAAGCTAAACGTCTGAAAGAACGGACAGAATTCGACCTGGAGATGATGCGCGAACTCGGATACTGTTCCGGGATCGAAAATTACTCGCGCTACTTCGACCGTCGCCGACCCGGAACAAGACCCTTCTGTCTTCTTGATTATTTTCCGGACGACTACCTCCTGGTGGTGGATGAAAGCCACGTGACCATACCCCAGGTCCGCGCCATGTGGGGAGGCGACCGCTCCCGGAAAGTGAACCTGGTGGACTTCGGTTTCCGCCTACCCTCTGCGTTGGACAACAGACCGCTCACCTTCAATGAATTTGAAACCATGGTGAACCAGGCTATCTATGTCAGCGCCACTCCCAGCGAGTATGAGCTTCGCAAATCGGAAGGCATCGTAGTAGAACAAATCATCCGGCCCACCGGATTGCTCGATCCCGAGATCGACGTCAGGCCGAGTCGCAATCAGATTGATGACCTCCTGGAGGAAATTGATGAGCGCGTAAAAAAGAAAGAACGCGTGCTGGTGACAACGCTTACCAAGCGTATGGCCGAAGAGCTGACAAAGTTTATGGACCGCGCGGGGGTGAAGTGCCGCTACATCCATTCGGAGGTGCCAACCCTGGAAAGGGTAGATATCTTACACGACCTTAGATTGGGGGTTTATGACGTGCTGGTAGGCGTGAACCTTCTCCGTGAAGGACTCGACCTGCCGGAAGTTTCCCTTGTGGCCATCCTCGACGCCGACAAGGAAGGATTCCTGCGGAATCAGCGATCACTGGTACAGACCATCGGAAGGGCTGCCCGCAATGTGAACGGAAGGGTGATCATGTACGCCGATTCCATCACCGAATCCATGCAGCAGGCCATCGACGAAACAAACCGCAGAAGAAAAATTCAGCTCGATTACAACACGGCCAATAGTATCGAGCCGAAGACCATCCTTAGATCCATGCAGTCTGTTCTCGGGCAGACGAAAGTGGCGGATGCGAAAAAGGATAGCCGACATTATTATGTGGAGAACGAAGAAGCCACCCTTGCGGCAGATCCTGTTGTAGCTTATCTCAGCAAGGAGGATCTTAAGAAAATGGCAGAGCGAACGCGCAAGACCATGGAAAAGGCGGCGAAAGAACTCGAATTCATGGAAGCAGCCAGGCTGAGGGATGAATATCTCGCCATCATGAAACAGATCAAGGAGAAGGGTGAGTAGAGACAAGGCCTGCCTTGTCTGGATGCATTTAGTAGAGACAAGGCCTGCCTTGTCTCCACCAATGATCAATTATTTTACAGCAGAAAACCTTTTCGCCACCTCATCCCAGTTCACCACATTCCAGAATGCCGAGATGTAATCGGGCCTTCTGTTCTGATAGTTGAGGTAGTAAGCGTGTTCCCATACATCCAATCCCAAGACAGGAGAACCCTTAACTTCCGCTACATCCATGAGCGGGTTATCCTGGTTGGGCGTAGAGCTGATCTGAAGCTTCTTATTTCCGTCGATGACGAGCCAGGCCCAACCGGAACCAAATCTTCCCGTAGCAGCGGCGGAGAATTTGGCTTTGAATTCATCAAAGTTCCCAAAAGCGCCATTGATGGCCTCGGCAAGCGCACCACCAGGAGATCCGCCTTTGTTGGGTCCCATGATGGTCCAGAACAAACTGTGATTATAATGTCCTCCGCCATTGTTGCGCACCGCCACTGCGTACTTTGAAACACCCTTGCAGATCTCTTCAACGCTCAGTTTTTCGGCGTCAGATCCGGCGATAGCGTTATTGAGATTCGTAACATAAGCGTTGTGGTGTTTACCCTGGTGGATCTCCATGGTGCGGGCATCGATATGGGGTTCGAGGGCATTGGATGCATAGGGAAGTGCTGGAAGTGTAAAAGCCATATTCTGAGTTTTTAGTTGAACATTTTCTTAACGAATCAAATATACAACCTCAAACCAAGGCACAAAATTCGTTTTCGGATGATAAAGGCTCATTCTGATTCAGGTCAGGGCTGGTGGGAAGGCATTGGGAACAGGGTATTCCACATGCCTTCCACTCCTTATGCCTTTATGCCCCTATGCCTTAATGCCTCTATACGTCCCGCAAACCTTTGAAAAATGTGTCGATAAGCTTTTTTGCTTCCTCGGCCTTGATACCTGTCACAACGGTGGTTTTTGGGTGCAACAGCGGGCTTCCAACTAAAGTATACCCCCGCTGAAAATCGGATGCGCCGAAAACCAGTTTTTGAAGCTGTACCCACTGCAGGGCCCCGGCGCACATGACACATGGCTCAAGAGTAACATACAAACTGCATTCATTCAAATATTTTGACCCCAGATAATTTGCTGCAGCCGTTACGGCGATCATTTCAGCATGGGCGGTGGCATCGGTGAGTTTTTCTGTCTGGTTATGGGCCCGGGCAATGATCCGTTTGCGACAGGTGATAATGGCCCCCACGGGAACTTCATTTATCTCCAACGCCTTTTGAGCCTCCTTCAGAGCTTCCTGCATAAAATATTCGTCCGTGTAGAGATCCATCCGGAAGGCTTTATTTTACCCTGATGTTTTTCATCATCGCGTCGGAGACCTTTTCCCATTCCTGGCGATTGCGCCGTGGGCAGTTAAAAGAGAACACGAGGGTCCTTTGGGGTTGAACGAGATAATGCAGATATGAATATTTCAGAACAGGGTCCGTATTGCCTATGTCCGTCCTGTTTCCGTTGACACGCGATTCGAACTTGAAGAATACAAAAGACTTGCCGTTTACTTCCCGGATGCCTTCATCCAGCATTTCCACCCGGTCAAACATATTGCGGATACTCGCCTTAAAGAACTGGCTGGCCATCTCAAGGTCTGCTTCTGCCCAGCGGGTGGCGGATATATTGACGCTGAAATCTATTGTGCGCTCGGTATTGGTATACGCGGCCAGGGGAGCGCGAATTGAAGGATAACGCTCGGTAAAATCCAGCTCATCCATAGGTTGCCACTCTTTAGGAATGGATATGGTGATATCGTCGTTAACCTTGACTTTTACGAGCTTTGGCTGGTCAAACGAAACTAATAACAGTGGTATAAGCAGAAAAAGTTTATGGGGCATGCTTGTATTAATGTTTATCCTGTAACGTCTAAAGGAAAGTATTATTTAAATTCGCGCCTGCCTGCCAGGCCGCGTGCTGTAGCGTCGGCAGGCAGCCTTCAAGGGAGGTTCGTTCAAAGGAACGCAGTTCCCTATTTTTTACAAAAGTAATCATTCTGACTATGTTGAGAACCCATACGTGTGGCGAACTAAAATTATCCGATGTCAATATAGCCGTAACCCTTGCCGGTTGGGTTCTGCGCCTGAGAGACAAGGGGGGTATACTGTGGGTTGACCTGCGGGACCGATATGGTATCACGCAATTGATCTTTGAAGAAGGAAAAACCGACCCTTCCACCCTGGAAGCTGCCCGTCAGCTCGGTCGCGAATATGTGATCCAGGTTGAAGGAGTGGTCCTGGAACGCCTCTCCAAAAACGACAAGATCCCCACCGGTGATATCGAAGTAAAAGTCTCAAAATTAACACTCTTGAATGCCGCAAAGGTTCCACCCTTCACCATTGACGACGACACTGACGGCGGAGATGAACTTCGGATGAAATACCGTTACCTTGATTTGAGAAGGAACGTCGTGCGCCAAAGTCTGCAACTCAGGCATCGCATGGCGCAACAAACACGCGCTTACCTTGACCAGCAGAGCTTCATCGAAGTCGAAACGCCAGTACTGATCAAATCTACACCTGAGGGCGCACGGGATTTTGTCGTTCCCTCAAGAATCCACCACGGCGAATTCTATGCGCTGCCGCAGTCGCCGCAGACCTTCAAACAATTGCTGATGGTCTCAGGGTTTGACCGGTATTACCAGATAGTAAAGTGTTTTCGCGACGAGGATCTGCGCGCCGACCGCCAACCGGAGTTCACCCAAATCGACTGTGAGATGGCATTCATCACCCAGGAAGATATCCTCGGCTTGTTTGAAGGGCTCATCCGCCATTTGTTTAAAACAGTAAAAGCCATTGAATTGCAATCGCTTCCGCGGATTACTTACGATGAGGCGATGCGTCAATACGGCTCGGATAAGCCTGATACGCGGTTTGACATGAAGTTTACAGAGATCACTGCAGAGACCAAAGGAAAGAATTTTCCCGTCTTTGAAAACGCTGAACTCGTAGTGGGTATCTGTGCCCGGGGATGCTCCGACTACTCACGAAAACAAATCGATGAATTAACAGACTATGTAAAGCGTCCCCAGGTCGGAGCAAAGGGCCTGGTCTATGTGCAATACCGCACAGACGGCACACTAAAATCCTCGGTGGATAAATTCTACACACCCGAAGACCTGCAGAAGTGGGCAAAAAAATTCAATGCGGCGCCTGGCGACCTTGTCCTTGTCCTCGCCGGCGATGCGGAGGCCACGCGGAAACAACTCAATGAGCTACGGTTACTGATGGGTGATAAATTAGGTTTTCGGGATAAAAATAAATTTTCAGCCCTATGGGTAGTTGATTTTCCCCTGTTGGAGTGGAGCGAGGAAACAAAACGCTATCATGCCATGCACCACCCTTTTACCTCTCCGAAACACGAGGATATCAAATACCTCGACACGGAGCCGGGAAAAGTGCGCGCCAACGCGTATGACATGGAGATCAATGGTACCGAAGTGGGCGGAGGCTCTATCCGTATTCACGACCGGCCAACGCAACAGTTGATGTTCACAAAATTAGGTTTCACGGATGAGGAAGCAAAAAAGCAATTCGGTTTTTTGATGGAAGCATTCGAATTCGGCGCACCTCCCCATGGGGGAATTGCTTTCGGTTTCGACCGCCTCTGCTCGATCTTCGGGGGCGCTGATTCCATCCGCGACTACATCGCGTTCCCGAAAAACAACGCCGGCCGCGATGTCATGATCGATTCGCCTTCTACGATTGCTGAGGAACAATTGAAAGAGCTCGGCCTGGAGATCAAAGGATGAACTATGGGACTTGCGAAGTTAAGCGTCATAACCAAAAATTCTTAGCGCCTTAGTGCTGCGCCCACCGAAGTGCCTCACGAAGGCGGGTCTTCGTGGCTAAAAAAACACTTGGCCTGTAATGGAGAAGAAAGATTATTTTTCGCGGCAGGCAAAGGAATACGCGGCATTCCGTCCGACTTATCCGGAGGAGCTCTACAATTTCATTTTCAATCATGCGAAAAAAAGCTCCTGTGCCTGGGATTGCGCCACGGGAAATGGTCAGGTAGCCCGATACCTCGCAAATCATTTCGAAAGGGTATACGCCACTGACATAAGCAAGGCGCAGCTTGATAACGCGTTCCGGGCAAAAAATATTTTTTATTCCGTTACCCCCGCCGAACAGACCCCTTTCACAAGCAATCAATTCGATCTTATCACCGTAGCCCAGGCACTTCATTGGTTTAATCTTTCTGACTTTTACAAGGAAGTAATGCGTACGGCCAGATCCGGAGGATTGATTGCAGTATGGGGGTATGCCTTGCTCAGCATCAACCCCGAGATCGATAAGTTGTTTATGGACTTTTATAAAATCAGGATCGAACCCTACTGGGATGACGCGCGCAAGCTGGTCGATAATCATTATCGCGGCCTCCCCTTTCCGTTCGATGAAATTGTTTGTCCTGCCTTTGACATCACCGTACAATGGACTTCCGGGCAATTTGCCGGTTACCTCAACTCCTGGTCAGCTGTACAAAAATGCATTACCCGAAATGGGGCCAATCCTGTCGATCCTTTTATGGAAGGCCTGAGATCAGTATGGAATCCCGGGGATGAGAAGGTCGTAACGTTCCCGGTTTTCCTGAGACTCGGCAGGATCGGCGGCTGATCCGTTGCG
>JBBEBN010000278.1:0-18178 GCA_040882305.1 Cyclobacteriaceae bacterium
GGGTCCCTCCACCGGAGTGCCGACGAAACCCGAGCAAAGTGATCTGCTGATGGCAATGTTCGGACGCCATGGAGAGGCACCGATGCCTATCCTTGCCGTGTCCAACCCTGCAGATTGTTTTGATGCTACCCTGGAGGCAGCGAGGATCGCATTAAAATACATGACGCCCGTGCTACTGTTAAGCGATGGATATATCGGTCAGGCCTCAGAGCCCTGGAAGATCCCTTCCATGGCAAGTCTTCCCGACATTGCAGCCTATTTTTCGACAGACGCGTCCGGATTTGCCCCTTATAAGCGTGATGAGCAAACCTTGCGGAGGCAATGGGCTATTCCGGGATTTGAAGGAATGGAACATCGCATCGGTGGGCTGGAGAAAGAGGACGGCTCAGGCGATGTGAGCAGCGATTCGGCAAACCATGAGAAAATGGTGAATCTGCGCCAGGAAAAAGTTGATCGCATCGCGAACGATATTCCTGAGGCAGTTGTGGAGGGAGAACAGTCGGGTGATATATTGATGATCAGTTGGGGAAGCACTTACGGCGCCGCGAAGACGGCATTTGAACGGCTGAGGAGCAACGGTCATCAGGTTTCATTTCTGCACCTGCGGCACCTGAATCCATTCCCTGGAAATCTTGGGGATATCCTGCATCATTTTGAGCGGGTAGTAGTGCCCGAGCTGAACATGGGACACCTTCAGTTCCTGTTGCAGGCAAAATATCTGAAGGCTGTGACGGGCATACATAAAGTGCAGGGCCGGCCTTTCAAGTCAACGGAGCTCGAGGAAAAAATAGTGCAAATGCTAACCGAAAACGAAATAGTTTTATGAAGACCCAAATAGATGATCTGCTCGAGAGGCCGCACGCCGGTAATCTCGTGTATACGGCAAAAGACTTCAAGCCTAATGTGGATATAAGGTGGTGTGCCGGGTGTGGATCGATATCCGTTTTATCCCCTGCGCAACGGCTGATGCCGGAGCTCGGCATCGCCAAAGAGAAAATAGTTTACATTTCCGGCATCGGATGTTCGGGCCGGTTTCCTTATTACATGGATACTTATGGCTTCCACTCCATCCACGGACGGGCGTTGCCCATAGCCACAGGGTTAAAAATTGCGAGACCGGACCTCAGTGTTTGGGTAGTGACAGGAGACGGCGACAACATGAGCATTGGCGGAAATCATTTTATCCACGCCTGCCGCCGGAATGCGGACATTAACATCATGATGTTCAACAATGAGGTGTACAGCCTTACAAAGGGACAATACTCGCCCACGTCACATCGGGGGCAAGTGACAAAATCGTCGCCGCTTGGAGTACTGGATGATCCGTTCAATCCCGTTAGCCTTGCACTCGGCGCGGGGGCTACGTTTGTGGCCCGCGGTCATGATAAAGACCGCACTCAAATGCAGCAACTCCTCCGGCGCGCTTACGACCACAAGGGAACCGCATTCGTTGAGATTTACAACAATTGCAGGATATTCAATGATGGCGCGTTCGATCTTTATACGAATGCAGACACCAGGGACAACCATACGATTTTCCTCGAACACGGAAAACCGCTGGTCTTCGGAAAAACGAAAAACAAGGGGATCATTCTTGATGGCTATACGCCGCGTGTCGTGAACCTGGATCAGGGCGAACATTCTGTCGACGATCTGCTGATCCACAATGAAAAAGACAGCACGCTGGCTTTCATCCTGGCGAACATGACCTACAGCGAGGATCTTCCCCGGCCCATGGGTGTATTGCACGCTACCGAGCGCGCACCATACGAGGAACGCGTTGTGAGTCAGATCCAGCATGAAATTGTCACAAAGGGAAAAGGCGATCTTCAGAGTTTGCTGACGGGAGAGTCCAGCTGGTTGGTTTGAAATAGTTCCCAGAAGGGAAAATAAATTTCAATTGCCAACAGTACTTTCAGGAATCACTTCTAAGTATGATAAGGATCATTTGAGCCATTGATGAGTGTCATAAGACATTCCCTTTTCCTGCAATACATTTCGTGGCAATTAAAGAGCAGGGTTATGAAAGATATATTGATTTTGGGAGGAGGAACCGCTGGCACTATGATGGCCAACAAACTCAGCAGCGCCGTCAATTCCCAGGAATGGAAAATCAGGGTAGTGGATAAGGACCCACTCCATTATTACCAGCCTGGTTTTTTGTTTATTCCATTCGGTATTTATGAACCCGGCGATGTGATCCGTCAGAAAAGGGAATTTCTTCCCGGGAAAGTCGAATTTCTCCTAAGTGAGGTACTGGAGATTAAGCCGGAGGAAAATAGCGTATTGTTGAAAGAAGGGAGTGTTCTTTCTTATGACATACTGGTCATCGCCACAGGTGCCCAGGTCGTTCCTGAAGAGACGGAGGGCCTTAAGGAGGAGCTCTGGTATAAGGATATTTTTGATTTCTATACTTATGAAGGATCTACGCGATTAGCAGAGAAACTGAGAACCTGGGAAGGTGGTAAACTCGTCATTAACCTGTCTGAGTCAGTAATAAAATGCCCGGTTGCCCCACTGGAATTTTCTTTTCTTGCTGACGCCTATTTCACGCAAAAGGGGATGCGCGACAAAGTTGAGATCACTTATGTCACTCCACTTTCCGGTGCGTTTACAAAGCCCAGGGCCACCAGAATGCTGAACAGCCTCCTCGGCGAGAAGAATATTAAAGTAGTTCCCGACTTTTATGTTCACCGGGTAGACAATGAAAGAAAAGTCCTTGTGTCATACGATGAAAAGGAAGTGCCTTTTGATCTGTTGGTTACCATTCCCGTGAACAAAGGCTCAGACCTGATCGGCAACAGTAACATGGGAGATGAGGATGGCCTTAATTTTGTACCTACCGACAAGCACACCCTGCAATCTAAGAAAGCACAAAACATCTTTGTAGTGGGCGATGCTACGAATGTTCCCACTTCCAAAGCAGGATCGGTAGCGCACTTTGAGGCGGAGATCCTTACTGAAAACATACTCAGCTATATCCAGGGTCTGCCGATGGAAGGAAAGTTTGACGGTCACTCCAACTGTTTTATTGAAACCGGTTATGGAAAGGCGGTGCTCATTGATTTTAATTACGCTACTGAACCGCTTCCGGGTAAATTCCCATTTCCATTGGTTGGTCCGTTGGGCCTGCTTAAGGTGACTCGTGCGAATCATTGGGGTAAGCTTGCCTTCCGCTGGGTGTATTGGCACCTTTTGCTGACGGGCAAGAAACTTCCGGTATCCACGCACATGTCGATGGCAGGGAAACAAGTTGAGGAAAAAGAAGTCACGGTTTAAGAAATTTATTTTTATCCACAAAACTGATCATATATGGAAACTTCAGTCAATGCGCCCGTTCTCAGCACCAATGAGGAAGGGTATCTGAGAAATTACAAGGAATGGACCGAGCAATGGGCCAGCGATGTGGCCTTAAGGTATGGTATTGTCTTGACGGAAAAACATTGGGAAGTTCTCCGCTGGCTGCGTCGGAAGCAGGAAGAAGGTGTTGCGCTCACCATCCGGAAAGTTGCCAACTCTGGTTTAGCTGATATCAAGCAGTTTTATCAGCTTTTTCCGGGCGGGCCTCTCAAAATATCAAGCAAGATTTCCGGTATACCGAAGCCGGTAAGTTGTATTTAAATGAATCCCAAATCCAAAGAAACCATGACTGACACAATGGAAACGCTGAAAACCGCACCGGGCCCTGAGCCTGTGATACAGGACAGAAAACCTTTAAAAAAAATATTGGTTATCTGTTCGAAAGGAAAGCTCGAAGATGTATATGCCGCCCTGGTGATGACCAATGGCGCGTTGATGGAAGGAATGGAGGCCAAGATGTTCTTTACTTTCTTTGGTCTGGAAGCCATTACAAAGAGGCATGCTGATAAACTGCGCACGGCAACGGTGGGAAACCCAGCCTTTATGCCCGCGGTACCCACTATGGTGGCAGGGCTTCCGGGGTTTGAAGCTTTCGCGTCATACATGATGAAAAAGGAAATGGACAAACTTGATATTCCTCCTGTTACTGAATTTATCCAGATGATTGACGCCGCCGGGGGCGAGATATACGCCTGCAAACTCGCAGCCGACATGTTTCATCTCAAAAAAGAAGATTTCCTGCCGGAAGTAAAGGATATCATCACGGTGGGTGAGATGTATGCCCTTGCTGACGGTGATGGGCAGCAAATCATATATGTGTGAAATTTATTGATCTAATTTACAGCGGGGAGCCTATCCGCATTTTTGTTGCTAATTTGTTTGAGTTCCCATTGCCTCAGGGCTTGAGGAAGTGAAGCGCAGCTTTGCGGGTTTTGGCTTCAGCAGGGGCCGCTTCCTCACCGGATAAATTTCCAGCATCTTCATGCTAATGGTCACCAGGTCACCCATTGTATTGGCTTGTAGAAACAAGTCGTCCTCGTAGAGCTCTGCAAGGCCTGCCCGCAGCATCAGAATATTCTCTTCTTTAGACAGGGTTTCACCCCGCATAGAATTCAACAAGGCCTCTAGTTGACCGCTTGCGGCTTTGACCCGGGTCAGCAACCGCGTCCTTTCCTCCTTCTGGTACTGCATCTCCAGCACGGGCGACATGGATTTGAATCCAAGATTGATGATGGGATTATTTTCGCGGAAATACTGCGGCATATAGATCTTCACGTCGCCTTCGTAACAGTGTTGATCAAAATCAATGGTGCGCAACCGGAAATACATCTCATCAAAGTCAGGGATCACTTCCACCACGAAATTGTCGTTTCGCATGTCACCCAATAGCTGAACGAGACTGCGTTCGTTGAATTTGACGAATTCCTTTGCGATGCGCAGCGGATTGTAGTCCTGTCGTGGTATGAAATCCTTGATGAAAAGATCACCTGGCACCCCTTGGATATGTTCTTCTATCATGGTAGATCCTTTCACCAGATAATTGATCTTGTTGGGAGAAAGAAGGTGCTCGATCTCCATGCCGTAGATCCGCGACATGTCCGCCTTCTTCACATAGAAATAGTCGAAGAGGTCATTGAGCCTGTTTACAATGCGGATACGCAGCGGATGTGTATTGGCGTAAAGGCAGTAGTCGATACGGTCTATGTACAGGTGATCGATTACATCCGTATCCCCGTCAACCTTTAACTGAGCATAAATTTTTCGTAGCGACTCCTCAATAAACTTCCGGTCAGACTGACCGTAGATAAGCGTCTCCCAGAAGGTGTCGTTGCCATTCTTGTCAAACAGTGGAATGGAGCTGTTGTAATGAAGGAGATCGTTATAAGAGATGGGTACATCCGTTGCCCGGTTCGTAAGCGAAAGATATCCTGCCAGCGTTTTGCTGACCTGATACGATGGCTTTTTAAACCGGATCTGTGGCATGTCAGATAAATTCATTCTTCAATTCCTGTACCCATTTTTCGACCCGGGCCTGTGTCAGATCTTTCTGGTTGTCCTCATCAATTGCAAGGCCCAGAAATTTGCCGTCGACGACTCCTTTCGAGGCATTGAAATTGTATCCGTCTGTGGGCCATGCTCCTACGAAGCTGGCGCCTTTTTCTTTTATCCGTTCATGAATGATGCCGAGTGCATCCAGGAACGTGTCGGGATATCCATCCGCGTCACCCAGGCCAAGATAGGTTACTTTCTTTCCTGTATAATCAACATTTTCGAGCTCGTCGATAAAGCTGTCCCAGTCTTCCTGGAGCCTGCCAATCTCCCAGGTGGGACAGGCAAGGATAAGGTAGCTGTACTCCTGCATGTCGTCAGCGCTTGATGAGTTGACGTTATGCAATGCAGCATCATCTCCGAAGAATCCCTGAATCTGATTGACAACACGTTCGGTGTTGCCTTCCGTTGAACCAAAAAAAATTCCAATTTTTGCCATAAGTGAAAATATTTATCTTTTTTTGAAATTTATCGTTTAGAATCTTTTTTGTCGTTTTCCGGATTGCTGATGACATGCTTGGGATGATAGGTCATGAACAATTCCGAATTCAGTAATATATCCACGTACTGGGCGCGCTTGTAAGCATAAGGATCGGTGAGGTTGTGTTTTGAAAGCTTACCCTGAAAATCGTCGATTGATTTGTAATCCTTCCTGTGCATCCAGGCTTTTATTTCCTGGAGCATATTGGGGATCGTTTGTATCCCCTTTTTGTAGATGGCGCTTACCACCTGCACGGCATCCGCTCCCGCTAGCAGCATCTTCACGACGTCCTTTCCATGGAGTATGCCGGTGTTGGCAATGATACTCCCACTGATTTTTTTGTGTAGCAAGCCTGCGTAGCGCAAGGCGAGCCGGTTATCACTTTCGCTGCTGAAATTGTAGGGATAATGATGCTTTTCATCCTCAATGTCGATGTCGGGCTGGAAAAGACGGTTGAAGAGGATAAATCCATCCACGTCAAAATCATCCATCCTTGAAATAAGGCGCAGGGTGTTGGTGTAAAAGGGACTCAATTTTACAAAGAGAGGAAGGCGTACGCCGGCCTTGACAAGCTCCAGCGTTTTCAGATGTTTGGCCTCAATGCTTTCGGCGGTGACGGTGAAATCTGTATTTGTATAATAGAAATTCAGTTCGAGCGCATCGATACCGGTATCTTCCATTTTTAATGCGTACTCCAGCCACGAATCTTCATTGATGCAGTTCAGACTGCCGATGAGAGGTATGCTTATTTTCTTCCGTGCTTCTTTCAGCTGCCTGAGATGCTCAGCGGGGCCGGCATGCGCGATAGGAGGGAACAAGCTGGAATGCTCTGAATCCCAGTCGCTGTAAACCTCCTGCATCTGGCTCATTTTAAATGATTCCAGTTCGATCTGTTCTTCAAAGAGAGACTTATACACGATGGCTGCGGCGCCGGCTTCTTCCAATTGGACCAGGTTCTCTGGGTTTGTTACCAGGTTGCTCGCTCCGATAACAATCGGATTTTTAAGCACTAACCCGCCGTAGGTCGTTGAAAGGTTTGTGTTCATATGGGTAAAATTTAATTTACGACAATTGTTTTATGTCTTTGAATCTGGCTTCGTTGTCCTTTTTCGCTTTCTCGAACAGCCGCTTTGATTCTTCCGGGTTTGTCATACTTAAGGTTTTGTAGCGGATCTCTTCTTCGAGGTATTGCTCGAAGGTCGTATCAATCTCGGCTCCATCCCACATCAGCGGACTCAGATTTTCTTTTCGCAGGTCCGGGTTATACCGGTACATGGGCCAGTATCCGCATTTCGCGGCTTTTTCAGATTGTTTCTTGGTCAGCTTCATGTCATAGCCATGTGCAATGCAGGGCGAATAAGCGATGACAATGGAAGGGCCCTTGTGCTTTTCCGCTTCTACTAACGCCAGGGCGGATTTTTCACGGTCCATGCCCATGTTCACGGATGCCACGTAAGCATTACCATAGGTGGTCATCATCAGCCCGAGGTTCTTTTTGCCCAGCTTCTTGCCGTCAGAGGCGTACTTCGCAACTGCCCCCCTGGGTGTTGCCTTCGAAGCCTGCCCCCCTGTATTGGAGTACACTTCGGTATCGAGCACGAGAATATTTACGTTGCGGTCAGAGGCCATGACGTGATCCAGCCCTCCGAAGCCGATGTCATATGCCCACCCATCGCCGCCGATTATCCAGATGCTCTTCTCTACCAGGTAGTCCTGCAGTTCAATTATCTTATCCAGCACGTGATCTTCGCCGGATGTTTTGCGGGCCTCCGCAAGAAGGCGTTTCACCTCATCAGCATGTTGCTTGGCTTCGTTCGTTACTTCATCAAACAGCATCAACGATTTTGCAAGCGCGGCTTGCAGATCTTCAACGCCGCACGTTCTTATCAGGGCTTCAATGTTTGTTTTCAATTGCCTGCGATTTGCGTCCACAGCTAACCTCATACCAAATCCGAATTCGGCGTTGTCTTCGAAAAGGGAGTTTGCCCATGCCGGCCCTTTTCCGTTTTTGTCTTTCGTATAGGGAATAAGCGGGAAAGTCCCGCCATAAATCGAGGTGCAGCCCGTTGCATTGGCAATGATCATACGGTCGCCGAACAATTGTGTTGCCAGGTGAATGTAAGGTACTTCGCCACAACCGGAACAGCTTGGCGGATATTCGAGATATGGCTCCGCGATATTCGGCTCGTTGACAAAAGGAAGTTTTTCAATCCAGATCGCCGGGTTACCAGGAACGCCGCGATGCTCCAATCTTTTCGTTCCCGTTGGTATGGCACCGTTTACCGGCATATACGAAACGGGAATCGTGTCTCCTTTCAGCCGGAGTATTGGCTCCACGATCCTTTCAGCAAACGGTCCTGAATCTTTTGGAATAACGGCAGACAGCTCGGCGTATTTATTAAATTCTTCCGGAACAGGAACTGCAATCACCGCGGCAGAAGCTGCGTCGATGGCATTCCAGTTCATCTCCACGATCTCCGGTCCTTTTCTTGCAAACTGTTTTTGCACAAACTTCTTGATAAGGTCAATGGCTTCTTGCTCGGGCAACACTCCCGAAACTTTAAAGAATGCTGTTTGCATTACCGAACTGATCCTTCCACCTAATCCGGCGCTTCTCGCGATCTTTGATGCATCTATTGCATAGACCTTTATCCGCTTATCGCGGATGGTGTCCTGCATGTCTTTTGTAAACAGGCCGAAGATGTTTTCTGGTTTCTGGCTCGTGTTGATGAGAAATTTACCGCCCTCCGTGATCCCTTCCAGGATATCGTACTGGCCGATATACTGCGGCCTGTGCAAAGCGACAAAGTCTGTCTTGTTCAAAAGATATTCTGACTGGATTTTTTCTTTGCCAAACCGAAGGTGCGAAATTGTCCATCCTCCGGATTTATTCGAATCATATTGAAAATAGCCTTGAACGAACAGGTCTGTGTTTTCGCCTATGATCTTAATGGCATTTTTGTTGGCGCTCACCGTTCCATCGGAACCATAACCCCAGAATTTGCAGCGAACAATGCCCTCCTGTTCTGTATCGATCTCTTCATCAACGTGGATCGACCGGAGCGTAACATCGTCGTTGATGCCAATGGTGAAATTATGCCAGCCGTCATTTTCGAGGTGGTCATAAACCGCTTTTACCATAGAGGGGGTAAATTCCTTCGACGATAGGCCGTAGCGTCCGCCGATAATGCGGATGCCATGTCTTTCATTTGACAAAGCGGCAACAACATCCAGGTAGAGTGGTTCACCGATGGAACCTGGTTCTTTTGTTCGGTCGAGTACCGCGATCTTTCTCACTGAACCCGGTAACTCTCTTACAAAGTCTTCAACGGAGAAGGGTCTGTACAATCGCACTTTAAGAAGCCCCAGTTTCTCGCCGCGCTTGTTGAGATAATGAATTGTTTCTTCAATTGTTTCGGTAGACGACCCGATGGCGATCAGAACGTTTTCTGCATCGGGCGGTCCGATGTATTCATAAAGCTTGTATTTCCTCCCGGTTTTTTCCCATAACATGTCCATGTTTTTTTGGACGATCGCGGGACAGGCTGAATAAAACCTGTTAACAGTTTCCCTACCCTGAAAGTAGACATCGGGATTTTGTGCGCCGACCTTGCAAACGGGAGCTTCGGGTCTCAGGGCCATGTTGCGAAAATCCTCCACCAGCTTCATGTCCAGCATACTCCGTATCTGGTCGTAGCCGATGGACATTATTTTCTGGATGGAATGTGACGTTCTGAAGCCATCAAAGAAATGAAGGAATGGTATTTTGGTTTCAAGTGTAGACAGGTGAGCGATTACCGCCATATCCTGGGCCTCTTGAACATTAGAGGAGGCCAGCATGGCAAAGCCGGTTCCCCGCGCAACCATGACATCGGAATGGTCACCAAATATGGAGAGTGCCTGGCAGGCCAGGGAACGCGCTGATACATGAAAAACCACCGGCAGCATTTCACCTGCGATCTTGAACATGTTTGGCAGCATGAGCAACAAACCCTGTGAAGCAGTGAAGGTCGTGGCCAATGCACCAGCTGAGAGCGCTCCATGAATGGCACCTGCAGCCCCCCCCTCGGATTGCATCTGAACAACGTCTACCTTTTCACCGAAGATATTCTTACGGCCTTCCGCACTCCAGCCGTCGGCACGCTCACCCATGTCTGAGGAGGGAGTGATCGGATAAATGGCAGCCACCTCTGAGAGGCCGTAGGCCACATTGGCTACTGCCGTGTTGCCATCGGTGTTGATATATTTGGGTTCCATAACACGTTGAATTCTTTTGTCAAACTTAGGTTTCCGACGGACAATGGAGACTGTCGATTGTCAGGTAGGGGGATGATTAATGTCATACGGGGCCTATTGGGGGCCGATGAGACGGGGTTCAAAGAAGAATTGGCATAAAAAATGTCCCTGTTTTGAAGCAGGGACATAAACATGTGGGGTAAATTAATAGCCTGAGGCGTGAATGCGCCCGCGTGGTCAGGTTCAGCCGAAATCTTTTGACCAAAGGTGATGCGAAAACCTGCTGATTAGAATGACCGCAGTCTTTCAAAAAGCATGATTGTTATCATGTAAACAGCGCACCAGAGCCGAATGCGGGATTGCTTTCTTATAAGGTATAATTGTTTTATGTTCACCCCCTCCTGAATGCGCGAAATCAAAAAATATAGAGAAATGCGGCTGTGGTTTATAATTCTTTTCCTGGTTTTTTCTGCGAGCACCTGGACCTTCAGCCAAAATACATTCAAAGCCGTTGTCAAAGATGCTGAAACGCTTGAACCTTTGGCGGGCGCCTCAGGCGCTGTTCAGGGTACCGCGATCGGTTCCGTTGCGGATGATCATGGCGTAATTCAAATCGATAACGTGCCGGATGGTGTCCACAATATCGAATTTTCTTTTGTCGGGTATCTAACGCGTGCGCTAACCGTTGTTTTTCCCGAGGATAGCCAAAAGGCCAGTGAAATATTCTTGCCGCCCGCTGGTGAAGCGCTTGATGAGATCATCATTTCATCAACCAGAAGCAGTCGCACCATCGCGGACATTCCCACACGAGTGGAATATATTGCCGGGGAAGAACTCGAAGAAAAGGGCAATATGAAACCCGGCGATATCAGGATGCTGTTGAATGAGAGTACAGGCATTCAGACGCAACAAACTTCTGCAACGTCGGCAAATGCTTCGATACGAATACAGGGCCTTGATGGAAGGTATACTGAGATTTTAAAAGATGGTTTTCCCCTTTATGCCGGTTTCTCCGGAGGTCTGGGACTATTGCAGACGCCCCCATTGGACTTGAAACAGGTTGAGGTTATCAAGGGAGCCACTTCTACTTTATATGGAGGTGGTGCCATTGCAGGGCTCGTAAACCTGATAAGCCGCGTGCCGGATGAAGAGCGCGATCTCCGTTTTCTCATCAACGGCACAAGCGCGGGAGGCCTGGACATCAGCGGTTTCTTCGGACAAAAATATGGAAAGGCCGGATTGACACTTTTTACTTCGCGCAATTCAAATGAACCCTACGATCCTGCGGATATTGGACTCACGGCGATTCCAAAATTTGAACGGTATACTGTCAATCCAAAATTGTTTCTTGATTTCAGTGAAAGTACCTCTTTGATTGTTGGCTTCAATTTTATTACAGAAGACAGAATTGGCGGCGATGTCAAATTCATCGAAGGCGATGGAGATGCCATCCACCGGTATTTTGAGAACAATGAATCGCAGCGATTTTCCACGCAATTTTCTTTTTCTCACCGCCTGACCTCACAAAGCTCTCTGAACCTAAAAAACAGTTTCAATCGTTTTGACCGGATCATCGAGTTGCCTTCGTACAGGTTTGAGGGGATACAGCGCGGTAGTTTTACCGAATTAAACTGCGTCACAATAACAGACCGCTCAGAGTGGATCGGTGGATTGAATTTGTGGACAGATGAGTTTTCCGACGAATGGCTCACCATTTCCCCCATAAGAAGTTACCGGCAGACAACCCTCGGCGCCTTTATTCAAAACACGTTCAAGTTCTCAGATAAAGTAGCGCTTGAAAGCGGCATGAGGGGCGATTACGTTCTCGATTACGGATTTGTACTCCTTCCCAGGATCTCATTGCTTTATGAAGCCGGCCCATTCTTCAGCTCCCGTATTGGCGGAGGATTCGGCTATAAGGCGCCGACGATATTCACAGAAGAAAGTGAGCGCATCCAGTATCAAAATGTGCTTCCAATCACCGTGGATAAAAACAAACTTGAAAAGAGTTATGGGGCAAACTGGGATTTGAATTACCGCACAGAGTTGGGAGACAAGATTACCCTAAGCATCAACCATCTTTTCTTTTATACATACCTGAATGATCCACTTTCGCTTTCGAGGGACGTGAACGGAATGTATGAATTTCTTAATCTTCCCGGATTTATTGATACCCGGGGAATCGAAACGAATATCAAAATTGAATATGAGGAGTTTAAGTTATTTACCGGTTACACTTTTACCGATACAAAGATCCATTATGCCGGAACGTCCGTTCAGAGTCCTCTGACGGCAAAGCACAGGTTAAACAATGTTTTGATGTACGAGGTGGAAGAGAAATGGAAAGTTGGCCTTGAAGCCTACTACTTCAGCAGGCAAAGGTTGAACGATAACACTTATGGTGAGGATTACTTGATTTGCGGATTAATGATTGAAAAGATCTGGAAACAATTTTCGTTGTTTCTGAATTTTGAAAACTTTCTGGATGCCAGGCAGACCAGGTTCGATACGATATATACAGGCACGATCAGCGATCCCGTTTTCCGCGACGTTTACGCTCCCGTGGATGGCTTTGTAGTGAACGGCGGGTTGAAACTTGATCTATAATTACAAATAACGTTGATCTATCGAATCTTTAACATTTGCGCATTGATGGCCACAACAACCGTACTCAGACTCATTAATGCGGCACCCATTGCAGGGCTTAGCATAACCCCGGCGTTATATAAAACGCCCGCAGCAAGCGGAAGGGCAATGACGTTATAACCTGTTGCCCATGCAAGATTCTGAATCATTTTCCTGTATGTGGCTTTTCCGAAAACAATAAGGTTGGCCACATCTTTCGGATTACTGTTCACCAGTACAATATCGGCGGTTTCTGCGGCAATGTCGGACCCGGAGCCAACGGCAATGCCGACGTCCGCTTGCGCGAGTGCTGGTGCATCATTGACGCCATCGCCCGTCATGGCGACAAATTCGCCTTTGCTTTGAAGCTCTTTTATTTTATCCAATTTTTGGTGGGGGAGTACTTCGGCGATAAAACCATCCATACCAAGGGCATCACTTACCGCCCTGGCTACTGTTTTGTTGTCACCGGTTAGCAAAAGTGTCTTAATGTTTTGACTGTGAAGGATCTGAATGGCTTCTTTTGATTCCCGCCTCAATTCATCTGCCAACGATACGTATCCTGCGACAACGTTATCAATAACGACAAACACGCTGGTTTCCGCTCCTGATGACGGAACATCTGCGCTTAAATTGTTTTCTTTCAGGTAACCTGGGCTGACAACCTTTACGTCCTGATTGTTCACCCTGGCCTCAATTCCTTTTCCGGTGAGCGCTTTAAAAGCTTCCAGAGGGAAAGTCTTTTGATTTAATTCCTTTGATTTTCGTAAGATGCCGGTAGCGATAGGGTGTTCCGAATTTTGCTCCAGCGATGCCGCGAGCGATAATACTTCTTCTTTTGAATAGGCGGAATTAAGGGATTCATACCGCACCACATTGAATTCGCCGCGAGTGAGAGTGCCGGTTTTATCAAATACCAGTGTTGAGATCTTCCTGGAATTTTCGAACGCTGACCTGTCCTTGATCAAAAGTCCGCTTTGGGCTGAGATGGCTGTTGACCTGGCCACCACGAGTGGCACGGCCAGACCAAGCGCATGCGGACAGCATATGACGATCACGGTGACCATGCGTTCCATGGCAAAGGCAAGATCCCTGCCAATCACAAACCATATAAAAAAGGTTGTCGCTCCAGAGACCAATGCAATAATGGTCAGCCATTTTGCAGCCTTGTCGGCCAGTAGTTGTGTTCGTGACTTTGCTTTTTGCGCATCCTGGACGAGTTTAATTACCTGGGAGAGATAAGAATCTTTGCTCCCATGCGTTACCGATATTTTTAACGAGCCTTCGCCATTAATGGAGCCTGCAATCACTTTATCACCCTTATCCTTTTCAACCGGCTTTGATTCTCCCGTTAGCATGGATTCGTTGAGAAAACTTTTCCCGTCAGAAATTTCGCCATCGGCAGCGATCTTTTCTCCCGGCTTCACGAGTATCAGATCTCCTGGCTGGAGTGTATCGGTTTTCACTTCGATCACCTTGTCATTCTTCATGAGGTGTGCATCCGCTGGCATTAACTTGACGAGTAATTCAAGTTCGCGCGAGGCGCGCATGATCGACTTCATTTCGATCCAGTGTCCCAACAGCATGATCAGGATTAGTGTTGCCAACTCCCAGAAGAAATCCATACCTTCCAATCCGAGTATGATCGCCACACTGTAGATATAAGCCACAGTAATGGCCACCGCCACAAGCGTCATCATCCCAAGCGACTTTGTCTTTACCTCATTGATCAAGCCGGTCAGGAATGGCCATCCGCCGTAAAAGAAAACAATGGACGATAAAAGAAGAAGGATATAATTCGAACCGGGAAATGACCAGTCCACTTTAAGCCAATGCTGGATCATGGGCGAAAGGGCCATGATCGGAAGGGTCAATACCAGCACAAGGTAAAATCTTTTCTTGAAGTCATCGATCATTCCGGCATGATGACTATGGCCTTCACTGCCGTGATGACCATTCTGAGCCATTCCCCCTGAGTCCCCGGATTTTTCCATGGAGTGGCCATGAACATGGGAGCCACCATCACTGCTATTTTGCGTAGAGTCTTTTGCCGGAACCAAATCCATTCCGCACTTCGGACATTTTCCGGGGGCATCCTTGACTACTTCAGGATGCATGGGACAGGTGAATTTTTGCTGAGGATGTTCGTGTTTCATCATGTCATTTTGAATGGTTATACAATCTGATAATTCAGCATCATATTTTATTGCAACTTTTCCTTCACTTCCCCGCATTTCAGCATCTTATCGCCGAAGTAGGGGTTGCTGATCTCATCGTTCTCGCTCAACCAAAATGCGCCCTGGTTGTCAAAGGCCATCGGGCAGTATGTATAGTACGCTTCGTCGCCGCCCAATCCAAAAGCTTTGATGTTTTTATAAAGGTTTTCCGACAAAGCGCTGAACGCTCTTCTTTGTGCCTCAATATCATCGCTGGCCTGAATGTCTTTTAAAGAAGATTGAATAGGAGTCAGATAGTTCATCCAGTCGTTGTGCGCTGCGCCGGAAAGAAGTTTCATGTCTACTTTCGCAACAACCTCCTCAGTATCCGTAGCTTCTTCCCTGACTTTACCTGCATCTGATGAAACAAGCGCATTTTTTAGATCGACATAGGAGGAAAAAACGTCTGCCATTTGTTTTTGAAAAGCCCTATCCACTTCAAATCGTGGTTTCGTTGTTTGCTGCTCATTTGATCCGGAAGCGTCTTCCGTTGTTTCATGGTCGCTATGCCCTCCGTCATCTTTTTTCCCGGAACAATTTGTGATGAAGGCAATGGCCGTTGCGGCGAAAAGAACCGCGAAAAAAGTTGATTTTGATCTTGTTTTCATTCTGTTTTTATAGTTTATAATTGATAATTATTTGGTGATAATGTCATCATTAATGAGTATGCCCTGCCATCGGATCTAAACTTTTTTTGAGAATGATCTCCGAGTAAAGGAGATAGGCCCCGGTGACGGCCACGGTATCACCTTCCTGAAGACCCTCGGTGATCTCAACGAAATCAACGCCCTCCAATCCCATCTTTACCATTCTCGGCTGAAAAATATTCAGCCCGGTCTGCACATAGACATGTGAACCTTTTTCATCTCTTATTACGGCATGTACCGGAATGGCTATGGCATCGTGTGAAGAATTCGTATATAACACCTGGACGTGTTGACCGGGTTTAAACTGAAGATCGGGATTCCCGATTTCGGCCCTCATAATGACGATCTGCGAATTAGCGCGGTATTCCGGACTGATAAAAGTAACCCTGGCTTCCATGGGCGCTGACTCAAAACCGCTTACCCTGACGGTAATCTTATCGCCGACATCCACCACTGATGTTTCGTTTGGATATAATTCCGCCTCTACCCACAGCGAGTTGATATTTTCGATGCGGTAAATTATTCCCCCTTCTGTCACATATTGACCTTCCGACGCCCGGATATCCGTGACGATACCCGACGCCGGGGACAAGAAGGTAATGCGCGGTTGTAATGCACTTTGGCCCGTGAGGTTTGTGATCTGTCTCTGCGTTAGCCCGTAGAGTAAGAGCTTCCGCTCTGCCGCCTCTAGAAATGATTTGTAGCGTGTCTCCGTTTTACCCAGTGTTTCAAACTGTTCTTTAGCCAACAGGTACTCCTGTTGAAAGGTGAGGAGCGTTTCGCTGTACAGTACATAGAGCGGTTCGCCCGCTTGCACTTTTCTTCCAGTTTCCTTTATAAACAGTTTTTCAATCCTCCCTGCGGCCCGGCTGCTCACCACTTCGGTTTTTCCTTCATCGATCGTTAACGTACCATTAATGATGACTGTTTCGCCAACAGGTCTTTTACCCGCACGTTGGGTCGTGATGTTTGCCAGCTCTATCTGGCGGTCACTGAGCATGAGGGAATTCCCGGATTCACCGGACTTATTTACCTTCACGAGCGCCGAATGTTCGTCGTTCCTCTGGTCGCCATTACAGGCTGTGAACAGTAAAACTGAAATAGAATATATCCATGTGAGTTTCATAATCCATTATCCGGTTTAATAAAACTTTCGCTGTCTACGAGGTAATGTGCATTTGCGGCAATTTCGTCAGAAGTAGAAAGTCCGCTCTTGATTTCAATCAGGTCGCCGGTCCGAATTCCGGTGGTTACACTTTTTGGCCTCAACACTTCTCCGACTCTGATAAACACCACCTTTTGTGTTCCAAGGTCAATTACGGCTTCGCGGGGCACCCATAAAGCTTCCTTTTGTCTGAGATTGATGGTTGCTTTCACCAGTTGACCAATCTGCAGACCTTCTGTGTGCTTTGTATACACCCTGATCTTTACAAAGTTCTGCTCTTCACCGAAGAACGGCTGCACAAAATCAATGGTTGTGATGCGCTTTTCATTCTGGTCCCACGTGATCGTTGCGGTATCTCCGACATTGACTGCGCCCGCGTCAGCCACCGGCAAATCGAGTTCGATCCTCAGAGCGCTTGTGTTGACAATTTTGAACAGCGTTTGCCCGGGTGAGACATAATCGCCTTCTCTGATCAGTGAGGTGGAAGCTCTCTGCGTGGCGCTGGATGTTTGCGGCTGAGATGGCGTGGCCGAAGCGCCTCCCATCTCGCCCATGCCACCTCCTGTTGGTGCGGGTGAAGACATGCCGACCGAAAGGGAGGGGGCGGAATCATCTGTGATCACATAGCCATTGTATGCACTATAGATGGCGAAAGTATTTTGCTGTTGCCTCCGCGTAGCCAGGTTATTGATTTGAGATGCGGTTAAGCCTAAGAGTTCCAGTTTGATTTTTGCGGACTGGATAAGAGATTCGTTTTTTGGATCATTTTCAAGGAGAAATAATAATTCACGCTGCGCGGTGACCAGTTCAGGACTGTAGATTTCCGCCACCTTTTGGCCCTGCCGAACCACCTGGTAGTTGTATTTGAGATAGACCTTTTCCAGTCGGCCACCTACACGCGCCGGAATGGAATAAATATTCCGTGTATCATAGCTGACAACCCCGGTCACTTGCAGTGCGAGCGGTACTGATCTGAATTCACCTTTAATGGTTTTTATAGATGAAACCACACCCTCATTCGGAGACTTCATCAGCATGGAAAGATCTTCGGTGATCTTTATTTCTTCTCCCTGACGGGCTTTCCGGACGAGGTCCATGCCGCACACCGGACATGAGCCCGGCCTGTCCGAGGCCACCGTCGGATGCATCGGACAGGTGTAGGTATCATTGTACGTTTCCTCTTTATTTGAGCATGAACCAATAGCCAAAAGTATCCATGCTCCAATGACGAATGTCCAGCCTGCGCTTCTACCCGCATCCCCCTTTAGCTTTGGCGGGCGCAGCGAATGACCCGTTTTCGCTTCCATCTCACATGGCCACCACAGGCTTCGCCCGGCGAGGCGAATGACGAATGGGAGCCGCTCCATCATTCGTAATTTATTTCTCGAGTTCTCTTTCA
>JBBEBN010000279.1:0-17952 GCA_040882305.1 Cyclobacteriaceae bacterium
CCTGATTCCGTTATTGCCCGTGGCAATCGCGCCAGGATTCAGGAAAAGCAATTTGGCGCTGTGTTGTTCCCCCAGGCTTCACTACCTGATTTTCAGATGAAGTGGTTGCCCAGGGAAGACAAAATGCAGTTGAAGAATCTAAAAGCCCCTTTCAACTTCTATGACTCCACAGCACAAATGCTCGGGACCATTACCATTTCCAAGCAGGGAGTGGCCGGCGCAGGTAAGCTTGATACACGGGGAACAGAGTTGATCTCCCGTGAAATGAATTTCGCCGGCAAGGAATTCGGCGCACGCCATGCCAGGTTCAAAGTAAAATCGGACGACCCCAGCAAAAACCTCCTCGCGGGTAATGATATCAGACTAAAATTTAACCTGGAGCAAAATTACGCGGACATCAGCCCGGAAATTGAGGGGACTGCAGCCATTGAATTCCCATACGCACAGTTTAAAACATCCATACCCCGCGCGCGATGGGACCTCGCGTCACAGAAAATCACCATGAGCAAGGCGGAGGATGTGCCGATTGAAAATTCCTACTTCTATACCACACGCAAAGATCTTGACTCGCTTCACTTCAATGCCGAAAAAGCAGAGTACGACCTCAAAACCCAGGAACTGAAGGTAAGCGGTATACCCTACATCATTGTGGCCGATGCGAGGATCACTCCCGAAAACAATGAAGTGCTCATCCATGAGAACGCGAGGATAGGCACGTTACACAACACCACCATTGTAGTGGACACACTCAATGGATATCACCTACTCACCGAAGGCGTGGTCGACATTATTTCCAGAAAGGAATTCAGCGGATACGCAACCTACCAGTACGTGAATCTTCTCAGCGACACCTTTGCGATCAAAATGACCGATTTCCATCTGGAACCTATCGCCGCAGAAGAAGGACAGAAGAAGTCGCATCGCCGTCAGTCAGAAGCCTCCATGCAGACAGTGGCAAAAGGATCCGTCACGGAGACGGAAAGCCTGGTCCTGGGAGCAGGAATGTTTTACAAAGGTGATCTGAACATGTATGCCACACGGCCCGCCCTGCAACTCGATGGATACATAAAACTTGATATCAGGAAGATCAAGGACTACAATACCTGGATCGAATACAGTCAAAGTGGTGACGAAACGGAGATTGTGCTTGACTTTGACAAGGCCATCGACGAAGGTGGAAAGCGTGTCGCCGCCGGACTGCATTTCGGATCAACTGATAACCAACTGTATCTCACTTTTGCCAATGATAAGAAGTCAGAGGATGATGATGACCTCTTTACATCCAGCGGAAAATTATATTACGACACAGAAAGTAAAGAATATAAAATTGAGGACCTCGAAAAATCAGCAGGAAATAAATTATCCGGAAAAGTGTTCGCCTATACTGATGAAACACAGCAGGTGAGATTTGAAGGGCCTGTGGATCTTTTCTCCGGAACAAAAAACTTCAACATCACCGCCACGGCAATCGGAACAGCCAGCTTCGAAACAAATGAGGTTCGCATGAACTCCCTTTTAATGCTCGATTCGGATATTCCTTCCACTGCCTTTGATGTGATGGCACGCGACCTTCTGGAAGTGATTAAAAATGAAGGAGCAGAGGAAGGCCTTGGCGACCAGACTGACCTTTTGTATAAGATAGCTGACATCGTTGGCGAACGGGCGGCCAAAGACTATGAATCAAGAAGTGTACAGGGCTACGTTTCGCTCGGAACATTACCTGAGCTCGCAAGACCTTTGGTTTTCTCCAATGTAACCCTCAAGTGGTCGCCAAAGTATAAGGCATTTTACAGCGAAGGGAATATCGGAATTTCAAACAGCGGAAAGAATGATATCAACGGAGCGTTCGAGGGCTTTATGGAGATTCGCAAGACCGAAGACGGCATTCCGGTCTTCCATGTTTTCTTCAAAGCGTCACCCGAATCCTGGTATTATTTCGGAATAGAAGATAACCGGCTGCTGGTGCACGCCTTCAACAAAGATTTCAATGGAATCATTTCGAAAAAAACAAATGCCGGAAAAGCCAAGATCGGAGAGGTAGCCTTTATCCCGGGAAGCGAGGAAGAAACACTGGGTTTCATCAACCGCTTCAGAAAGCAATATCTTGACATCGATGTGCCCTACAGCTTATATGAAAGTGCTGCTCCCGTTGAAACGCCAGGCCCTCCCATCCAGATTACACCCCCGATGGACAATCAACCTGTGGGGAACCAACCTGTAGAAGAGGAAAAACAAGATGCGCAGCAACCTGTCGGAGAACAAAAACAGGAGGTCCCGCCATCTGTTGAGGAGAAAACTCAAGATGCTCCGCCAACGGTTGAACCGGAAGTAAAAGAGGTCGATAGGAAAAAAGATAACAGTGAGAAAATAGAAGAAACTCCACAAACACCGCCCGATAATAAACAACGCGAGCAGATTGAACCTGAACAAAAAGAACCGGAGAACACCGAGCCCGAGAAAAAGAAACCAGAAGACGAAGGCTTCTAAGGACTAAATCCTGGCCGTTGACACACTAGCGTCAGCTTCCTGTTTCCCTATTCCCCTATAACCATATTTCCATATTCCCATATTTCCTTAATTTACAGCCTAAAGAAGAGAGCCATGGTGAAAGAATACATTACTTCCAATAAAGACCGTTTCCTCGCAGAACTTTTTGATTGGTTGAAGATCCCTTCCATCAGTGCTGACAGCCGTCATAAGGGCGATGTGCGCAAGGCGGCGGAATTCTTAAAAGAAAAATTTACCGCAGCCGGTGTAGACAAGGTGGAGATCCGCGAAACGAAAGGACATCCCATCGTCTATGCGGAAAAAACAATTGATCCTTCGCTTCCGACCGTCCTGGTATATGGCCATTACGATGTGCAACCGGCAGATCCTCTTGAACTTTGGGATTCACCACCCTTTGAACCGGTGATCAAAAACGACAGGATATTCGCCCGCGGTTCCTGTGATGATAAGGGTCAGGTATATATGCATGTGAAGGCGTTTGAGACAATGATGAAGCACAACCTTATTCCGTGCAACGTGAAGTTCATGGTGGAGGGGGAAGAGGAGGTAGGTTCGGACAACTTAGGGACATTTGTCAGGGAGAACAAGGGCATGCTAAAAGCCGACATCATCCTCATTTCCGATACGGCATTAATTTCACTTGACCATCCTTCCATCACAACCGGACTTAGGGGATTAAGCTATATGGAGGTAGAGGTCACCGGCCCTAACCGCGATCTCCACTCAGGCGTTTATGGAGGAGCCGTGGCCAATCCCATTAATGTACTCTGCAAAATGATTTCCTCCCTTCACGATGAGGACCGCAGGATTACGATTCCGGGTTTTTATGACAAGGTAGCGTCTTTAACCGATGACGAACGTAAAGCCCTCAACAATGCCCCGTTTGATCTGGAGGAGTATAAGAAAGAATTGGGAATTAGCGAGGTCATTGGCGAGAAAGGATACACCACCGTTGAGCGCACGGGCATTCGTCCCACGCTCGATGTAAATGGCATTTGGGGAGGTTACACGGGGGAAGGAGCAAAAACAGTACTCCCCTCAAAGGCCCACGCAAAAATTTCAATGCGTCTCGTTCCCAACCAGGTGAGTTCCGAAATCACAGGGCTATTTACCAAACATTTTCAGTCCATCGCACCAAAATCTGTCACGGTAAAGGTACGCGCCCATCATGGGGGCGAACCTGCGCTAACTCCTACGAACTCAGCTGCGTTTCAGGCTGCGAGCAAGGCATTCGAAGAGGTCTGGGGCAAAAAACCAATCCCCACGCGGGATGGAGGAAGCATTCCCATCGTAGCGTTGTTCAAAAAAGAACTCGGCCTGGATACAGTGCTTATGGGTTTCGGTCTTGACAGTGATGCCATTCATTCACCCAACGAACATTACGGCGTGAAGAATTTTATGCTCGGCATCGAAACCATTGTCGCATTTTACCGGCATTATGCTAAAAAGTGACCTTTTTGGCATTCCCATATTTCTTGTGGCTAAAACAAACTGAGGTTGCCTCCCTTGCGAAACTTCGTCAGATCGATGGGTGGCATTTTTCTGTCTGCCAAATATTTTTTCTTGGACACCCTGAATAACTGGTGAATAGCATCCGCAAAGTTGCCTTCACCCGTCATCCTCCTTCCGAACTGAGAATCATTTACATTTCCTCCATGCAAAGCGCAGATCTGGTTCCATACTTTATCAAAGCGATCCGGAAAATTCTTGCGTAGCCAATCCTCAAAAATCTTTCCAACGGCTCCGTTTAAACGCACCACCGTCATGCCGGCGCCTGACGCGCCGTGCTCAGCGGCAGCTTTCATGATTTCCGGAATCTCATGGTGATTTAATCCCGGGATAACGGGTGCGTTCATGATCCCAACCGGTACGCCAGCTTTTGCCAAGGCCTCCACGGTCTTTAATCTTTTCAAACCACTGGCAGTTCGCGGCTCCATGATCCTCCGAAGATCTTCGTCAAGCGTGGTGATGGAAATATAGACATGGACCAGGTTGTCTTTTGCCAGGTCGGTAATGAGGTCGATGTCGCGGAGGATGAGGGAATTCTTGGTGATCATTCCCAACGGGTGACGGTAGCGTGCAAAAACTTTTAGAATGTTGCGGGTGATTTCAAACTTTCGTTCCAGAGGTTGGTAGCAGTCTGTATTGCCGGACACAGAAATAGGGACCGCCTCCCATTGAGGATGCAGTATGAATTTTTCCAGCAGGGCAGGAGCGCTTTTCTTCACGATAACCTTGCTTTCAAAATCGAGACCTGCGTTAAAGCCCCAATATTCATGTGTGTTCCTCGCATAGCAATAAATGCAACCATGCTCGCAACCCTGATACGGATTCATCGAGTACATCATCCCCAGGTCAGGGCTCGTCACTTTATTGACAATCTTTTTCGGATTTTCATGAAAGACCTGAGTGGTTGGCGCGGCGTACATCGGCTCATCCAGTCCCTCGATATGTTCAGACACATACTCGGCCTTCAAAAACCTGTTGCCGGTTTTTATCTGCGCTCCCCTCCCTTTGAAATATTCTTCTTCCATAATCGTATCACCCGCAAAGATAACTAACAAATTTAGTACAAAAGCCTAATATTTTTAGGTTTAAGGATAATTTCAATTATGCGAAAAAAGCATTTACTTTCCGTTTTTGACTTGCTCCCATATCATCCTACACCGCTTCAGGAAATCATCGATCATCCCGCCTGCATCAAGGCCGGAGTCAGGCTCATCGTAAAACGCGAAGACCTGAATCATCCTGCTGTATCCGGAAACAAATGGTGGAAATTAAAATACAACCTAGTCGCAGCACTTCAACACCGTCATAAGACAGTCCTCACTTTCGGCGGAGCGTTCTCCAATCACATCCACGCAACAGCAGCGGCCGCACATGAACTGGGCCTGGACGCCATCGGCATTATCCGCGGCGAAGAAACGTTGCCCTTGAATCCCACGCTCCAATTTGCAGTTGATCAGGGAATGCAGATCTCATACATCAGCCGGACAGCTTATAGAGAAAAAGCGACTCCTGAGTTCATACAAACGCTTCACGACCAACTCGGGGACTTTTTCCTCATCCCTGAGGGCGGGTCAAACCGCCTTGCCGTAAGAGGATGCGCAGAATTTGCAGGCGATCACTTATCAAAAATAGGTTTCGATCATCTTCTTCTGCCCGTGGGTACAGGTGGCACAATGGCAGGTGTCGTCTGTGGCCTTAAAGGAA
Source organism: Cyclobacteriaceae bacterium (assembly GCA_040882305.1). GTDB lineage: Bacteria > Bacteroidota > Bacteroidia > Cytophagales > Cyclobacteriaceae > Chryseosolibacter. The sequence goes on from JBBEBN010000279.1 coordinate 5,722, forward strand.
GGAAGAACATTACGGGTATTTCTGTCTTAAAGGATGGTGGATTCCTGAGGGAGGACGTGGAAAAAATGGTGAAAGATCTTACGGGAACATCGTTCGACAACTGGTCAATGCTCACCGAATACCACGAAGGCGGTTATGCGAAAACCAGTCCGCGTCTTATAAACTTAATGGAGGAAATGAAAAGACGATATGGTCTCCCACTCGATCAGGTTTATACCGGAAAACTTTTTCTGGCCGCGATGAACGAGATCGAGGCAAAGTCTTTTAGTCGGGGATCCACCATTCTTCTATTGCATACCGGTGGAATGCAGGGTGTGCCTATCCATTAATACCACACCATGAAAATCGCGGCCACCAGGGTCATGGCAATAATAAACCAACGGTAGGCACGGTCTTCCATTTTCCTGACGGTGACGATCCCCAGGAAAGCACCCAATGCGATAAAGGGAAGTGTGGCAACATCCAGGAAAAAAGTGTTCCACGTAATGGTTTTCCAGCTGAAGATGTGAAACGGAACTTTAAACCAGTTAATTACCAGAAAGAACCATGCGGTAGTTCCGATGAAAGCATTCTTCGGCAGCCGCATGGTTAGGAAATAAATCGCTACAACGGATGTGGCCAGGTTTCCGATCATCGAGGTGAATCCTGCAGCCACTCCGGTTAAGGAGGCAAACCATTTATGGTCCGGAACCTCCTCACTGCGAGCGCGCTCCAGCCATACCATGATAACCACACTGATAACAATAATAATGGCCATGACGAGTTTAAACGTCTCGTCATCGATCATTCCTCCCACGACGGTTCCGAGCACGATGCCCAGTGCTGCCCAGGGAAACAACTTTTTCAAATGATACCAGGAAGCGTGACGGTGATAATACCAAACGCCCATAACGTCCGCCAGGCATAATATGGGAAGCAGAATGCCACTGGAAAGCTGGCCGCCGAATACAATCGCCAGCAAGGGAACGGCAATCATTCCTGCGCCGTGAATGCCCGTCTTCGACATGCCGATGAACACTGCCACCAGAAGGAAGATCAAGAATTCATCGGGGGAAAAAGTAAATCCGAAGAGCGCTGTCAAGGAAAATGTTTGGCATCCAAGATACCCCTTCTGCGCTAATTTAGAAAACCTGCAAACCACCCGGCGATCAACCGCTCATTTTGCACCTGTATTATCCTGGAGGGGAATATTCAAAGTCTCAGCGATAATCTTTAACCTGTTCCTGATCCTGTTTTTGTTTTTCCCGCTCAGTAAAAAGATCTTTTCACCATCAGAAAATTTCAGGTAGGCGTTGTATTCTACATCCTGGAAGGTACTGGAACTCGAGGTATGGGCTGTGTATATCGTTTTGCTAACCCTGACGGGATTGATGAAGATCTTTTCGATGCGCTGGTACTTTTTCCCTTTTCCCGTCTTTATAAACAGGATCGAATTGTATTCACGGTAGCTATTCGAATCTGGCATGATTTCCGTTCCTTCGTGGGCAGTAAGGATCACTGCTCCGGCGATAATGAGAATGATCCCTATGATCATATAAGGTCCCACCACGGCAAACCCAGAAAGGAGAATAATAAAACCCAGTACGAGAAACTGAAAGGGGAAAAGTCTTCCGCTCTTGATATCTACAGTACTTTTACGAACGGGCATAACGGATTTGTTGGTACTGAAACCGGAATAAATTTCTTTTCAGGACAATTGAACCCCAACAACTTTACCCTAAAACCTTCCTGACCCCATCGTAGGCTCACCTGCCTGCGCGAAGCCGCTTTGGGATAGGCAGGCCGAAGCTTGCTTGGAAAGAGGCGATCGGCAGAGGCGGTTCGCAAACTTACCCTTAATGTACCAAAAAATTCGGTTCCCCAGGACAATTGATCCCTGCGGAAAGTTCTCTGAATTGGCGATTAACCCGATTTCCTCCGCCAACGAGAAATAATAACACGGTGGAAATTCCGAAAGGAATTTTTACTCACAGCCACTTCTTTCGCCGGAAATACCATAAAAAGGTCAGGGAAGACAGGATCATTAACGCCAGGGCTACCGGATATCCGGCGATCCACTCCACTTCGGGCATATGCTCAAAATTCATCCCGTAAATACTGGCAATCAGCGTTGGCGGCATGAACACCACGGTCACAACAGTAAAGATCTTGATCACCTGGTTTTGTTCAATGTTAACAAGGCCCAAAAAAGTATTTTGCAGATATTCAAGGCGCTGGGAACTGAACTGCGAGTGTTGAAGGAGGGACGCAATGTCGCGGATGATGATTGTCAGTCGCTCGTTTCCCAACCGGGAAAACTCCGGTATCCTGATAAGGGAGCTGACCACGCGCTGCTTTTCCGTAATAGTCTGGTGGAGCATCATCACATTCTCCTGTAACTGTGCGATGCCAAGCAGAAGGTCCTCTTTGAGTGATTTTTGGGAGATCAGCGATTTGCTGACATGGTTCACTCTCCGGTTAATGCTCTCGATCAGATCGGCATCGCCATCAATGCGGGTCTCAAGGATGGTTAGGAAGACATCAAGGCCATGGTCTTTTGTTTCGGTGGTCATTGTCTTGAGCCTGCGGACCGCCTCGGCAAAGGTTTTTACATCGCCCTGACGGTAAGTAAATAAGATATGGCTCTTTAAGATGAAGGTGACGTTCTGAACGGAAAGCTCCACATCCGTAGACACAAACCCCAGGTTAATTTCGATGGTCTCTTCCGTCTCAAAGAAGCGCGAACTGCTCTCGATCTCCTGGACTTCCTGGGAAGTAAAGAACTCGATGTTGAAATTCTTTTCGATGAATTCCCTTTCCTGGGAAGTGGGTGACTGCAGATCAACCCATAGCATATTGGGGTATCGCATAATATCCTGCAGGGCAGGATTCTTATACTGCTCTATTCTTCCTTTGTCTATCGTAAAAACCCGTATCATCGCCTGCCGTCCTGCAATTTATTATATTCTGTAAAAAAAGCGAGCCATAATGGAAAGGGGATTTCATTAGATCCGATGAGTAGCGTCTATCCTCAAAAATGGTCGGGATGGTAGTGACGAGGAATGCCTTGTCTCTACATGCCTACTGGCGGCTTTATGAAAGGATTAAAAATAAAGCATCCCCGGAAAATCCGAAAGCTCATGATAATTGGGGCGTTACTGGCATCCGCTAATCGTGATCGGCCGCGTCTGCCTTTTCGAGTTCTTCATCAATTATTTTCTCTATCAGGGCGCGTTGCCGCTCATTGACCGTCTTATCGACTTTGGCTTGTTTTTTCATAAAGCGCAACATGGCGTTCTTTTTTATTTCGTATGCGATAAAAACGGTGTAAACATTTTGCTTTTCATTGAAGTATTTCTGTTCGCCTATTTTTCTGAGATCGGCGATGTCGGTATTCATCACCTCCCGAACGAGACTTTGGAACTTATCAGCCACATCGGCCGCATCAGCATTTTCTGTCTGACCGAGGTACTGATCTGCAACCTGCTTCATGGTAGTGTTCACCTGGCCGGCCAATTGCGCTTTTGCTTCAATATCAGCCTTTCCCCGCGCGATATTATCTTTTACACTTTCACCCTTACCCGTCCCGCGGAAAAAGCGGTTGTTGGATTCGTATGCATTGCCGCGGAAAGGTTCCTTGATTTTTTTTCCCAAAGGACTGTTCGAACAGCTTGCCAGAAAGACAATAGCAAGCAGTATAACGTGAAGTTTCATAGCATTGTGGATTTATCAACGAATTACGAAAAATTGTGCCATTCTTTTAGTACCCTTTGAATTCTGGCCCTACGGGCCCCGAAAAGGCATAAAAAGGCATCCCGGCAGACCTCATTCAAAAGTGCTGGAATTCATATTTGCTAAAACGCGACCACGACCTGCCACCGGAAAGCCCAACGCCACTTTATCCGGTAATTCATAAGCCCCGCCTGATGAAGTATGTCCACCAGCTCATGTTTCTTAAAAGCGCGTAATACAGATACAGGCGCATCGTGTTTTACCATTGCCGTCCGCGAAAAAAAACGCGTGAGCCATTTGATGGTATAGTAAGCAAACCAATGCCTGTGAATATCATTGATGATCAATCCGACCGAAACCTGATCCTTCAATTGATTGAAAAAACCGATGAGATCCAAAGTCGTAAAATGATGGAAAAATAACGTCCCGATGACAATATCAAATTTTCTGTTCTTAAATTCCTGAGAGAAAATGTTCAGCACTTCATAATCAATCCTGCAGGCAGCTGGTGTATGCAGCTGGGCATACTGTATGACATTTGGGTTGGCGTCAATACCCGTGAGCGCGCCATCGCGGTCTCTTTTTACCAGGAGCCTGCGGATAAGGGTCAGCATATCACCACTGCCGCAGCCGAGGTCCGCTATATGCAACTGTTTTTCAGCGTTCAGCCTGTCCAGCAGTTGCGACAATCCATTCAACGTTACATAGTTGCCTCCCAGCACATAATTGATGGCATCCAGTTCACGCAACGTCTGATGAAGCTGGCCACCGGAAGCGTCAAGATCATCCATGAGTTCATTACCCGAGGACCGATGTGAAAAGTCAGGCATGATGCGAACTATTTTCAATCTTTAAAATCATACTTTCAAGCGTGAGCCCGGGGCCGAAGGCAAAACTCAATACACGTTCGCCCTCATCTTCACCATTCAGCTTCATGACAATTTCTTTCAGGACAAACAACACCGTAGGCGACGACATATTCCCATAATTTTTCAAAACATTGTAGGCGGCCCTGTTCTTGCTTTTATCAATCTTTAATTCATCTTCAATAACCTGCAGTATTTTTTTTCCCCCCGGATGAATGGCAAAATACCTTATATCCGACAGGTTGGCGGAAACTTTTTCTAGCAATGAATTCGCGAGGCTCCCAATTCCCTTCTTGATCAGATCCGGGACATACGAAGACAACCTCATTTCAAATCCCATGTCTCCGATAGTCCATGCCATTTCCGACAGTCCCTCCCGGGCAAGGTCGCTGTGAAATTCCTCAAGCTTCAGTTTCAGCGGACTTCGCGTAAGTGCTTCCACCAATACGGCGGCGGACCCGTCCGCAAATAAAGCATTGGCCAATAGATTATCATTATTTGCTGCCCGTTGAAAATGCAAACTGCAAAGCTCCGTGCAAACAATGAGCACCTTGGCCTGGGGGTTGCTTCTGCATAAAGCATCGGCGATCTTCAGGGCGTTGAAAGATGCGTGACAACCCATGAAATTGATCGCGGTCCTTTGGACTGTTGAGGAAAGGTTCAGTGCATTCACAAGATCGATGTCAAGCCCGGGTGCATACATACCCGTGCAACAGACTACAATCAAATGGGTGATATCCGCTGACTTAAATGATGGGTAGGCTTTCACCATGTCCTTAAAAGACGCCACGCTTAATGCCAGGGCGTTGTCACGGAAGATCTGAAGTCGTTTTTCCGTTCGGGGAAATGGTTCAAGGTCGTTGGTGTCGGGATAAAAGGTAAATCCCTTGAGCTTACCGTAATCTTCAAGGACAGAATACCGGTATTCTATCCCGCTTGACCGGAAAATTGTTTTGAGTTTTCGATCGTCACCATTATTCAGCTTCATGGCCCGCAACATGAAATCCGCGATGATGGATTGACTAAACCGGTGAGCCGGGTTGGCGGTGCCAATTGCGGTGATGTAACTCATGATTCAATAATATAGCAAAAAGGGCTAACTTGTTTTGAAACCCGGTCATTATATGTTCTCTCGTTCATCGTGGCTGCATCTTAGGATACCTTTTTCATTTTTCCTGCTTCCGATATTTCTTTTTAGCCTTTCACTGTCCCCCAATTTTAACGGACCCCGCATTCTCTGGGTGTTTTTTATTATCCATTTTCTGTTGTATCCGGCCAGTAATGCCTACAACAGCTACTTTGATAAAGACGAGAAAAGCATCGGAGGTTTGGAAAATCCGCCGCCGGTAAAGAAAGGGCTATACTTTCTTGCACTGACCTTCGATGTTGCCGCGATCGTACTGAGCTATATAAAAATCAATACCACCTTTGCTGCTATGATCTTCATTTACGGAATGGTCTCAAAAGCCTATAGCCATCCTTCTGTCCGGCTAAAAAAACATCCGTGGACCAGTTGGATCATCACCGGGCTCTTTCAGGGATTGTTCACTTTTTTGATGTGCTACCTGGGGGTCAATGATTACAGCCTCGAAAATGCGGTAAGATGGGAAATCATACTCCCTGGTATTCTGGCCAGCGCCATGCTGTGGGCCAATTACCCAATTACCCAGATCTATCAGCATGAGGAAGACAGAAAAAGGGGAGACATTACGCTGAGCGCAAAGCTGGGTATTGTGGGCACATTCTATTTTGTTGCTTCCGTATTCACTTTCGCCATTGTGGGCTTTCTGTTCTATTTCAAGTTCGCCTTTGGTGAGCACTATGCGTGGTTCTTTTTGCTCGCTTTTCTTCCCGGGCTTGCTTATTTCTTTTGCTGGTTTATCCTTATCCTCCGGGAAAAAAAGAAAGCAGACTTTAAGCACACGATGCGGCTTAATTATATTTCGGCCGCATGCTTGAATGCGTTCTTTATTTACCTGTTTCTCAATACAAGCCATGTATTGCAACTTTTCTAATGGATCTGCCAGCGTTGCTCCTATCTTTTCAGGCAAGGGATTATCATTTCCTCGTGCCCGGCGCTACCGAATGGGTCACGCTCGATCGGACTTTCGTATCTAAAATGGTTTCCCATGCGTTCCGCGCACAATGAGATTGGCCAATGGTTTGGACCTGCGCGCAAGATTGACGGCGAGGGCGGAAAAGTCAGGATTCCCAAATAAACGCTGCACATTCCGGCCAAACCACAAGCGGGATCTAAATTGTGTCTTCCATGCTTTCCCGTATCGGATCTCGAGTGTATGGCGGTCAATTATATCGTTGCAAAACTCAATCACAAGCTCACTGAGGATTTTCCCAGAGTGAATGGCTATCGCCATCCCGTTGCCGCAAACCGGTGTGATCATTCCTGCAGCATCACCAGCCATAAGGATGTGGCGCTCAACGGGATCTTTTGTTTCGAACGAGATTTCGTTGATCACCTCCGGTTTGTCAAGCAGAAATGTGGAGTTCGTGAAAAGATCCCTGATCAATGGGTTGATGAATAAAACCTCTTGCTCCATCGCCTTTATGTCGCCGGATCCTTTCAGGTTATCCCTGTGGGTTAAATAACAAAGATTGGTAATACCCTCCTCCACATTACAAACACCGCAATATCCACCGGGGAAATTATGGAGCGAAACCAGATCCAAAGGATGATCAGTTCTTATGTGATATTTTACCCCCACAAAGGGTGACCTTTTTCTTATAAAACTCCGGTGTTGCTGGACATCGATTTTCGAACGTTTGCCGAAAGAACCGACGACAACATCTGCGGATTGTCTTCCACTCGTGGTTTCGATCTCAAATTTTCCATCGACGAAATTTATTGCGGTGGCCTCTGTATTTAATTGAAAAGTAACCCCTTCCGTTTTTGCGATGCGGTATAAAAAATGATCGAAAGAGTATCTGCTGATGCCAAATCCCCCCAAATCCAGGGAGATTCTGGACGACCGACCCCGGATGGATGAAAATTCAAAAAATTTTACCTGGGGCAATTTCAGCTCCTGCGGATATAATCCCGAGCCTTTTAAAAATGGAAGGGCTTCATTTGAAACATATTCCCCGCAAACACGGTGAAACGGGTATGATTTTTTTTCAATTACCGCGCAGGATATCCCTGCGCGGATAAGTTGAATCGCTGAGATCAGCCCAGCCAGACCGCCGCCAATAATTGCAATGTTTCTCAAAAAAATATCAGTTGTTTCAAAATGGCACTCAGGTTACCGCGTTTTCTTCAAATCCACTCCAATTTCACATTGGACCTAAACTTGCAAGTAACCATTTGGGCTAAAATCCTGTTAAATAAACATAGGTGAAATTATGGGAACAAAGGTACATTTATCAACAACCACGGAGCCTTTAAACGTGCTGCTCATCGGAAACAATCCGATCGATCTCACCAAAACGCTGGACAAGTTAAATCAAATCCACGGGCGAAGGATCATTACGGAGATTGCCTTTGACCTCCGCAGCATTGTGGAGAGACTGATGAACTTCAATCCCAACTATATTCTGATCGACGATAATATTGGAAGGTCGGAATTGACACAAACCATCAACACTCTTGGCAAAAGTCGCAAAACGAAAGATGTGCCCATCACAGTCCTGAAGAATTCGAATTACCACGAATCCTCCGCGACAGGCATCCTGGACTACGTTCTAAAACAAAATTTTTCTACTGAATCCTTTTACAGCATCCTTCGCAATTCACTTAAATTCAAAAGGACGCAGTTATTTTTATACAAGGCCTATCAGAGTCGCAAAAGGCAGTTGCGGAAACTTCAATTCTGAATTTTAGATCTGGTCTTCAAGCTCAAAATCAAGCCTGAGTCTTTGTCCACTGCGGTCGACGATAAGGTGTATTTTTTTTCCGGGCTTAAAATTGAAAAAGCCGTTGATCGTATTGAGGTCAAGTCCGCTGGTGTTGACTCCGTTGATGCTCATAATGAGGTCGCCGGTCAGCACGCCTGCGGCATCTGCCACGGATTCTTTTCTTACTTCCGTCACTTCGAATACATTCAGTCTTGATCCTTTTGCCTTTACGGTCAATCCACTGAGATTGTAGTGGAATTTCTTTTTAAAGGAACCGTTTTTCTTCAGATAGATCTCCTCGGCCGGGAAATTGAAGATCACCGTAAACCGGCTTAACACTTCCCCTCCAATGGCGCCGTTCCGTGCAGTGGCTCCAAGTTTTAGACTATCAAAGTAACTGTTGGGATCCGGAAAGTTTGCGATTACACTTTTGATCTCATAGGTTCCCAGTTTCAGGGACTGGATCCTTCCGATTTTTCCTGTGATCTCTCCTCCCAGGCCTCGGCCGATAATGCTGCTGATGGTGTTTGCAGGAACCACGATCCGATTATCAGAAGTTGGCTCAAGCATCAAACCGTGGCTTGCTCCACTGTCGACCAGTAACTTGGCGGAAAGTTGTGTTCCATCCGCCAACACAATAGAAGTAGTAATGTACGGTTTCGTGTCTTCTATCTTGATGGGCAGTGACTGGAACTTCCTTCTTTTTCTAAAATTCTTGGGCAGCATGAAGGTGAGCAATTTTTTGTCGTAATCAACCTGGATGATAAAGCGGCTGAACAGCTCATACCCCAATATTCCATGTACATCTGTTCCAAGATAATTGCGCAACTCCAGGTAATCCTCGCCGAGTACAAGCAACGCATGCCCGCGACCGGAAACCCCGGGCAATTCCAGCGACACATTGTTGGTGATATACGCATTGATGATCTGCTCACCTCCCGGACCGGAGATGGTGTATTTTCTCGAATAGGAAAGATTGAGGATATCGGAAAAAGTTTTCTCCGTCAGAATTGCAGTCCGAACGCCAGTGTCCAGAATGAACTTAAGTGGAAGGGCGCCGTTCAGTACCACCGGCACTACAATAAGATTATTGTAAATCTCTATGGGAACTTCAACCTTCTTTTTCCCGCTGGCCAACGAAAACCCCAGACCCTGACTGAGGGCCCGAAAGGAAGACAGGAACAGAAAAGCCAACAGCAAATACCGGCGTATCATCTTTTTGACGAATTACCTCAATATAGGACAAATTTGAGAGAGTTGCCTCTAAGCGTTCTGCGCTATGAGTAGGGAGAGTAACCTTTCCGGAGTATTTTCAACAAGAAGAAAGTTAAAATTTCCGGGTTGCAGAAAACCCTCTTTAACCATTAAACGCATTTGGCTGAGAAGGGGATCAAAAAATTGGTTTGTATTTAATATCGCAACCGGTTGTGTGATCAGTCCGAGTTGTTTCCAGGTGAGTACTTCAGAAAGTTCTTCCAGCGTTCCCCATCCCCCCGGGAGCGCAACAAAAGCGTCAGACAGATCAGCCATTCGCTGCTTGCGCTGATGCATGCTTTCAACGACCTCCAGTTCCGTGATCCCTCGATGCCCCACTTCCTTATCAACCAAAAAAGCAGGTATCACTCCGGTCACTTTTCCGCCTGCCTCCATCACCGCATCCGCAACGGTTCCCATCAGACCAATATTTCCCCCGCCATAAACCAACCTTACAGAAGCCCGCGCTAACAATAATCCCAGTTTTCTGGCAGCATCGTAGTATACAGGACTGAATCCGCTTCCCGATCCGCAGAAAACGCAAACGTTCATTATTCCGTTATAACCCCCACCCTTAAAATTTATTGTCGTGCTTGTTCTTGCTCACCATTTTATTGGGAAATATCCAGGGAGAAACAATGGCGAGAATAAACAGCGCAATTACGACAAAAAAGGGCCACCAGGCAGATGCGTCCATAGTTATAACATTTATGATCGCGTAAAAATAGACTGTAATGGAGGATTTTTATAGAAAGAATAGAAAATTGTTTATAAGTTAAGCCCTTTGATTACAGGCGCTTAATTTTTACCTGCATTCAGCATGAAGAAATTTTTCATTTTTAGTATCATAGGAATTGCTGTTATCGCAGCCATTGTTGCCTTTATCGGTTTTATGCAGCTGAAAAACACCAAATCCTTCAGCCCGGAGGAGGAGGTTATTTTCACTCAGGGAGACCTGACCATAACAGTTTTCTATAACCGGCCTTCAAAAAAGGGTCGTGAGATTTATGGCGGATTGGTTCCATACGACCAGGTTTGGCGTACGGGCGCCAACGAGGCCACCACCTTTGAAGCGGACGAAGACCTGCTCATTGAAGGACAAACGTTGAAGGCTGGAAAATATTCCCTCTGGACTATCCCAGGTGAGACGACCTGGACGATCATTTTCAACTCCGAACACGGTCAATGGGGACTCAATTCCAAGGGTGAGCCCAACCGGAATCCGGAACTTGATGTGCTCAAAGTTGACGTGGACGCCGTAAGACAGGAGCAGGTTTTTGAACAGTTTACTATCGCCTTCGAAAAAACAGGCGGTCAGGATGCCGAAATGGTTCTCATCTGGGATACAACCCTCGTTGCCATGCCTTTTACATTTTAGTGACCCGCGCCTTTACCAGGGTCTTCTTATCCTCAGGCATGATCGCAGGAATGGCATTTGCATCGCCCGCTATGTTGTTGGCATTAGCGCCGCTGGAAATCAGGTAATCCATAATGGATTGCGCTTGCCGCGGCGTGCGATCATTGTGATAAATCACTTTAACGCTCGCAGTGTCTCGCTCGAAAAGTTGACCCAATGTATCGATGTCGACGAACTTCCAGTGCACAGTGTCTATCAGTATTTCGGTCAGGTCAGAACTGGACGGAATACTGTCCTCCTCATAACCTTCAAGTAAAACCTGAACTTCAAACTTCAGATCCGGGTTGCTGGTGACCGCACGCGCAAAACGCTTGAGCGCGCGATCAGAAGTTGCAAGGTCGATCACCGCTGAATTTTCCTGGAACGTAATGCCACTCAGCACCAGTTCATCCTCCGGCATGATGGGTTTCAGCGTGGCCTCAACTTTCTCTACCTGCGGGATCTTATCTGTCGTCAGGTCAAACGCCTTAGAGAAAAAAGTCCTGTTCCCGTGTTCGGGGTCGATAGACAACTCGTACTGGCTCCCTTCCATGGCATACAGAAGGAACGTGCCATCGCGATCAGGCCTACCGTTGTAAACCCTTTCCCCTGACTTCATATCAAACAACGCAATGTAAGCCATCAGCGGCTTACCCTGCTCATCAGATACTTTTCCGTCGATTTTCATCATGCCTTTTGGACGCAGATCATCCGGAATGAGGTATTCCACCAATTCATTTTTGCGCGCACCCGCAACATCGCGCAATAAATAACGCCCCAGCCCCGTAACGGTCACATACTGATCATCTTTTTCCGTGTTGGCGAAGGCCATCGAAACGGGCGTTGTCCAGCTGCCTTTGCGTAATCTTGTCACGTACAGATCCATACCACCTTTTGTATCACCGATCCTGTCAGAAGAGAAGATCAAAGTCTCTCCGTCGGCCATGATGCGCGGTGACTGTGAATTGCCCATGTTGATCGACGCCGGAAGTTCCTCCGGTTCACCCCACAAACCGTTTGATTTCTTGTCCACTTTAAAAAGCCCGCAATTCTGCGCCTTCATCATATCCATCTTTTCGCACCGCATGAAGTACATCGTCTTTCCGTCCGGAGTGAAAGAGGGGCAGGCCTCATGGGCCCGCGAGTTGATGGGCG
>JBBEBN010000280.1:0-17840 GCA_040882305.1 Cyclobacteriaceae bacterium
TTAACAGGTTTGTTCTCGCGGATGAAGAGATTATCCTTTATGAGCAAGTCTTTTGATGTTCTGTGCAATTTGTTTCCTATCCGCGTGATGGTGTTTTTGATATTGCGGGTAGTATCGTATACGGTTTTTTGGAAGTCGATGTGGCGGATGAGGATGTTGCGGATGATCTTTCCCCTGTAAGGCATGAAGGCCTCTTCACTTTTGACAGCAGCCACCGGGTCAGAAGCCTTCTTGCGCGTAATGGACTTCATGATCCTTTTGGAAATTTTACTGTCCGTAATATCCTGGATGATCTGTTCCGCCTTGGTTGTATCGGCCTGAACCTGCGCAGTGTCCTGTTTCTCCTGTGCCCAAAGCGGCGATCGCATCAGGAATGGGCCCAGAAGACTTAAAACCAGCAAAAGGGTTCGCATGGATGGTTGATACAAATTAATTCTATTCCTTCATCGCGCCGTGGTCTTTCAGGCTCATTTGATATAGAGATTTTTCCAAAAAATCCCGCAAGCCAATCTTGTATAATAAATTGCTGTACCAACTATGCTCTCCTGTTGGCAAGGTAAACGCCTCCTATGATGGCCGCCATTCCCGCAATATGCCCGGGAAAAAGCTGCTCGTCATCGAATAGACCCCATAGAACGGCCACAATCGGTATCAGATAAGTCACCGAACTGGTATAAAGCGGGGAGCTGATCTTTACCAGTTTATTGAATAAAATAGTAGCCAGTGAAGTACTCATAAAGCCCAGCAGCAGAATAAAGCCAAATGCGGTCCAGGCCCCTTCCTGGCCTGACAACTTTTGCGAGAATTCAGTGAATCCGAAAAGATAGAGCAGGGCAAGCGGCCCGATGAGCATAAGAGAAACGCTTGTGATCGTTAAGGCCTTCAGGTCAGGTATCTTATATTTAATATAATTCAGATTGGTTGCGTAAAAGAGACACGCCAAGATTACCAGCAAGGCATACAGGTTGACCCCTTGAATTTCACCGCCGGAATTTGCCAGTATAAGGATCACCGTTCCAATCAGGCCAATGACAATGCCAATGATAGATTGCCTTCTGAAAGTTTGCTGAAAGAATAGCACGCCAATGATGAGCGTGAAAATCGGAGTGAGGCTGTTCATGATCCCCGTCACCGAACTTTCCAGCCGCGTTTGAGCCAGGGCAAAGAGAAAGGCCGGAAAAAAAATCCCCATCAGGCCGGAAGCGAAAAGCTGTAAATAATGGCGGTTTTGAAGTTCCTTCAGCTTAATAATTGCAATGGGCAAAAGAAAGATGGACGCGGCAGCCACCCTGATGGATCCCAATTCACCCGGTGAAAAAACGACAAGTCCTTTCTTCATTAAAATGAAAGAGGTGCCCCAGATCAATGCCAAAAGGATCAACAAAGTGAGCGCCCGGGCGTTGTCGTTTGTGTTATTCGGCATGTAAACAGGTTTGCGCGCGCAAAGATTGATAATCGGCTTATGTTTTTCAAACCAGCCTATGAAATTTATCCCGGGATGAATACCAGAGAATCCCCGGGTTCAGATCGTGATCAGATCACCTGCATAGGTCTCCATCACGTCGTCAAGGATGGCGAGTACTGCCTCGTGGTCGTCTGCTTCAACAAGTCTTGTGCGAAACGGCTTGAAATCAGCAATACCCTTGAAATAGTTTGTGTAATGCCGGCGCATTTCAAAGATACCCAGTCTGTCTCCTTTCCAGCGAATTGAAAAGTCGAGATGTTTTTTTGTCACCCGAACGCGTTCAGCCATGGTTGGGGCTGCAGGTCCTTCGCCGTATTGGAGATAATGTTTGATCTCCCGGAAGATCCACGGATAACCGATGGCGGCCCTTCCAATCATGATGCCATCCACACCAAATCTGTTTCTGAACTCCACAGCTTTTTGAGGGGAGTCGATGTCGCCATTACCAAATACGGGGATGTGCATCCTCGGATTGTCTTTTATTCTTCCGATCAGCGACCAGTCGGCCGGCCCTTTGTACATTTGAACGCGTGTACGGCCATGGATTGTGAGCGCCTGAATACCGATATCCTGGAGGCGTTCGGCGACCTCCGCCACATTTTTAGTCTGATCATCCCATCCCAGCCGCGTTTTCACGGTTACAGGGAGGTTCGTTGCTTTTACGATTTCCGCCGTCATCTGCACCATTTTCGGGATATCCTGAAGCAAGGCCGCCCCGGCTCCGCGGCAGGCGACAGCTTTGACCGGGCATCCGTAATTGATATCGATAAGATCGGGGTTCACCTCTGAGGCAATACGTGCGGATTCGACCATATTGGCGACGTCTCCTCCGAAGAGTTGAATTCCTATGGGCCTTTCATATTCGAAGATATCCAGTTTCTGGCGGCTCTTGACCGCAGCGCGGATGAGGCCCTCCGAAGAAATAAATTCCGTGTACATCAAGTCTGCACCGCCTTCCTTGCACACTGCGCGAAACGGCGGATCGCTCACATCCTCCATGGGAGCGAGCAGAAGCGGAAAGTCGCCTAATTTGATGTTCCCTATCCTGACCATTGTACTAACTAAAGCGCTATTGGGTATAAAAAGCTGTTTGCCTTGTTTATATTTGCCTGCAAAGTTAAATTATTTCCGGAAGATGTTCGAAAATCAATTAGGTACCCGCCCAGAAAAACATCCGGTAATAAATCTCATTGTAATTCTTCTCATGGTTGGGTTGGGCTTTGTGATCGTTGGCCCGATTATCGGTTTTTTTATAGCCCTGCCTTTTTATGAAGGCGGGGTTGTAAGGCTGGGGGAAGCCATTCAACACCCGCTTGATAATCCCGACATCAAAATTCCATTATACATTATCCAGGGTTGCGCAACGTTTATTGGATTAATTGTAGCGCCGGCAGTCTTTCTCATGCGCGAACAAAGGTCGCTCGCCGATTTCTTCAGACAGAAAGGACTGGCATGGATCCCTGTACTTGTTACCGCTGCGCTGGTGATCATTTTTATGGCAGTCAATTCCATTTTTATTGAATGGAATGCATCGTTTGATTTTCCGGAGTTTGCCCGGGAGTTTGAAACATGGGCCAGAGAGCGCGAAGAAACGGCCACTGAACTCACCGAATTTCTCACCAGCTTCGCGTCGTCCGGCGAAATGATTCTCGCACTGATCATTATTGCCGTGCTGCCCGCCATTGGCGAAGAGATCGTCTTTCGCGGATTGATCCAGAATGAACTTTACAGGGGCACGAAAAATATTCATGTCTCTATCTGGTTTGCGGCGATCCTGTTCAGCGCCATCCACTTTCAGTTCTTCGGATTTGTTCCCCGTCTTTTACTCGGTGCCCTGTTTGGATATCTGTATTATTGGTCGGGCAACCTGATGCTGGCAATCCTGGCGCACTTTGTAAACAATGGTGTGTCGGTAGTTGCCTTGTATATGTATCAAAAGGGCACATTTGAATTCGATTTGGAAAGCCAGGAGTCAGCTCCACCAAACGTGGTGATCATGAGCGCGGTTTTAACGGCAGGGCTATTATACTATTTCTATAAATATTACCAGGATCGAAAAATAGCCATTCATTGAAAGTGAACGCGCCATTAAGAAAATACAATAACCTGACGCAGCGGCTCATTACCGGAATCCTGGGATCGGCCGGCATCATCGCGGCTGTGTGCCTGGGGCAATGGACATACTTCGCGGTGTTTTTTATCATATGCCTTTTTACCCAGCTGGAATTTTACAAACTCGTAGGACTCGACGGCCTCGCTCCCCAGAAAGCTTACGGCACTTTGTGCGGTATCCTGCTCTTCGTCCTTTCTTTCTTCATCGAAGGGAGGATTCCTGTAGAGGGGAAGGTGATCTCAACGGAATATTATATTTTCATTTTTCCTTTGATCTCCTGCATTTACATGATCAAGCTGTACAAAAAATTTGAGCGGAAACCATTTACCAATATTGCTTTCACTTTCCTGGGGATATTTTATGTGGCAGTACCCTTTGCGTTGCTGAATGCTGTGGCGTATGAAAATGGGCAATATAATTATGAAATTATCCTGGGAATACTTTTGATCCTCTGGGCGAGCGACACCGGGGCCTATTTTGCCGGCACCTTTTTCGGCAAACGGAAACTTTTCGAGCGCATTTCTCCAAAGAAATCCTGGGAAGGTTTTGCAGGCGGGGCGGTTCTTGCGCTGATCTTTGTTTTTGGTCTGTCCTGGTTCCTGCATTCCTTAACCGTGCAACAATGGATTATTGTGGGCATCATCATCATTGTCGGCGGAACTTTCGGCGACCTGATCGAGTCCCTGCTCAAGCGCAGCATCGAGATAAAGGATTCCGGCGATTCGCTTCCTGGCCATGGCGGTTTTCTGGACCGTTTTGACGGATTGCTGATATCAGCGCCTTTTATCGCAGCTTATCTTGAAGTATTTTAAAGCGCTCTCCCGGAAGCAAGGAAGCCTTCTCTTCTACCTATTTTGCTATCTTGCAGCCATTTTTAGTAGGAACGAGGCATGCCTTTTCCCTACTCCATCTGGCACAGATTTGTAGCTTTAGACCGTAATTATTTTCGTATGGCATACATTGAACCAGCGCCCCTCAAAGACCGGGAAAATCCTTTTGAATCCATGATGTCACGCTTTCATGTGGCGTCTCAGCTTCTAGGCCTTGAAGAAGAGATCTATAATGTTTTAAAAAATCCCACCCGACAGGTTATCGTATCACTGCCCGTGACCATGGATGATGGTACAATCCGCGTGTTTGAAGGGTACCGCGTCATTCATTCTAACATACTGGGTCCATCCAAAGGTGGGATCCGATTTGATATGGGGGTAAACCTCGATGAAGTAAAAGCCCTGGCGGCATGGATGACCTGGAAATGCGCAGTGGTCGACATTCCATATGGCGGGGCGAAGGGCGGGGTAGCTTGTAATCCTTTGGAGATGTCTTCCGGAGAAATTGAAAGACTGATGCGCGCTTACACAGGAGCGATGGCGGAAGTTTTCGGCCCCGACAAAGATATCCCCGCGCCGGACATGGGTACTGGACCCCGTGAAATGGCGTGGCTCATGGACCAGTATTCCAGAATGCAGGGAATGACAGTGAATTCGGTTGTCACCGGAAAACCCATTGTTCTTGGAGGTTCGCTGGGAAGGACAGAAGCTACCGGCCGCGGTGTAATGGTAACGGCCATGGCTGCCATGGAGAAGCTGAAAATCAATCCCTATAAAGCCATCTGCGCCGTTCAGGGTTTCGGGAATGTAGGTTTCTGGGCGGCGCGTCTCTTAAGTGAGCGGGGACTGCTGGTACAGGCCGTGAGTGACATCTCAGGAGCATATTATAACGAGAAAGGAATAGATATTCAGGCTGCTGCAAAATACCGGGAACAAAATAAAGGATCGCTGATCGGATTTGAAGGCATTGAAAAAATCACCAACGAAGATTTGCTTGCGCTGCCTGTTGATGTGCTGGTACCCGCCGCTACAGAGGATGTGATCACCGGCACAAATGCTCCGAGGATTAAAGCAAAGCTGATCGTAGAAGGGGCAAATGGTCCGACCTCTTCAAAGGCTGACAACATCATCAATGAAAAGGGCATCATGGTAGTGCCTGACATACTCGCGAACGCAGGCGGCGTTACGGTATCTTATTTTGAATGGGTACAAAACAGGCTCGGCTATAAATGGACTGCAGACCGGGTGAACCGGCGATCCGACCGGATCATGAAAGATGCTTTCAGCAACGTGTATAAAATTTCGAGGGAATATAATGTCTCCATGCGCATTGCAGCCTATATGGTCGCAATAGATAAAGTGGCAAAAACCTATAAGTACCGCGGAGGCTATTAAAAGTCGTAATTTATTGCAATTTATAAGTTGTAAGTCGGAGCTGCGGCGTCGACAGGAAATAATTAGATTTGTAGCCCGCTTCAATTAAATTTTTTTATTCAATGACGATACATCGCGAGGGGCATACGGTATTATTTATTCTATTAATCGTTCTCTTCAGTCTTAACTGGGTCGTCTTCTCATTTTATCCACAAAGTCCGCTGATCCAGAATTCAGCGATACTGGTGAGTGTGATCTTTTATTTATTGATCCTTCAGTTTTTTAGAAATCCGGTTTTTGAAATAACCCCCAACACGAAACATGTCCTGGCACCCGCTGATGGCAAAGTGGTGGTGGTGGAGGAAACAGAAGAGACAGAATACTTTAAAGCGCGTAAAAAACTAGTGTCCATTTTTATGTCGCCGGTGAACGTGCATGTGAACCGCGCACCTGTTTCAGGGGTGATCAGTTTTTTCAAATACCATCCCGGGAGATACCTGGTGGCCTGGCATCCAAAGTCCAGCACAGAGAATGAGCGAACTACTGTGGCAGTAAAAATGCAAAACGGAGTTGAGGTGGTTTTCCGACAGATAGCCGGGGCGCTGGCGCGTCGCATTAAATGGTACATCAAAGAAGGCCAGGTCATCGAACAGGGCCAGGAATTTGGCTTCATCAAGTTCGGGTCTCGCGTGGATATTTTCCTGCCCCTGGAAGCAACAATAACTGTAAAAGCAGGAGATCTTACCAGAGGAGGCCGCACGATTATTGCCGAATTACCCTAAACTGAAGGCTGTAAGGCTATTTTCGCCGTTTAGATCCATTTATAAGCGCAATCTTCTTATCTTTGTATGATCTTTTCTTGATTTTAAAGCAACCAGGCGCATTGCCGACCTCGCAAAACCTATGAAGTCTCCTATTCGTTTTTCTTCAGCGAAGCCTGAATTCTATTCTACTTTAAATCAACGCGTCAACGAGTATTTCAAAAGCAGAAATCTCAGCCGCACTGGCAACAGCGAAATGATCATCAAGACGGTGTTCATGTTTGCATTGTACACGGTGCCTTATGTGCTCATGATCACCAGTGTAGTTACAAATGTTTGGTGGATGTTCGGCCTCTGCACAGTGATGGGCGTTGCGGTCGGAGGTATCGGTCTATCTGTAATGCACGACGCCAATCACGGCGCCTATTCACAAAAGCAATGGGTCAACAACCTGCTCGGGCTTTCCTTAAATGTTGTGGGTGGTAATGCCTTCAACTGGAAAGTTCAGCACAATGTATTGCATCACACCTACACCAACATTCACGACGTGGACGAAGACATCAGCCCAAGGGGTGTTTTGCGTTTGAGCCCTCACGGCGAGTGGAAATCGTTTCACAGGTTTCAACATTTTTACGCATGGTTTTTTTATGGACTGATGACCCTGGTTTGGGTTTTGGTGAAAGACTATGTACGCATCGTGAAATATCAGAAAGACGGTCTGGTTAAAAAGCAAAGGGCGAGCCTCAGCACGGAATGGACTGTGTTGTTGTTATCCAAATTCATTTATGTGCTGTATATCTTTGTTATCCCTGCCTTGGTGCTTTCAGTAACATGGTGGCAAGTCGTCATAGGCATTCTTGTCATGCATTATATCGCGGGCTTCATTCTAGCCATTATCTTTCAGCCTGCCCATGTGATCGACGGAACGGAATATCCCCTTCCTGACTCGAATGGAAAAATAGACAACAGCTGGGCTATCCATCAGCTGCACACGACCACGAATTTCGCCAATAAGAACAGAATATTGTCGTGGTATGTCGGTGGATTAAACTTTCAGGTTGAGCATCACCTGTTCCCGGGTGTCTGCCATGTACACTACAGAAAGATCGCAACGATCGTGGAGTCCACTGCTAAAGAATTTGGCCTGCCCTACAAAGCAGAGCCTACATTCATTGGCGCACTACAGGCACATGCGCGCATTCTGAGAACCTTGGGGCAAAGGCCTGTCTTGCAGACTGCTTAAACCAAACCCTGCACATTTTGATGGTAACTCATTACATCGGATAATTATCATACCAACCGGATCACTTCTTACAAAAACCGCAGGCCTACTTTTCCTCCGACCCACATTCTCATATTGTGATCAGACCCGATGCTACGGCTGTAAAAAACTTTTGGCTGATAATGAGTAAATATGGAGGGTGCGGGGTCAAAAGAATTTTCGGTAATATGCCCATTTAACGTCGCCCCGAATGTCAAAGACATTTTTTTAAAGGCCTGATAGTCAAACCCGACATACACTTTATTCAAGAGGTTTACGGATTCGATAGCATTCCCCTCAACGATCTGGTTGGATGTCAAATCCAGGTTTAAAAATATTTTGCGCGAAAGCCTGGGAGCCGTTCCGATACCGTAGCCAAAGGTCCAGAACGTTTCATCATCTTTGTACGTGGACGGCCTGGCCCCTGCAGTGAAGATATTATAGAACTGCCGCACCCCCGTTCGGAAGGAAAGGTTGTTGTAAAAGATCTCATCTGCGGATATTTCAATTTTATGATACCCTTTCCAGACAAGGCTCATGAAACCTATCGGCACACCGCGAAGGCTGTCCGAAATATTGATCAGACCGATCTGTGATCCGCTTACTTGTTTGGCATAATTCAATACGCCGGAAACCTGTGCTCCCGTCACCTGTTTTCCGGTAAAATTCAGTACGCCCGCCAGCTGGGTGCCTTTAATGGATTTTCCAGTAAAGTTAAACACGCCTGCGCCCTGAAACCCTTTCATCTCTTTCGCAGTCATGTTGTACACACCTGCAAGTTGAAACGGCCCGCCATTTTTTGCGGAAAGGTTGAACACACCGGCCACCTGCGGTCCATTTTGCAACCCTGTGGTGATGTTGCTTATCCCGGCGAATCGAACGCCTTCCGATTCTGATAGATTAAGATTGAGAACACCTGAAAACTGGACGCCCCGGGAAATCTCATTGTTACCGTTGAAGATTCCCGCAAACTGAGCACCGCTCATCTCACCACCAACACGATTCAGCAACCCGGCAAATTGAACACCGCCCATATCTCCCCTCACAAGATTGAACAATCCTCCGATCTCCAGTTTCCTCACCCCAAGCGCATAGCCCCCTAAAATGTTCAGGGAATAGTCATTGATCACGTGGCCGCTCAGCTTGTGATTCGTTCCTACAAAAGGAACAAGCGAGAATTGGGTGGTTCTGTTAATAGTATCATCAATGTTCGAAAGATTAATATTCTCAAACCACAGGACCTGTTTTGTCCAAAAGCGTTTCATTTTCCTTTGTAAACTGTCGCCCAAAACAGCTACCATCTCCTTATCGATCCTGATCGGAATGTTGAGCAGCCTCCCACGCGAAGGGAGTACCACGAGTGTGTCGGCATAGTTGCGCCTGTTAACGGACAGGATGAGATCCGGCGAGGGTTTATCGATCTTGATCTCAAAATATCCGTATGAGTCGGTGATGGTTGAAGTGAGCGTGACGGGATCATAAATACTGACGTCCTTTAATTTTTGGCCGGTGGCCTCATCCACAACATAACCGGCAACAATAGCGGGCTCCTTCTCAACAGATTTGTTCTGGCCAGCAGTCAGAATGATATATTTTCCCCGGGCTCTGTACTGTACGGATCCCTTAAAGATCTCATCCAGGACCTCCCTGACAGATTTATTGATAAAATTATAGCTGATGATCCTGTCATCGTTAACAATTGCAGGATTGTAGGAAAAGGTAAAACCGCCGGCTTGAGAAATTTTCTTTAGCGAAACTTCCAGCCGTTCATTGCTGATAGAAAGGGAGATCTTTCGTTCCAGCAAAGGTGCTTGGGAACTGGCTAAAAAGGATCCGCAGATCAGCAGTAAACAGTTTATTGATCTCATCATGGTTGCGGTGCAGGACAGGCTGTGCCCTTAAGGGTGATTACATTGCCGGATTTTGAAACTGTGAGTCCGAGCGTTTCCGCGATGATGCTGGCGATCTCGTCTATACTTTCGTCATTGAAGGAAACCGTAAGCCTGCATGCTTTCAGGTTCTCGGCAATCTCGATCTTAGTAGAATAAACTTCATTAAGCATTTTTACTATCGATTCCAGTGAATGGTTACTGAAACTGAAAAATCTGGTCTTGTAGGCTGCGACATTTGGTTCAGGTTCGGCAATTGTGAAAGTCTTCGTGGTCTTGTCGTAGACACCCTTTCCATTGGTTTTCAAATATATGCCAGGATTTCCTTGGGTATAAAACACCACTTCTCCTTCTTCCACCACGACTTCGATAGTGGCTGCCCCAGGGTATGCCTTCACATTGAAGGAGGTGCCGATATCCTTAATGAAAGTCTCATCTGCCTGAACAATAAAAGTTTTATCGTCATGATGGCTAATATTAAAATAGGCTTCGCCAACCACTTTCGCCGTGTGGCTATTCTTACTCCTGTCAAAGGAGTATTCGATCCTTGTTTTGCGGTTCAAAAACACCTCGCTGCCTTCGGGGAGCGTATCGGCTTCTATGTTTTTATCCGCAAGTAATTCCATCTTTGGGACCGAATCCGTCCGGAAAAAATTGTAGGCAAAAAATCCGACGGCCAAAAATATAGTGATCCCTGCTGCAATACGGAGGATAACTTTATACCCTAAGGCATCTGAAGTGAGTGGAATGGTTTTAACCCTGCCTTTTTCCGGTAGCTTCGACCGCAGTTTTGACCACGCGCGGTCGGCATTGAATGTTTCGGAAACAGGAATTGTTGCTGCCTTTTCAAAGATCAGTTTCAGATGATCAAAGTACCTCCGGTTGCTTTCACTTTCCTTCCTCCACCTTTCAACAAGCGCTACTTCGTCCGGTGTTGCTTCGCCCGCAAGGTAATTGGCGATCAGATCTTCAATATGATGCGATTCTGTATTCAAGCTCAATTCAAAAATCCGTTTAAGAATACAATGACCAGGGGCAAATAATCTTTTAATTGTTCGCGCATGATCTTTAACGCCTTCCCCATGTGGTTTTCCACAGTCTTAACGGAGATATGCAATTGCTCCGCTATTTCGGAATATTTCAATTCTTCAAAACGGCTTAATTTAAAGACCATGCGGCACTGCTCGGGCAATTCTTCCATGGCCACTTTTATTCTGTACTCAAGTTCATTGGATACTACCGTATGGGTCACAGAATCGTGACTGCGGTCTGCAAGGGCAATCTCTTCCCCCGCGTGCTTTTGCCTGATCTTTTCGTGTTTGATCACATTAAGGCATGCATTGCGCACCATCGCGTACAGATAAGGCCTGACGGAAGTGCGGATGGCAAGGGTTTCGCGCTTCTCCCAGACTAACAGGAACGTGGATTGTACGATCTCTTCCGCGTCCTCCCTGTCCTGAAGAAAGGTGTATGCGTAGTGGCATAAAGGCTGATAGTACGTTCTAAATAGCATCTCAAAAGCAGTTATATCGCCCACCGACAGCGCGTCCTTTTGCAGTTGCTCTGGTAAACTCACCTTTTTCTTGAGATTAATAGGTGTAATTTACGGGAATTGGACGTCGGGGTTATGACAATCGGCAAGAGTTTTACCCCTACTCGAAAAAAAACATTTAATGAATGTCCTTCCGGACAGGTGAGGCCTACGTTAAAGCCCAAAAATCTTCTGAGTTCCTCCTTTGTACCTCGTCCATCGTGCGTTAAATTGCGATCAATTAACCAGAAGCCATGCTTTCAGCGGACGAATGTTACACGGTCTTTCAAAAAAGTATTGATGACTATCATTTGAAGAATGCTGTCGATGCGGCTATAAAAAATCCGTTTGCTGATGACTCGTTTGAATCCCTGCTTTACCGCAAGAACTGGATTGACACCGTGCAATGGCATTTGGAAGATATTATCAGAAACCCTGACATTGATCCTGCCGAAGGGCTGGGCACCAAGCGCAGAATCGACAAATCAAACCAGGAGCGTACCGATACCGTGGAAAGAATGGATGATTTTTTTTTGAAAGCCTTCAGCCATGTGAAGTATAAGAACGGCACACGGATAAATTCTGAAACACCCGCGTGGCTTTTAGACCGGATGAGCATTCTGCTTCTGAAGATCTATCATATGAAGGAGCAGACTGAAAGGAAGGATGTAAGCGCCCAGCATATCGGAAAATGCCGGGATAAGCTCGTGATCCTTGAGGATCAAAAAGGGGACATGCAGGTGGCTTTCGACGAATTAATACAGGATATCGGATCGGGTACACGCAGGTTTAAGGTGTACAGACAAATGAAGATGTACAACGATTCAACATTAAATCCGGTGCTTTATAAATCCTCCTCAGAAAGCCGCTGATGGGGTCAGATGTCGGGTGCCGGTTATAATTTATTTTTTTCTTCACCTATGTTCAGCGCGTGCCACTCGTAAAGATTCTTGTTATTCGTTTTTCCGCCATGGGCGACGTGGCGCTTATCGTTCCCGTGATCCGTTCGCTCGTCGCCGCCCATCCTAATGTTGAGGTTACCGTGGTTACCCGCCCGAGGTTTGCACCTTTCTTCTACGATATTGAAAGAGTAAAAGTATTTCCTGCCGACGTCGACAATACCTACAATGGAATTTTCGGAATGGGGGACCTTTTCAGGACCCTTATCCGAAAAGCTTCCTATGATGTTGTGATAGACCTTCATGATCACATCCGAAGCGGGCTCCTTAGAACATTCTTTAAACTTTTCTTTGCAGACATAGTTGTTTTTGACAAAGGCAGAAAGGAAAAAAAAGCTTTCTCAAGGAAGAAAAATAAGATCACGAGTCGCCTGCCTCACACAATTGAGCGCTATCAGGCCGCCTTTGAAAAGGCAGGTTTTTCCTTCGACCTGTTGCCTCCCCCCTATTTTGACCTAAACGAAACACTGCAAACTGTTGCCCGTGAATGGCTGGAAAGCAAAGGTCTTAAAAAAGAGCAAAAGTGGATTGGTCTGGCACCCTTTGCCATGCACGCGAGCAAGATCTGGCCTCTTGAAAACTACTCTACCCTCATTGCAACCATTCTGGAGAAAACCCCGGCGAAGTTTTTTCTTTTCGGCGGTGGTGACAAAGAGATAAAATATTTTGAAAACCTTCGAAATAAATATCCGGAGGCATGTGTCGTCACAGCAGGCGAGCTGAAGATCCGCCATGAGATTGCACTAATGAAACACCTGGATGTAATGGTGTGTGTTGATTCCGCCAATATGCATCTTGCAGCGCTGGCCGGAGTGCCTGTGTGTTCAATCTGGGGAGGCACACATCCTGACGTGGGATTTGCTCCGTATGCAAAAGAGGCTGCCATCCTTCAGATAACCCGAGATGAGTTGCCGTGCAGGCCATGCTCTGTTTACGGGCGTGAGACTTGTTACGTGGGAGGTTTTCCCTGTCTTACAAGAATTTCTGCCGAGGTCATTGCAGAACAGGTTTACCGTAAACTTAATTTAGGGGGAATTAAAACCTGATCTATCGTCAACCGTTGTTACAAAGTTTTTCAAAGCTGATGGTATGAAATGCATTGTTATCACACAGCCGGGACCACCTGATGTACTACAACTTCAGGAGCGCGACACTCCGTCACCTTCCGGCAGCGAGGTGCTGATAAAAGTGAAGGCTGCAGGTGTCAATCGTCCTGACACTTTTCAGCGAAAAGGTAATTACCCGGCGCCGCCCGGAGTCCCGGCAGAGATCCCCGGCCTGGAAGTGTCAGGAGTAGTAGAAAGATGCGGCGAACAAGTTACGAGGTGGAAACCCGGGGACGCTGTATGCGCCCTGCTGGGTGGAGGGGGATACGCTGAATTCGCATTAACCGACGAAGACCACTGTCTCCCAATACCGCGAGGCTGGGATTTCCGGGAAGCTGCATCGCTGCCTGAGACAGTATTAACGGTGTGGCACAACGTGTTTGAACGCGGAAGGCTTAAGAGTGGGGAACATTTGCTCGTGCACGGAGGAAGCAGCGGTGTAGGAATCACCGCAATTCAGCTGGGTAAAGCGCGGGGGGCAAAAGTGACCATTACCGCAGGGAACGACGACAAGTGCCTCGCTTGCAAGCAACTGGGAGCCGATGTGGCGATCAATTACAAAACACAGGATTTTGAAGATGTCCTGAAGGCAGAAGGCGCGGATGTCATCCTGGATATGGTAGGCGGTGATTATATTCCTAAAAACATACGATTGCTGAAGGAAGAAGGCAGACTGGTCTTCATCAACGCCATAAAAGGAGGGAAAGCCGAATGGAATGCATTGGACATCATGCGCAGACGTTTAACCATTACGGGAAGTACGCTGCGCTCCAGAGCGGCAGATTTTAAAGCAGCACTCACATGCACCGTTCTTCAGAATGTCTGGCCTATTATTGAATCGGGAAAATTCAGGGCCGTGATCCACAAAACTTTTCCATTAGCCGAGGCGGCGCAAGCGCATGAACTGATGGAAAGCAACCGTCACATAGGAAAAATTATTCTCCTGACCGGGTAGCGTGGCATAAACCACTTTTTACAGATTTAAAGATTGAAGCTATATTTGCGGCCAAGTTGTCTGGCCTTTACTAAACATCCACACTGGCATGCCTGAAAATATCAACACAGTCATCTTTGATCTGGGAGGGGTTCTTATTGATTGGAACCCCCGTTATTTGTACCGGAAGATCTTTAAGACTGAAGAGGAAGTCACCTGGTTCCTTGAAAATATCTGTACTGCGGAATGGAACGACGAGCAGGATGCAGGGCGATCTTTTGAAGAGGCGACAAGAGAACTCATCGCGAAACATCCCGAATACAGGGTACCCATCGCGGCATGGTATTCCCGTTGGCAGGAAACCATTTCCGGTCCGATCGGGGGGACCGTTGAGATCCTCCAGCAAATCAAACAGTCGGGAAAATTCAGATTATATGCCCTGACAAACTGGTCGGCCGAAACGTTTCCGTGGGCGCTGAAGAATTTTCATTTTCTCCACTGGTTTGAAGGCATTGTTGTCTCTGGTGTGGAGAAGTGCCGGAAACCCCTTCCGGAATTTTTTCAAATATTATTTGAGCGCTACAACGTCAAACCCAGGGAAGCAGTCTTCATTGACGACAATATTCACAATATTCATGGCGCAAAAGCCCTGGGCCTGAATACTATTGTGTTCCAAAGCCCCGAGCAATTGCACCGTGATTTACGACAATGGAATATTAATCCTGTTTAACGCGCTCAACAGGGGATTTCCCTTCTAATAAAACGGAAAAATTTTACCTGCCGTAGGCGAGCACCACTTTTTCAATGATGTCACAACACTCATGAACCTGATCTTCCGTGATCACCAGTGGGGGCGCCAGGCGGATGATATTGCCGTGAGTGGGTTTTGCAAGCAGTCCGTTTTTCGCAAACTCCACACAGAGGTTCCATGCGGTTTTGCTTTCAGGTGCGTCGTTTATCACAATGGCATTCAGCAATCCTTTGCCACGTACCAGTTTGATCAATTTTGTTTTTTGAATCAACCCGGTCATGCGCTTGCGGAAGATGGCGCCAAGCCTCTCGGAATTGCCTGCGAGGTTTTCGTCTTTGACAACCTGTAAAGCCTCGATACAGACTGCAGCGGCGAGCGGGTTCCCTCCAAACGTCGAGCCGTGCTCGCCCGGTTTGATCAACAACATGATCACGTCATCTGCCAGCACGCAGCTTACCGGTAATATTCCACCGGAAAGCGCTTTGCCCAGGATCAAAATGTCGGCGCGTACGCCTTCATGGTCGGCGGCGAGCATTTTTCCAGTTCGGGCTATGCCCGTCTGGATCTCGTCAAGCATGAGCAGCACATTGTGGTCGCGGCATAATTTCTCTGCAGCCTTCAGGTATCCCTCCCGCGGCACATAAACCCCAGCCTCGCCCTGGATCGGTTCGATCCACAAGGCACATACTTGCGGATTAGCCAGCGCTTTCTCCAACGCAGGAACACTGTCATAGTCAATGATCTCAAATCCCGGCATGAAGGGACCAAAATCGCGACGCGCATCCTGGTCAGTAGACGCTGAAATGATGGTGGTCGTCCTTCCGTGAAAATTATTTCTCACGGCAACGATCACGGCTTTGTCAGTGGGAATATTTTTTCTCCCGTACCCCCATTTGCGGGCCAGCTTAATGGCGGTCTCATTTGCTTCCGCGCCACTGTTCATGAACAGCGCCTTCTGGTAGCCGAATGTTTCACATATATATTTCTCTGCTGTTCCCAGCTTGTCGTTGTAAAAAGCGCGTGAAGTCAGGGTGAGCTCCTTTGCCTGATCAGTCAAAGCGCGGACGATCCTGGGGTGGCAATGGCCCTGATTCACCGCGCTGTAGGCGGCAAGAAAATCAAAATAGCGTTTTCCCTCCAGGTCCCATAAGAATACCCCTTCGCCTCTGGTCAACACGACAGGCAGCGGATAGTAGTTATGGGCGCCATATTTTTCCTCTAGTACAATAGCCTGATGACTCGAGGTAATCGTTACTTCCATAAATTTCTAATTTCAAGGTGACAAATCTAAGGAGTTTTGGGCGATTTTCATGTCCCGATATATGCGAATCAGGCGCCACGACTTTGCGTGGGGTCAATCCAGGTACTCAAAACGACCCTTTCGCGCATTGGACACTAGTTGTCAAAACAAAAAGTGACCTTCATACACAGGAATTAAATAACTTTGTGTGGAATGGAGATAGCATTAATCATTACCGGTTTAGTGATGGGCGCTGCAGGAGGCTGGTTCGTAGCGCGTTTCAAGGTCGCGGCGGTAAGGCAGGTCGGTAACTCGGCCGTGCTCATCGGGCAGGAGAAGAACAAACACCTAATGGCGCAGCTGGAAGAAACCAAACAGTACCTGGAAACCGAACGCCAGAAAGTGCTTGAACTGAACAACAGTCTTTCAGCCAGCGAGGCTGATTATCGCAATCTGGAAGAAAAGCTGGCAGAACGCAAGAAAGAGGTGGACACCATCCAGGAAAAGTTTACCGCGGAATTTAAAAACCTCGCCAATGAAATCCTGGAAAAGAACAGTGCCAAATTCACCGATCTCAACAAAAGCAGCATGAGCGAACTGCTCAATCCGCTCCGCGACAAGATCCTCACTTTTGAAAAGAAAGTGGAAGAAGCCTATGACAAGGAGTTGCGCGACAAGATCAGCCTTCGCGAAGAAGTCAAGAAGCTATACGAGCTCAATAATCGCATCAGCGAGGAAGCCAACAACCTTACCCGCGCGTTAAAGGGCGACACGAAAAAACAGGGGGACTGGGGAGAAGTTATACTGGAAACCGTGCTGGAACGGTCAGGCCTGACAAAAGACCGAGAATACCGGAAGCAGGTGATCACAACCAATGCAGGAGGAGAAACGATCAAGCCCGATTACCTGGTGTTGTTACCCGACAAACGTCACATCATCATTGACAGCAAGGTATCGCTTGTGGCCTATGACAAATTCGTCAACGCAGAAAATGAAGATGCGCGGCCCAAATTTCTTAAAGCGCATATCGATTCCCTGAAAGGCCATGTGAAACTTCTCAGTGAGAAGAATTATTTTAGCTCGCTGGAGTTCAATACTCCCGATTTTGTCCTGATGTTTGTTCCCATCGAGTCGTCATTTTCACTGGCCCTCCAGGCAGACCATGATCTGTTTAACTACGCTTGGGAAAGAAAGATTGTTATCGTGAGCCCAACCACCCTGCTTGCCACCATGAGTACCATAGCCAGTATGTGGAAGATGGATAAACAAAGCCAGCACGCTTTCCAGATCGCGGAAGAAAGCGGAAAGCTCTATGACAAATTCAAACTTTTCATGGACGATATGGTTAAGGTAGGTACGCAGTTAAACTCCACGAAAAACACCTATGAAGACGCCATGAAGAAACTCGTCACCGGAAGGGGCAACCTCATCAACCAGGCTGAGAAGATCAGGGAAATGGGAGCGAAGAATACCAAGCGTATTGATGAGAAGATCACGCAGAGAGCACTGGAGGAATAAACAATTCTGCAATTTGGCAATGTGAGGTGTAAATTAAGCCCTCTTCAATTACCTCAGACTCGTTAAGAGGACCCGTGCGCAATGAAATAGATTCAGCAATTGTCAAAT